>NZ_JBRJGE010000049.1:0-582 GCF_052983595.1 Psychroserpens sp. BH13MA-6 | reverse complement strand
TTTCGCCGTGAACGGCTCATCCAAGCGCAAAGCGCTTCGGCTGAAATTCCGCAACAAATCATACACAATTACGTTGTAGTGCATTTAAGAAACTGCGAGTAATTGAACTGAAACGATAAAACAAAAATTGGAAAAACAAAATAGCCTGCCGAATTATTACATCCTGAAAAGAGGATTAGCTGGACTTTTGGATTATATATTATACTTTACTCTTTTTTACATTTCTTGCTTACTTTTTGGAGAAAAAACACCAACTGGAGGATTTACTGGAAACCATCTATTCTTTTTCTTTTTTGGAATATGGATTCTTTTAATGGTAATTAGTGAAATACTTTTTGAAAGTACTCTTGGAAATTTTTTGTTCGGATTAAAAGCCGTCCGTAAAAACGGCGAAAAAATGAATTTCTGGCAACCTTTAGTTAGACATTGTACTGATTTAATAGATATGTGGCCACTCGGATTAGTTGGAATTTTGACAATTAAGTTCACTAAAAAAAATCAACGTTTAGGCGATATAATAGCTGAAACAATAGTTGTTGAAAGAAACAAAACTGAAAAAAACGCACTACAACACCGTGTATA
>NZ_JBRJGE010000048.1:0-588 GCF_052983595.1 Psychroserpens sp. BH13MA-6 | reverse complement strand
CGTTGTGCGTCATTTAAGAAAAACCCGAAGAAACAAGAAAATTGAGTTGGATAAATAAAATATTTGGAACAAATAAAATTGAGAAAAATCCCACTCGAAAAATTGACTACATCCAAATAACAAAAGATTGGAACGCTGACCCAGTTTCACCTGAAATTGAATTAGAAGTGGACGGAATTGATTTAATAATGGACATTTATCTAAATCATTTCAGATTTGATAGATACCAAGAAGGTGACAAAGTTAAAATCCGATTTAAAAACTGTGCGGAATATTCTTTAAATAATTGCAATGATGAAGGATATTTTTATGGACAATATAGAACAAATCACAACGAATTACCTTGGGGAGAATTTTATGAAATTAAAAGCGGATTAGATAAAGAGTTCCCAAATCCGATTGAGAAAATTCAAACTAACAAATCTGACAGAAAACATTTTATTTTCTTTTTTAAAGACGAGACATTTGAATGTCTTGCTTCTGATTATTATTTAGACTTTTACAACGAAAAAGTGCTAAACAGTTGCAAAACAAATTATAATATAGTTTTAGAAGGAAAGGAAATTGGAACTTCCAAACTGGAAAAAG
>NZ_JBRJGE010000047.1:0-627 GCF_052983595.1 Psychroserpens sp. BH13MA-6 | reverse complement strand
TTCCTACTTTTATTAAAAATATAAACAACTCGGAAAACC
Source organism: Psychroserpens sp. BH13MA-6 (assembly GCF_052983595.1). Classification (NCBI taxonomy): domain Bacteria; kingdom Pseudomonadati; phylum Bacteroidota; class Flavobacteriia; order Flavobacteriales; family Flavobacteriaceae; genus Psychroserpens; species Psychroserpens sp. BH13MA-6. The sequence continues at coordinate 588 of NZ_JBRJGE010000047.1, read as the reverse complement.
TGAACTAGCAGCTCGCGTTTTTCCCGCGGAACATCAGCCGCATACGCTCGCTGAAATTCCGCAACATAATCATACACAATTACGTTAGCAACAATAGTGCAATACCGAAATTAAAGCTGGTCAGTAAACTTTCTGAATAAACCTCAGCACTTCGGATTCTTCTAGAACTTTTACTCTGAAAATGATATTCATTTCTTAAACTGGGTTGCAACCTAAATGCGATTTGATTCACTGTTCATTTGGAAACGTAGCGGATTCTTGGGCTTGTCAGCCAAATTGTTTTCTGTGCATTCTGATTCGGTTGCAATGCGGAATATTCCGCAGCTTTGTGGTTTTCCTATGACCTCTTCTGCCCTACAGTAGCTAACAACGTGTATAATCCATGCTCTACTCAAGCTTCAGTTTTAATTCTTATATTTAAACTTTAGAATCGTAACGACGGAAAATAACGAGCGTTTCCAATCGCACGATATCATACACAATTACGTTAGCAACAATAGTGCAATACCGAAAATAAAGCTGGTCAGGAAACTTTCTGAATAGACCTCAGCACTTCGGATTCTTCTAAAACTATTACTCTGAAAATGA
>NZ_JBRJGE010000046.1:0-769 GCF_052983595.1 Psychroserpens sp. BH13MA-6 | reverse complement strand
GGATTAGTTGGAATTTTGACAATTAAGTTCACTAAAAAAAATCAACGTTTAGGCGATATAATAGCTGAAACAATAGTTGTTGAAAGAAACAAAACTGAAAAAAACGCACTACAACACCGTGTATAGTTAATTGCGATAGGTTGGCTAAGTAGACGATTTATTCCTACAAATTACTATCTTAGTCTCAACGGAAAAATTTGAGCACAACAGCTTGCGTCTTTCCCGCGGAACATCAGCCGCACACGCAAGCTGTAAAACCGCAACAAACCATACACAATTACGTTAGCAACAATAGTGCAATACCGAAAATAAAGCTGGTCATGAAACTTTCTGAATAGACCTCAGCACTTCGGATTCTTCTAAAACTATTACTCTGAAAATGATATTCATTTCTTAAACTGGGTTGCAACCTAAATGCGACTGTCATGGTTTTGTGTTTGGTGAATCAGCGGATTCTTGGGCTTGTCAGCCAAATTGGTTTCTGTGCATTCTGATTCGGTTGCAATGCGGAATATTCCGCAGCTTTGTGGTTTGCCTGTGACCTCTTCTGCCCTACAGTAGCTAACAACGTGTATAATCCATGCTCTACTTAGCTTCAGTTTTAATTCTTATATTTAAACTCTAGAATCGTAACGACTGAAAATAACGAGCGTTTCCAATCGCACGATATCATACACAATTACGTTGTGCATAATTATGAGAACCATCCAGATTTTAATAATATTTCTATTTTCAATTGCAATTTCTGCACAAGATATAAACGGAATAA
>NZ_JBRJGE010000045.1:0-793 GCF_052983595.1 Psychroserpens sp. BH13MA-6 | reverse complement strand
CATACACAATTACGTTGTGTGTAATTATCATGAACAAAGATTTTTACTTTTTTAAAACAATTCTGCCAAAAACAAGAATTGCAGATTATTGTTTAGGATGTCTAGACAGTTCAGTTTTTATTGATTTCAATCGGACAGAAGACAATTGTATTTCTATAATAAGAATTTCTTTTGATGGATATGGTTGTTGTGAACTTGATAATTCAGCTCAGAGTTTAAATAAATCTGACTCAGTTGAATTCATTGAACAAATTGAAAGTGAGAAATTAAATCAAGAAATAATTACAAGGTTAATTAAAAAAATTGTCAGCAAAAATAAAAATCAAATATGGACAGAAGCGATTAAAGAATATGGATTGCTCAAAGACTAATTATGAATAAGCATCAGTTAAGCGAATTAGAACAAAGAATTAATGAAGTCCTTTATTATTTATGGGACCCAATTGGTGTTTCTGATATTCCAAGTGCAAGAGGAGAATATAGTTCTTATGTGAAAACTTTATTGAAATTTACTCTAGAAGAAGATATTTATAAAATTTCCAACCAACTTGGCAAAATTGAGACAACATCTATGGGTTTATTACTCAATAAAGCTAAAAATAATGAAGTTGCCGAAAGATTGATTGAATTTAAAATCGCGATTGAAGAAGGACTGAGATAACTACACACAACAATGTGTATAATTAATTGCTCAGTTCGTTAAGACAAGGAAAAATTCTCACATAATTCACTATCTTTAAAACTCGGAAAGAATTGCTGGTTCAACCTTGCGCTTTCTCTCCCGCGGAATTTT
>NZ_JBRJGE010000044.1:0-796 GCF_052983595.1 Psychroserpens sp. BH13MA-6 | reverse complement strand
TTCCAATCGCACGATATCATACACAATTACGTTGTGCATAATTATGAGAACCATCCAGATTTTAATAATATTTCTATTTTCAATTGCAATTTCTGCACAAGATATAAACGGAATAAACTCTGATTTAAAACTCTCTGACTCTCTGACTTATGAAACAGAAATCCGAATCTATCAAGGCGGTGGAATAACGAATTATTCATCGCTTTTTAGAATGTTTAAGGATGAATCAGAAAAATGGACAGCGGAATTTTACGAGCATTACGCAAAAGTTGACGAACAAGCGGAATTGCGGACTGAAAAGCAAACTCTAAAATCGGAAAATGATATGGAAGTTGTTTTTCAAAACTTTATTCAGAGTCATATTTTGGACTTACCAAATATGAGCGAAATAAGATGGAAATTAGTAACTCGTGGAAAAGTTGAAAAAGTAAAAAAGATACATCGAGGTAAAGAGATTGAGGAATATGAATTAATGAACAAGCAAGTTGCGATTTTAGATGGAGAAGGATTTAAAATTCAAGTCCGAGGTTGGAATAAAACAAACGAATTTGAATTTTCAAATCCTGATGGATATTTAAGTCATTATCCAGAAATTGATGAACTGATTTATATGTGCGAGATTTTAAACACAATCCGGACTGAATTTGGAATATGGAAAAAATAACTATGCACAACAACGTGTATAATCCATGCTCTACTTTAGCTTCAGTTTTAATTCTTATATTTAAACTTTAGAATTGTGACGACGGAAAATAACGATCAATTCCAATCGCACGATATCATACACAATTACGTT
>NZ_JBRJGE010000043.1:0-796 GCF_052983595.1 Psychroserpens sp. BH13MA-6 | reverse complement strand
TTTAAAGATAGTGAATTATGTGAGAATTTTTCCTCGTCTTAAACACTTACCGCAATTAATTATACACGGTGTTACCTGCTGGCTTTTTATACAAAATTTCTTGCATTACCTTTATCAGTTATCCATTTTTCAATTACCGAATATGCTTTATTCAGAGTCTGCTCAAATTCATTCAAATCAGTTTCTGTTTTCCAAAATTCCGTTTTCACATTCTTCAATGAACAAGCATTAACTTCGATTTGATTTAGTTTAATTGGGTTAATCCATATCTGATACGAGTTTCCATTATCATCTACGACAGATATAGACCTTACTTTTTCGTCTTTATATTGTGTTCCAATAGTAAGTCCATATTTTGGAAGCCATTTATTTATCACATAATCAACTTGTCTAAATTCAGAAGAAGAATCAAACCATTTTTCGCCACAATACCTGCACATTCTAGCTAATGGTGTTTTTGCAAGTTTTTCACAATTCGGACATTGATTAAAGAAAACTGAATCTTTGTTTTCTGAAGAAATTCTCTCGGCAGCTTTACAATGAAATTCGTTCGAGCCATTCTTGATTAGCTCTAAAACGTTTGGGTCAGAACTTATCCATTCCATTTTCTTATATGCTGTGAGTCGATTATCGTTTTCATTAACGTCACCAAGTTTCTCAACAGACATTAAATGGCGATAAGCTTTATATTCATTTGGCGTAAAAAATCTTCCAAAATAATTTATAATATATCTTACTCTTTCTAATTCCATTCTCGATGTTTCTTCAGCTTGCAGGTAACGTAATTGTGTATGAT
>NZ_JBRJGE010000042.1:0-813 GCF_052983595.1 Psychroserpens sp. BH13MA-6 | reverse complement strand
ATCATACACAATTACGTTGGCAGTAAGATGAGAAAACCTATGAGAAACATTTCAATCCTTCTATTATTGATAATAATTAGTTCCTGTAATTCAAATTTGAAATCGGAATCTAACTCAATGTCTGAAACTGATATTGATGGAATGTTTGGGATTTTAAATACTAAATGTGATGAATCTATTGTTTTTCTAATGGATGACATTCACGCAAAAATTTTACGAAACGATTATGACAGTTTAGATGTAGTTAAAATTCAGAAGTACGATAACCTCACTAAAGGTTATTTAAAATATTTGAGCGGAATTGAAAAACAGTACGCTGAAAATAAAGTTAATCCTTTTTTCACCAATGGTAAGTATTCTGAAAAAGGAACCGAATATCTAAATAAAACGGAATTTTACGAAAAAGAGATTTTAAAATTGGCTGATAACAATCAAACGAAAAATAGAATTCGTGCTAAAGCTGGAGCTTATAGTGTAATTGCCACAAATGGATATGAAGCTAAACATTTGGACTATTATTTTGACGATTTACCACATAAAGGAATTGTGACTTATCTAAAGTTTAGACAGCAAAGTATATTGGAACTTGAAAAAGACTTTCTGAATGAAATACTCATTGCACCTGAACAAAATCCTACTGCCAACACCGTGTATAATTAATTGCTAAGTTGGTTAAGACAAGGAAAAATTCCTACTTTTATTAAAAATATAAACAACTCGGAAAACCTGAACTAGCAGCTCGCGTTTTTCCCGCGGAACATCAGCCGCATACGCTCGCTGAAATTCCGCAACATAATCATACACAATTACGTT
>NZ_JBRJGE010000041.1:0-885 GCF_052983595.1 Psychroserpens sp. BH13MA-6 | reverse complement strand
ATCATACACAATTACGTTGTGCATAATTAAAATAACATTACGTTGAAGAAAATTCTATTTTTTATAACACTATTTATTTCATACTATTCCTATTCACAAATTTCTACAAGACATTTTATTGATGGAGTTGAAATAGTTGATTATGTTACATTTGAATTATGTGCTGATAGTATTTCAGGGATTAATCAAGTTAAGCTCATAAAAGAAAAAACAAATCATAAAGTTCAAGCAAATATTGATGGAATTATTGATTTCCTGAAGAACTTTGATTATCCTAAAAACGGACCATTAGTTGGTCGATGTGGTGTTTTAACCTTCTCTCTGATTAATCCAGAATTTGAAAATATTGAATTAACAGATACTGAAAAAAAAGAGTGTTTAAAATTCAGGAAAGGCCAATATGAATATCATCATATAAACCATAAGTCTACAAAAGTTAAAAGAGGAAAAAGAATTCAAAAGGAAAAAAGCCATAGAGGTAACCAAATCTATAAGATTTTTTGGACTTCCGATTCAACATACGATTTAGTTTACTATAGAATGTCAGATGATAAATTAAAATATTTGATTGGTAAAAAAATAAAAGTTGAAATACTTAAACTTATCGGAGACAATGGTTATGTCTACAGATCAACTAATCCAAATGGAGTTACATATTACGGAGCTTTATATAAAAAATAACTATGCACAACACCGTGTATAATTCATTGCTCAGTTGGTTAAGATAGGGAAAAATTCTCACATAATTCACTATCTTTAAAACTCGGAAAGAATTGCTGGCTCAGCCTCGCGCTTCTTTTCCCGCGGAATTTTCGCCGTAAACGGCTCATCCAAGCGCAAAGCGCTTCGGCTGAAATTCCGCAACAAATCATACACAATTACGTT
>NZ_JBRJGE010000040.1:0-894 GCF_052983595.1 Psychroserpens sp. BH13MA-6 | reverse complement strand
GTTGCGGAATTTCAGCCGATCGCTTTTGCGTTCGGATGAGCCGCTTGCGGCGAAAATTCCGCTGGAAAGAAAGGCGAGAGGCTGAGCCTGGACATTTCTTTCCGTTTGGTTAAATATAGTGAATTGTAGGAAATAATTTTCCACTTAGCCAACAGTAGCAATGAATTATACACGTTGTTAGCAAACGTATTTTAATAACTTAATTCAATTACAATTAATCTCCTTATGTAATAATCATCAAAATCCACTTTATGCGCCAACATTCTTTTAGCAATGAATTCAGATACTATAATTCCAAAATCATTTCTGTCTTTTACAAAAGAACTCCAAAAATCGGACTTATTAGAAATTGAATTCAGAGCTTTAAGATATTTTCCATTATAATTTGATTCCACAAAATTCATATATCTTTTTTGTATCGAATCTCTTGAAATTTCATTTTCATTAAATGGCATTTCCATTGAACCATTTTCAAATGTTCCGTCTGGATTGAGACATTTAGTTCTGCCTTTAACTAATAAAGCTTTATCGTTCCAAGGGTTTTTTTCAACCCAAGTTGAGTCAACTACACAATAGATTTCAAGTCTTAAAGTACTTTCATTAAACAGATTTCTTGATTTTTCTGAAAATTCAAGAAGATGCTCTGTTTTCCCTTCGCTAATTTCAGTCACAAATTTCTCATACGCACTCTTGGTATTTAAATTCGGATATTGTCTTTTTAGAAAATCATTTTCAAATTCAGACACAAGTAAGTTGAGAGTTTCGCTATTTTCTTTTCCTAAAATTTTGTCGAATTCAGTCGTCGAATTTTTATTTTCCGAACATCCAATGAATAGAAGTAAGATTATGAATATTTTGAAAACTTTCATTTGGTTGGTCATATGTTTGCTAACG
>NZ_JBRJGE010000039.1:0-927 GCF_052983595.1 Psychroserpens sp. BH13MA-6 | reverse complement strand
CATACACAATTACGTTAGGTGCAATTTGCTCACTCAAATGAGAATACCGAAAATAAAAGGAATAATCGACAGACGAATTTTAATCAATTACCAAATTGATAAAGAAGTCTTGGAAAATTATTTACCAAAACCTTTCAAGCCAAAATTAGTAAATGGAAAAGGAATTGCGGGAATCTGTTTGATAAGATTAAAAGAAATCAGACCAAAAAGTCTACCTAAACAAATCGGAATTTCTTCCGAGAACGGAGCTCATAGAATTGCTGTAAAATGGTCAGAAAACGGAATACCAAAAGAAGGAGTTTATATTCCAAGAAGAGATACTTCTTCTAAATTGAATTCTTTGGCTGGTGGGAATATATTTCCAGGAATTCACCATTTAGCAGAATTTAAGGTAAACGAGGTAAATGGAAATTATGAAGTAGGATTTGTAAGTGATGATAACACTTCGATAGAAATTAAAGCTAAAGAAACTAATATTTGGAATAAGGAAAGCATATTTGAAAACTTGCAAAGTCTATCGGATTTCTTTGAAGAAGGTTCCGTTGGATATTCACTTGATAAAAATGATTTTGAAGGACTTGAATTAAAAGCCTATAATTGGAAAGTATCCCTTTTAGAAGTTGAGAATGTAAAATCAAGTTTCTTTGAGAATGAAGATATTTTCCCAAAAGGCTCTGTAAAATTTGATAATGCACTTTTAATGAAAGATATTGAACACGAATGGATTGGACTGAATAAAATAAAAAACTGCACCTAACACAGTGTATAATTAATTGCTCTTGTTGGCTAAGCAGAAGAATATTTCCTACAAATTACTATCTTAGTCTCAACGGAAAAATTTGAGCTAAACAGCTTGCGTCTTTCCCGCGGAACATCAGCTGCATACGCAAGCTGTAAAACCGCAACAAATCATACACAATTACGTTG
>NZ_JBRJGE010000038.1:0-1002 GCF_052983595.1 Psychroserpens sp. BH13MA-6 | reverse complement strand
GTATAATTCATTGCTCAGTTGGTTAAGACGAGGAAAATCTCCTACAAATTGCTATCTTAGTCTCAACGGAAAAATTTGAGCTCAACAGCTTGCGTCTTTCCCGCGGAACATCAGCCGCACACGCATGCTGTAAAACCGCAACAAACCATACACAATTACGTTAGCAAACATATGAGAAACGAAAAGTTCAACATATTAATTTTAGTTTTTGCAATCATAGTCTTTGGTTGTAAACAAAAGGTTGAACCGAAAAAATCTGAATTTAAAGTAGCTGAAGATTACTCTGAATTTAAAATGAAAATGGAAAATAATGATACTCTGAATATCGGAGTCGTTTTATCTATGTGTATGTGGAGTGAATATGACCAATTACAAATCACAAAAAACAATGACAGTGTATTTCTTCAATTAAAAGAAAAACAGGTAATGGATGACGAACCTGTTCATTTTAATAAAGTTCTTTATGAATTAAAAAACGACACGCTGAATTTAGAAAAAATGATGACTGATTTTGATATTAATTATCAAGAAGAAATAAGCAGTCCATTTTTTATAATAATTAACCCAAAAGAAAAAGACACAATTCTATTAAGAACAACTGGACTTGGAAATCGCGGATTTAATATTGAACGTTATCAAAGGATTATGTTTGAGTTGTATCCTAAAGAAATGGAAAAATATAGACTTGAATATATGGTTCCGCCACCAGAACCGATTGAAATCAAAGAAAATGAAATGGAATAAAATACGTTTGCTAACAATGTATAACCGCAATTACGGCGGATTCGACTACGTCCGAATCCACTCGGAATTGCTAAAGCCAGTTCTAAACCGAAAATTAACGCATATTAACCCGTATCTGACGGTTATACGAGACCGTTAGCAAACATATGACCAACCAAATGAAAGTTTTCAAAATATTCATAATCTTACTTCTATTCATTGGATGTTCGGAAAATAAAAATTCGACGACTGAATTCGACAAAATTTTAGGAAAAGAAA
>NZ_JBRJGE010000037.1:0-1060 GCF_052983595.1 Psychroserpens sp. BH13MA-6 | reverse complement strand
GTTTCCTGACCAGCTTTATTTTCGGTATTGCACTATTGTTGCTAACGTAATTGTGTATGATTTGTTGCGGAATTTCAGCCGAAGCGCTTTGCGCTTGGATGAGCCGTTTACGGCGAAAATTCCGCTGGAAAAAAGGCGCAAGGCTGAGCCAGCAATTCTTTCCGAGTTTAAAGATAGTGAATTATGTGAGAATTTTTCCTCGTCTTAACCAACTGAGCAATGAATTATACACGTTGTTGTACGTAGTTATTTTAGTTAGTAAGCTGATATAATTGTAATTAAAATATAATTCCAAATTTTATCATATCTGATGATTGTTTAATTTTTCGGTCAAATTCGCATCTTTTAAGTCGTTCTAATTCTGATTCATTCTTAATTTTGTTCGGAATTTTATTTACTTTTATATTCCATTCTATTTAAAGTTATTCCTGTTCTTTTTTCTGGAAACTCAAATAATTTATTAGATATAATGTACATTTTATATTCATTATCATTTAATAATATGCTATCACCTTTTCTTTCATATTTCCCTACATAAACTCTTCCGTCATTATTTTCGTCACACAGATAGAAGTATTCATTATTTTTTCCAATACTCAATTCGTATACGATATCATTTATTGAAAACTCGTAATATGTATTATTTCTATCGTGATAATTTAAGAACCATAATTTCCAAATTAGGTAAAAAATTAGTGGACAAAAAATAGAATTCATCAAAAAGAATTTTGATAAAGGTTTTTTTAGAAAATATAGTATTAAACCAATTATAAAATTAGTTCCAAATAGAGTAGGTATAATTAAAAGTAGAAAAATTGAAATACTTGGATCTGGTTCAGATGAATAAATCCAAATTCCAATTAAGATCAATTCAAGAACAATAATTATTATTCCGTATTTTAATTTTGTTTTTGAGTTCATTCTTTAATTACGTACAACGTAATTGTGTATGATTATGTTGCGGAATTTCAGCGAGCGTATGCGGCTGATGTTCCGCGGGAAAAACGCGAGCTGCTAGTTCAGGTTTTCCGAGTTGTTTATATTTTTAATAAAAGTAGGA
>NZ_JBRJGE010000036.1:0-1084 GCF_052983595.1 Psychroserpens sp. BH13MA-6 | reverse complement strand
AACTCGGAAAGAATTGCTGGCTCAGCCTCGCGCTTCTTTTCCCGCGGAATTTTCGCCGTAAACGGCTCATCCAAGCGCAAAGCGCTTCGGCTGAAATTCCGCAACAAATCATACACAATTACGTTGGCAAACATTTATAAAAGAACATTTGAAATGAAAAAATTATCACTTATTCTAATCGTTCCTTTCTTATTGATTTCTTGTAATCAGAATCCAGATCCATTTGATCATTCTAATGATATTGAATCAATCAAAAAATCAATAGATAACTACGACAAAGGTTGGGATTCAAAAGATTTGGAATTGGTACTCAATGAATATTCCGAAGATATTGATTGGACAAATGCTTTCGGAGATAGAGTTCAAGGAAAAAAGGAATTGAAATCACTTTTAAAAACAATCTTTTCTCTTGATTTTGTGATGTCTGGAAAAAACAACTACAAAGAACCCGAAATTGAGTTCCTAAGTGAAGATATAGCCTTAGTTAGATCAGTAAACATCAGAACTAACCAAAAGTGGCCTGATGGCCGTGACATGGATGATAGGATAATAAATCACCTTAGAGTCTTTAAAAGAATTGACAATAAGTGGTTATGCATCAATCATATGATAAGTCAAGCTCACAACAAACAGGGGAAATAAACGATTTGCCAACACCGTGTATAATTCATTGCTAAGCTGGTTAAGACGAGAAAAAATTCNTCATATGATAAGTCAAGCTCACAACAAACAGGGGAAATAAACGATTTGCCAACACCGTGTATAATTCATTGCTAAGCTGGTTAAGACGAGAAAAAATTCCCACATATTTCACTATCTTTAAAAATCGGAAAGAATTGCTGGTTCAACCTCGCACTTATTTTCCAGCGGAATTTTCGCCGTGAACGGCTCATCCAAGCGCAAAGCGCTTCGGCTGAAATTCCGCAACAAATCATACACAATTACGTTGTACACAATTATGAGAAAAATCCTGCTAATCATATTAACTTCCTTTTTTGCGACAGAATTAAGTGCGCAAAATTTACTCGAAGTTACGTTAGAGGGAAAATCTACGATTGTTTATAAGAAACCCGCTAAACCGAAA
>NZ_JBRJGE010000035.1:0-1147 GCF_052983595.1 Psychroserpens sp. BH13MA-6 | reverse complement strand
GTATAATTCATTGCTCAGTTGGTTAAGACGAGGAAAATCTCCTACAAATTGCTATCTTAGTCTCAACGGAAAAATTTGAGCTCAACAGCTTGCGTCTTTCCCGCGGAACATCAGCCGCACACGCAAGCTGCTAAACCGCAACAAACCATACACAATTACGTTATGTGCAAGCTGAAAAAAAATTCAAACTATGATTAAACATTCTCTTATAACATTAATAGTTCTTTTCAATTTCACCTTAGTAATTGGACAAACTGAAATAAAAGTTCCTGAATTTGAAGATTATTACAGTAAAACAGTGCAAATGCTTGAAAGCGGAAAAACTGATATTGACTTTAAATCATTTAGAGAAAGTTTTATTGAAAGTGAACAATTCAAAATTGCGTCTGAAAAAAGCTCAGAATTCAGGAAATTGAAAAAAGAAATGTATCGACAAATGTCTGAATCGAAATACGACAGCATAATTACTACAACAAAAAAAATGTTGAGTATTGACTACACGAGTATGACAGCCCATAAAATATTAAGACAAACTTATAAAATTGTAGGAGATTCAATAAATGCAAAAAAATATAAAGCTATTCAATTCGGTTTATTGTACTCAATCGTAAGAAATGGAGATGGAAAATCTTGTCAAAATGGTTGGCCTGTAATACAAATATCAGAAGAGTACTTCATTTTAAATATGCTTGGAGTTGAATTGAAAACACAAAGTATTGATGGCGGAGTTTGCGACCGAATGGAAGTCCTAGATGAAAACGGAGAAACGAAAGTCTATTATTTCGAAATAAGTAAAGTTTTTGAAGGCAGAGACAATCTGAAAAAAAATAAAGCCAGCACATAACAACGTGTATAATTAATTGCTCAGTTGGTTATAACAAGGAAAAATTCTCACTTAATTCACTATCTTTAAAACTCGGAAAGAATTGCTCGCTCAGCCTTGCACTTTCTCTCCCGCGGAATTTTCGCTGTGAACGGCTCATCCAAGCGCAAAGCGCTTCGGCTGAAATTCCGCAACTAATCATACACAATTACGTTAGGTGCAATTTGCTCACTCAAATGAGAATACCGAAAATAAAAGGAATAATCGACAGACGAATTTTAATCAATTACCAAATTGATAAAGAAGTCTTGGAAAATTATTTAC
>NZ_JBRJGE010000034.1:0-1163 GCF_052983595.1 Psychroserpens sp. BH13MA-6 | reverse complement strand
TCATTTTCAGAGTAATAGTTTTAGAAGAATCCGAAGTGCTGAGGTCTATTCAGAAAGTTTCCTGACCAGCTTTATTTTCGGTATTGCACTATTGTTGCTAACGTAATTGTGTATGATATCGTGCGTTTGGAAACGTTCGTTACTTTCCGCGGTTACGAATCATTTTTTAAATATAAGAATTTAAACTGAAGCTAGAGTAGAGCATGGATTATACACGGTGTTACCCAACGTTTTTTATTCAACTGTTTGTTTTAATTTCCGATTTTTGTCATTCAATTCAGTCAGTTTTCCTTTATTTAAACGAAACTCTAAGTCATTAAACTCAATCCAATTTGCACTCGATAATGCGAAACTTATTTCATCATCTTTATTCAGATTACGAGATTTTAAAATCAGCGTGTCGTTAATATTTTTCCACAAACCCTCTGTAAAATCTGAATCGTGTCCTTTATTAACCCAAAATTTGAATGTTCTGTCCTCTTTTAAAACTAGTTTAATTTCAAATCGGTTTTTGTTTCGTCCAATATATTCGCCATAGAATAATCTTGTTTTTCTATTTGGTGGCTCAATTTTCATTAAAGAATACATTCTGTCATTAAAAATTCTTATAAAATTTTCGTCTCGAATAGCATCTGTGCAAGTATGGCAGAATTTTAAATTAATAATCTCAATATTATTCAGTCGAAGAGTATCAATCATTTTATCTGGACAACCAGAATAACCTCCAACAGCACTAACTAAAATCTTTTTTCCATCAAGGAATAAAGCTGTTGCAAATCGGTCAATTTTATAATTCAACCATTTATTGTCTTTTTCGTTTAGTTTAAATTCATCCCTTAATCCACTGTAAATATGTAAACTACTAATTGTATTTAATTCTACTTGTAATAGTCGGCTTTCAGGTTTACGAATAGAGTCAAATTCCAAATTTTTCGGAACGTAATTTATTAAATCGTAATACTCTTTTTCATACAGAGTTGACGATTCAGGATTTTGAGCAAAAATTAATGTGCTAAAAATTATGTTCAATATGAAAACGATTTTTCTCAAATGTTGGGTAACGTAATTGTGTATGATATCGTGCGATTGGAATTGATCGTTATTTTCCGTCGTCACAATTCTAAAGTTTAAATATAAGAATTAAAACTGAAGCTAAAGTAGAG
>NZ_JBRJGE010000033.1:0-1199 GCF_052983595.1 Psychroserpens sp. BH13MA-6 | reverse complement strand
TAGGTTATTTTTCCAGTCCGTAATTAAGAATTTGTCCATTATTCTGTTGTCAGTTCCAATTACATAACATATTCTTGAACAATATTGCATCCTATATTTATCATAAAAATCTTGGTTAAATGCATTCTGCATATCAATGTGTAGACCGTCCGAATTTGTTTTAATGTTCGAATCTATATGAAGAATATTTATATTCTTATAATTTTTCTGAATTTCATAGAAAGCGTTTGTTGACTCGACATCTCCACCACAGCCGCATGAATTAGCGATTACTGTTATTTTATTATTCAAATTTGTGCTGCTAATCGTATCTCCTTCTGTGGTAACAATATTAAATGCAGGCGCAATCATACCAACTTGAGTTCCAATTTTAGATTCAATATTAATTTCTTTTATAAGTCTAATATACTCTCCATTATTTGAAATACTATCGAATTTATAATGTAGACCATCAAGGTTTAAAAACTCTCCTAATTTCCTAAAATCTCGTCTACCTATAGAATCTATTCTCTCACCATTACGAGATATTAATGATATTTCAGAATCTATGCCATAAGTAAAGCTTTTGGCATTTCTGTATTCAATAATTCCAATTTCATAATCATTAGTATCAATATTTAACTTTGCAGTCAAATGTTCGCTTCTACCTAAAAACAAGCGATTATTGACTAATCCGATTTTTATCCACGATGAGTCGGTTACCATTTTATTTCCATTTGAGATTAAATACCTGCACTTTACTAGTTTTGCAGTTGAATCCCATTTCATTTCTTCAATTGGTCTAAGCTTGTCATCACTTAAATCTTTGTTATTATTTCCATCAATCGCATATACTTTCTGTCCATTTTTAATTCCTTTTATTATATCAACATAATAATGTTCTTTTTCTTGAAAATCAGGCTCCAATAAAAAACGTTCAGCATCTTGAATTTGGTTAGGATATTTAATTGGATAGGGGAACGTATCTGTCTGCTTTTTAAATTCTATAGGACCAGCTCCTAATGGAAATAGTTTTTCACCTTTTTGTTTTTGAGTCCGAATTAATAATGTGTCTTTAGTGACTGTAAAAGAGTTTAAATAATTATTGTCGTTGTTTTTACAACTGTACAATAGCATCAGAATTAGAAAGGCCTTGCTGAATGATTTCATTCGGTAGATTTGTTATTGTTCATATTACTGCCAACGTAATTGTGTATGAT
>NZ_JBRJGE010000032.1:0-1472 GCF_052983595.1 Psychroserpens sp. BH13MA-6 | reverse complement strand
TGAGTCTCATAGTAACTTACGCTCCAGCTTGCCTCGCCTCCTGTAATCTCATTATCCTTCACACTCAAATCAAATACCGTAATCTCATCAGCAATATCATCATCACAAAGCTCTAGTGGTGATGGTTGTACTGCTACCGGTGGAAGCTCCACACGTAACTCAAACTCTCCTGTGTCAACACAGCCGTTAACATCACTCACAAGACGTACATAGATCACCTGTGGGTTGCTCGTATTGGTATAATTCCCAACATTAGCTATTGGGTTGTTTCCTGATAATGCATCTGCTAACGTAACATGATAGGTCAATGTCACATCACTCTGTGATCCTATAATCTCTGAATCTTTACTGGTCAAATCAAATTGTGCAATCCCATCAGCATTCGTGTCACAGATCACATAATCCTCTATTGATACTGGTACCTCTGGAGATTCCAACACACGGATCGTCAATGTCTCTGAAGCATTATAACAGCCCGTGACCGTATTGGTGAGTCTAATGTAAATGACTTGCTCATCCATCACAATATTCGTATAAGGACTCGATAGGGCGTTGTCTCCCATATTCGCATCTTCCTGTGTCTCGTGGTAGGTAACAGCCGTATCCAACTCACCTCCTATAATCTCTAAGGTTCGATCCTCTAAATCAAAGCTTGCAAAACCATCATTATCAGAATCACATTCCTCTAAATCCGTTGGTGGTGTTGGTGATGGAATCGGGTTCACCCTAAGTAATATGGTCGCTGTAGTGCTTACAAAACAGCCCGTAACATCATTGGTCGCGCGTACAAAAATAGTCTGTGGGTTGACCGTATTCGTGTAAGGACTTGTAATTGGGTTAGTCCCATTATTCGCATCTGCCTGAGTCTCATAGTAAGTAAGGCTGATTCCTGTCTGTCCGTTTAATATCTCATCTGTGGCATCCTCCAAAATAAAGGACTCCATTTCATCCCCTGGGTTATTCTCATCGCATAGCTCTAATGGTGCTGGCTGAACAAGTACCGGTAGCGCGTTAACGATAAGCTCTAAGGTTGTTAGTTTATGACAGCCTGTTGCATTATCCTCAACTCGTACCCAGAGAATCTGGTTAAAGGCTGTTGTGTTCGTATAGTTCGTCGGTGTCCCTATCGCACCCATAGGCATCTCTGCATTTACCTCACTCGTATAGTAAGTCACCGTATAAAGCGTCGGGTCTGCTAAATTCTGTAAAATCTCATCCTCTTTGCTTGTCAAGTCAAACTGACCAAAACCATCTGCCGATAAATCGTCACAAATCTCTAAAGCCGTTGGTGCCGCTCCTAACTGTGGAGTCGGATTCACAATCAAAACAAGCTCTACTATAGTTGCACAGTCTGTCGCTATCGTAGCACTCTCTACTCGAACATAAATCGTCTGCATGTCCTCTACAATGTTATTATAAGGACTCGAAAGTTCATTTACGCCATTCTCAGCATCTGACATCGTCTCATGGAA
>NZ_JBRJGE010000031.1:0-1534 GCF_052983595.1 Psychroserpens sp. BH13MA-6 | reverse complement strand
TCATAACTGTGGAAGATACAGTGGCTCCTACTTTAAATGTGCCTGCAGATGCAACGGTTGAATGTTCTGAAAGTACCGATCCGGTAAATACAGGAGAAGCAACAGCGACGGATAGCTGTGGTGAGGTGACCATTACCTTCAACGATACGTCTGTTGCCGATTGTGGTAACACCGAAACTATTACAAGAACGTGGACAGCAACCGACGATTGTGGTAACACGACAACTGGAGTTCAAACTATAACTGTTGAAGATACAGTGGCTCCTACGTTAAATGTGCCTGCAGATGCTACGGTTGAATGTTCTGAAAGTACCGATCCGGTAAATACAGGAGAAGCAACAGCGACGGATAGCTGTGGTGAGGTAACCATTACCTTCAACGATACGTCTGTTGCCGATTGTGGTAACACCGAAACTATTACAAGAACATGGACAGCTACTGATGATTGTGGTAACACGACAACTGGAGTTCAAATCATAACTGTGGAAGATACTGTGGCTCCTACTTTAAATGTGCCTGCAGATGCAACGGTTGAATGTTCTGATAGTACCGATCCGGTAAATACTGGAGACGCAACAGCGACTGATAGCTGTGGTGAGGTAACCATTACCTTCAACGATACGTCTGTTGACGATTGTGGTAACACAGAAACTATTACAAGAACATGGACTGCAACCGACGATTGTGGTAACACGACAACTGGAGTTCAAACTATAACTGTTGAAGATACAGTGGCTCCTACGTTAAATGTGCCNGATTGTGGTAACACGACAACTGGAGTTCAAACTATAACTGTTGAAGATACAGTGGCTCCTACGTTAAATGTGCCAGCAGATGCAACGGTTGAATGTTCTGAAAGTACCGATCCGGTAAATACAGGAGAAGCAACAGCTACGGATAGCTGTGGTGAGGTGACCATTACCTTCAACGATACGTCTGTTGCCGATTGTGGTAACACCGAAACTATTACAAGAACATGGACAGCGACTGACGATTGTGGTAACACGACAACTGGAGTTCAAACTATAACTGTAGAAGATACAGTGGCTCCTACGTTAAATGTGCCTGCAGATGCTACGGTTGAATGTTCTGATAGTACCGATCCGGTAAATACTGGAGAAGCAGCAGCGACTGATAGCTGTGGTGAGGTGACCATTACCTTCAACGATACGTCTGTTGACGATTGTGGTAACACAGAAACTATTACAAGAACATGGACAGCTACTGATGATTGTGGTAACACGACAACTGGAGTTCAAACTATAACTGTTGAAGATACAGTGGCTCCTACGTTAAATGTGCCAGCAGATGCAACGGTTGAATGTTCTGAAAGTACCGATCCGGTAAATACTGGAGAAGCAACAGCGACTGATAGCTGTGGTGAGGTAACCATTACCTTCAACGATACCTCTGTTGCCGATTGTGGCAACACCGAAACTATTACAAGAACATGGACAGCAACCGACGATTGTGGTAACACAACAACTGGAGTTCAAATCATTAACGTTGAAGACACAGTGGCTCCTACTTTAAA
>NZ_JBRJGE010000030.1:0-1548 GCF_052983595.1 Psychroserpens sp. BH13MA-6 | reverse complement strand
ATTTTAAGATCAGAAGTTTTTATTCCGTAATCCGAAAAAAAGGATAAGAAAATGATACTTGTAAATATTCCAAATATTGATTTCAGATGTATTGTTTTAAATTTATGCCAACGTAATTGTGTATGGTTTGTTGCGGTTTAACAGCTTGCGTGTGCGGCTGATGTTCCGCGTGAAAAACGCAAGCTGTTTTGCTCAAATTTTTCCGTTGAGACTAAGATAGTAATTTGTAGGAAATAATCGTCTACTTAGCCAACAAGAGCAATTAATTATACACGGTGTTGTAAAACGTTTTTATTCAAGTTCTAATTTTCTTTTAGTTGATTTTATTTTACGTTTAGTAAAAATTCGAATAATTAAAAAACTTGCTAAAAATCCAAATGCTGTAATTCCATAACCAATTTTGTCAGTCAATTCAACTTGATTATTAAAAGCTTCTAACGAAGTTATTAAAAATCCCAATAGTAAACCAATTAGAAAAAAATTTAGCAAGAATGTTGGTCCAATTTTTAAATTTTTCAAGTTATTATTTTCCAATTCAAATCTCACGGATATCAATTTCGGATTTGCAAAATCATCCCAACCCAAATCATGAACGAATGAACCATTTATATACATTTCGTTTTCGTAAAATTCAAAGTTCTTTAAATCATTCAGATGATCCTCTAAATCAGTTTTAGATAAAGAAGTTTTGATTTCGTAATTTTTCCCTAGATTAAATATGTCGTTCAAGGTTTTTACAAATGTTTTACAACGTGTTTGTGTTATGGCTAGTTGCGTTGGTTAGAACTAAGTTAATAAAAGAAAACGAACCAGAGGAAAATCCGTAGGATTTTCCGAGTACACACAGACCAAGCAATTGGGTATACACGTTGTTGTGTGTAGTTAATCTACAGTCCAATTTTCGTACATTATTTCACTTTTATTCAGCATATATTTATTTAATTCAAATAAGAGTAGTTCAACTTCTGACTCAAAACATTCGATTGGTAATCCATCTAATATCTCTACATATTTTGTTGTTTTATCCAAATTGATAAAAATTTGTTGAATTCCAATATCAGTTATGTCCAAACCTTCATAATCATATATTTGTTTCAAAGAATTATAATCTGAAGACAATAATTTTTCGATTAATAATAACTCATCGCCAGCTAATACACCTTTTTCGATTATTTTGTCAGAGTTGTTTTTTGTCTTTTTTTCGTGGGCATTAACACTCAATTCTAATTCGTAGTTGCAATCATAATCTACTAAATATTCAAACGTTAATCCACGACTTGAAAACCCGTCGCCACAACTATAAGCGAATAAATAATTTTCGTCCAAAAGCATTGTGTTATGAACTTTACTAAATTTTCTAAACTGTTTCAAAATTTTTCAGCAAGATTTTTTTAATTACACACAACGTAATTGTGTATGATTTGTTGCGGAATTTCAGCCGATCGCTTTTGCGTTCGGATGAGCCGCTTGCGGCGAAAATTCCGCTGGAAAGAAAGGCGAGAGGCTGAGCCTGGACATTTCTTTCCGTTTGGTTAAATATAGTGAATT
>NZ_JBRJGE010000029.1:0-1691 GCF_052983595.1 Psychroserpens sp. BH13MA-6 | reverse complement strand
GGTTCGCGCACAAAAATTTGGTCAAATACCCAATTCAGTCCTATAAACTGACTGTTTTTGGCTTTAGGCTCACTTCTGAAACGAAATGGATTATTTTGTTTTATTCCAATGTGGCAAGTCGGACAACCAATATTTGGTTCATAAGTCAATTCCATATATCCAAAGTCGTCTTCTGGTTGTGGATAACCAAATTGCTCTGTCTTTATGTGATACCAATTATTCATTTTCGAATTTCAAGCATTATTGCCAACGTAATTGTGTATGATATCGTGCGATTGGAAACGATCGTTATTTTCCGTCGTTACGATTCTAAAGTTTAAATATAAGAATTAAAACTGAAGCTAGAGTAGAGCATGGATTATACACGTTGTTGTGTGTAGTGTTTAATTCAGTCGTTTTCTTTTTTCAATTCGGCTTTTATTCGGTCAGCTGATTTTGCGATGAACAATAAGAGAATTATTGCTACAATATTTATATTCAATTCAATTATGTCAGGATTCGCATTTCTAGATAAATTCCAATTTGCAAATCCAAAGTCAAGTCCAACCATAGTATCATTAGTCAATTCTGTCGTTATTCGAAGATAAATTCCAATTGCAAAGTCAAAAATGTAACCAAATAGGACAAAACTAATAACTTGAGTCGCTTGTGAAAAAAGAGATAGATTTAGACCTTTCTGATATTTTTTTTGAGTGAGTAAAATTCCGCTATAAATTGAAATTCCGCATAACGTAACAAATAATGAAAGTGAAAAAATGAAAAATCCGTTTGAATTCAACTTATCATAAAAGCTTAAAAAAATGAGTAATAATCCGAATATTCCTCCTATAATTTCATAGTACCCTAGATATTCAATTCGTTGGTAGATTTTTTTCATTCACGGTTTTTTTTACATTACACACAACGGTCTCGTATAACCGTCAGTTACGGGTTAATATGCGTTAATTTTCGGTTTGACACTGACTTTAGCAATTCCGAGTGGATTCGGACGTAGTCGAATCCGCCGTAATTGCGGTTATACATTGTTGTACACCGTTTTTTATTCACAGTCTTTTATTAAATTCCAATCTACAGATACAGTTTTAGTCTCTGGATTATATTCAAATTCCGTTATTTTATTCTTGCAATTCAAGGTTAAATAATCATTCTCTAATTTGTTAGTGTACCAATAGCCTAATAAATTAGCGTAGTGTTTTATCGGATAGCAACTTTTCTTTTCCAATTCAGAGAGTTGTTCATATTCCTCAATATCGATACTTTTAAAAGTAGGCAACTCAATTTTACCTAAATCCAACTTTGTAAATTCAAATTCCAGATTAAGTATTTCAACTGATAATTCACGGTCTTTTAAAATCAAGTCCGCTTTTACTATTCGTTCAGGTATTTGCAATTCAAAGAATCCGTCAAAATCCGAATTTATTTTCAAATCCGAATTTTTAAAATATACTTCAACTCCAGGTAATTCTGATTCGTCCAAAAATAGATGACCAGATATTTGAGCATTTGCTATTCCGCTGAATGCTAAAATCAAAATCGATATGTAGAATGTCTTTTTCAAATGGTGTACAACGTAATTGTGTATGATTTGTTGCGGTTTTACAGCTTGCGTATGCAGCTGATGTTCCGCGGGAAAGACGCAAGCTGTTTAGCTCAAATTTTTCCGTTGAGACTAAGATAGTAATTTGTAGGAA
>NZ_JBRJGE010000028.1:0-2092 GCF_052983595.1 Psychroserpens sp. BH13MA-6 | reverse complement strand
GATTTTGATTTCGGAAAAAGTTAAAAAACTGATTGATTTGAATAAATGGCGAGGAGCATTTCTTGGCCAAATTGAACTGAAAGATAAAAAAGCACGTATTGCCAACACCGTGTATAATTAATTGCTCAGTTGGTTAAGACAAGGAAAAATTCTCACATAATTCACTATATTTAAAAATCGGAAAGAATTGCTCGCTCAGCCTTGCACTTTTTGTCCAGCGGAATTTTCGCCGTAAACGGCTCATCCGAGCGCAAAGCGCTTCGGCTGAAATTCCGCAACAAATCATACACAATTACGTTAGCTACAAGCAAAATGAACACCCAAACTGAACAAGGTGAATTTGAAGTTATTGATAGTTTTGCAATCAAAAGAAGGAATGAATTCTATATGATTGGTGAAATTAAAAAAGGAACAATGCAAGTCAATTGGTTTGTTAATATCACTTTAAATTTAGGACTTTCCTTGTCCTTGAGAATTTCGGAAATAGAAACTGTGGAATTTTCTGAAGAAAAAAAAGATTATAAACTAATAATTATTTCAGCAGATGAAGAAACCATAAATATTCTTTTAGGTTTAAAAATAGGAATTGAACTTGTTAAAATATCAATAGAAGGAAAAGATTAATGAAAGCTAAAGTTTATATAAATGAAAATGTAGTTGGAACAACAAAATTGAAAATTTCAGACGAAAGTATGGGTGGAATAATTGGAGAATTAGTTCCAAATGAAAACTATAATTTATTTAAATCAAATATTCAGTCATTATCTGAAAAAAAAGGAATTGCTAATTGTTCTGACTTTGATTTTATATTGGAATTAGATAACAAACAAAAATTAAATCCTGAAGGTGGAATTGGAATATCTGATTTTAAAGACTTTAACGAAATAATAATTGAATCAGCTGGTAACAGTAATGAAACAATGGATTTAATAAAAAATGCCAGTAGCTAACACCGTGTATAATTCATTGCTGTAGTTGGCTAAGCAAAGGAAAAATTCTCACATAATTCACTATCTTTAAACTCGGAAAGAATTGCTGGCTCAGCCTTGCGCTTTTTTTTCCGCGGAATTTTCGCCGTAAACGGCTCATCCAAGCGCAAAGCGCTTCGGCTGAAATTCCGCAACAAATCATACACAATTACGTTGTAAGCAATATAAACCAAACGAATATGCCAGCAGTACAAGCTTTAACATTTAATGGAGGAAATACAAATATAGGATTCGATAAAGACCCTAATGAATGTCCTTTCTGCCATAAAAGTATAACACCCAGAATGTATCAAGGATTCCAAAAAGATAAAATTTTAGAAGTTGTTTATAGATGTCCAGATTCTGACTGTGGGCGAATTTTCACCGCCTTATATCAGAAAGAATTAATTAGAGGCAATACATATCAATATATTTACAAGTCATCTTCAGTCGGAACTTTTGTAACGAATGATTTTAATGAAAATATAAAAACTCTCTCACCTAACTTTGTGGATATATTTAATCAAGCTTCAAAAGCTGAATCAATGAATTTAAATCATATTGCAGGAATTGGATTTCGAAAAGCATTAGAATTTTTGATTAAAGATTATTTAATTAAAAACAATCCTGATAAAGAAGAAAATATAAAGAAAAAATTCCTTGGTAAATGCATAAAAGATGACATCAACAACTTAAATGTTAAGGAAATGGCAGAAAGAGCAACTTGGTTAGGAAACGATGAAACACATTATGTTCGAAAATGGGAAGACAAAGATATAAACGACCTTAAGATTTTAATTAAAGTTACGTTACATTGGATTGAAATGGAACTTTTAACCGAACAGTATAAAACAGAAATGCAATAAATACTGCTTACAACAACGTGTATAATTAATTGCTTTGGCAGATGCCAATCAGGAAAATTCCTTCGGAATTTTCTCTGGTCAGGTTTTGTTTACTAAATTAGGTGCTGGCCACCGCACCTAATCATACACCAACCGTTAGGTGCAATTTTAAAATAAGAATTTATAGTTGAAAATCAATCTAATCACTTTACTATTAATGGTATCAATGAACCAAGCATTTGGACAAAACCAAAAAGAAAGGGATTATGGATTTTATGA
>NZ_JBRJGE010000027.1:0-2127 GCF_052983595.1 Psychroserpens sp. BH13MA-6 | reverse complement strand
CCATCAATAAAATGTCTTGTAGAAATTTGTGAATAGGAATAGTATGAAATAAATAGTGTTATAAAAAATAGAATTTTCTTCAACGTAATGTTATTTTAATTATGCACAACGTAATTGTGTATGATTAGTTGCGGAATTTCAGCCGAAGCGCTTTGCGCTCGGATGAGCCGTTTACGGTGAAATCCACAGGATTCATGAATACCAAAATATAAAATAGTTATGACATGAATAAAATTCCGCTGGAAGAGAAGCGCGAGGTTGAACCAGCAATTCTTTCCGAGTTTTAAAGATAGTGAATTAAGTGAGAATTTTTCCTCGTCTTAACCAACAAGAGCAATTAATTATACACGGTGTTGTAAGTAGTTTTTTATTCAGATTCAGTTTGGTCAATTAATTCCATTTGATTTTTAATATGTTCAGTTAAGAATTCTTTTTCTTTAGCATTCAAGTTTTCTAAAATTCCAACTCGTCCATAAAAGCTAATATTTTCGTCGTCCTTATGAACTAATACAATTAAAGGAAATCCAGTTTTGGCCTCAAACATTTCCAAGTCATTTTCCATTCCAGATATCGGATTGTCACGGTCTAAGAAATATTTAAATCGAATATTTTTTTCAGTCGGACTGTCAAATGGGTCGCTTGTTGGATTTACCGATTCAATAAAGCCTTGCACTTCATAAAAGTCAGACTCATTATAGTCAGAATATCGTTTTTCGGACTTGCAAGATAAAAATCCAAAACTCAATGATATTAATATGATTAGCGTTTTTCTCAAATTACTTACAACGTAATTGTGTATGATTAGTTGCGGAATTTCAGCCGAAGCGCTTTGCGCTCGGATGAGCCGTTCACGGCGAAAATTCCGCTGGAAAAGAAGCGCGAGGCTGAGCCAGCAATTCTTTCCGAGTTTGAAAGATAGTGAATTATGTGAGAATTTTTCCTTTGCTTAGCCATCTTACCGCAATTAATTATACACGTTGTTGGGCACAGTTATTTGTAATTTATAATTCGAGTTTGAATAAAAGTCAGATTTCCATTTTCAAACGAGTTTTTGATAATCCAATTTTGATATTCGTCCAATTCATATTCGTATTTCGTTGCTGAAATCAACGAATCAGTATGATTGTATGTTCTCATTTCTGTTAGTGTTCCACAATCATATTCATATTCCAGAGTTCTATTCCGTTCAGGTTTTAAGTAGTCAATATGCTTTGTTTTAGTTGCCAATTCACTTTTAAAATTACTAATCTCAAAGGTGTTGGTAATGGTATCATTAGTTTCTTTATCAATGGATATTTGAGATAAGGTGGATTCTTTAAGATTTCCGAAAAAACTATATTCATAATTCCCAACTTGTTTAGAGTAGAAGTCATCATATTCCGACTTAGATTGCGAGCTTTTAAGTTTTGAATTTTCATAAGTGTAAGAAACAATTATTGGTTCGCTGTCTATAGATAATCCAACTGTTTCTTTTATCAGTCTGCTTTCTTTGTCATAAGAAAAATCGATATCGATATTTTCATCAGCGAAAATATTGTATTGATAACGGCTTATAATTTTATCAAGATTATTGTATGTTTTTTTTGTCTTAACTAAAGTGTCCAAAACTCTATTTCCAGTCGAGTCTTGTTTTACTTTTATTGTGTATTCAGTCAAATTACTGACACTTTTTGTTAGTCCGTTATCAAGTAATTCTGGTTTATCACAACAACCAAATATACAGATAGTCAGAAGTAAAGTAAGTAGTCTATTCATTCGGTTTTAATTGTGCCCAACGTAATTGTGTATGATTTGTTGCGGAATTTCAGCCGAAGCGCTTTGCGCTTGGATGAGCCGTTTACGGCGAAAATTCCGCGGGAAAAGAAGCGCAAGGTTGAACCAGCAAATCTTTCCGAGTTTTAAAGATAGTGAATTATGTGAGAATTTTTCCTTGACTTAACCAACAAGAGCAATGAATTATACACGGTGTTGGCAGTAGTTTTTATTCTTTTAATATTTTTGCTAGGTTATTTTTCCAGTCCGTAATTAAGAATTTGTCCATTATTCTGTTGTCAGTTCCAATTACATAACATATTCTTGAACAATATTGCATCCTATATTTATCATAAAAATCTTGGTTAAATGCAT
>NZ_JBRJGE010000026.1:0-2491 GCF_052983595.1 Psychroserpens sp. BH13MA-6 | reverse complement strand
GTTGCATTACACGGATTGTCATTTTCAGGTGGACAAGCCAATAGTTGTATCGGGCTACTATTAATCACACAATTCACATCTTGGTCATTGCTCACAGTCACTACAACATCTACTAAAAATGGGAATGGCCCTATTTGATAAGTGCCAGGAGTAGTTACCGGAACTGTTGTAGCGTCTATGTTATTTGATATGGTTAATGATGTGGCATCACCCAATGAGGTCACATTCACATCAATCAAGAACTGATCGCCATTGTCACAGTCGTCTATCACCTGATAGGTCGCCGTTGGATTAATACATGTCGCACAAGCAACCGTGTAATCTATACCATCTGAACAGCAGAAGCTGCCTGACTCACAACTCACAGAACCATCTGACTGAATCTGAAATGAAATCGTATCTCCTGTTGACTGGAATGTCAATCCTGTGATGTCGCCGTCATTACCCTCGCCATTGTATAGCTCGGTACCATCGGTATCGAACACTACAAGGAAATCAAACGGTGCTCCCTCAATCTCACCCAAGTTAATCGTAAAGTTTAATGGCGAACCATCTGAACTCGTATAGGTAAATATCTCTGAATCATTGTTGCCGTAACATAACGAGCCTGTTATTGGACCAGCTGCACAGTCAACATCAAAGTTCGTCTGAATCGTCGTAGTGAAATTAACAGGGCCTGACCAAATACTAAACTCACTTCCGCAGTCTGCTCGTACCCAAACCTCATAGGCCGTTTCAAAACTAAGACCCGTAATATCTGCCGATGGTACACCTACTGTTGTCCCTGGACCTGTAGGCTCGCCTGTACCTGCTGGGACCACAACGTACTCCCATGAGGTCTCCCCACTGTTAGCTGTCCAACTGATATCTGCAGTCGTACCTGTGATATTCGCAACCGTGATTCCACTAGGGGGAATACAGAACGAACCACAAGACTCAACACGTATAAAATCTATAGCCATATCTCCCTCAAAGCCTGTGCCAGCACCGCCGTAACTAAACTCTAAGTAAATCACTTGACCAAGGTAAGCGTCTATATTGATCCCTACTGGAACCCAAGCCTCACTATCTGCCGTCTGATAATCACCAGCCCATGTAAATACATTCGTGAAAGGACCTGCTGGATCCGTTCCTACACCTACATTGAGCGTCCCCATATCATCTCCAAAAGCATGGAAAAAGAATGAAAGCTCAGCTCCGTCAAGCGCAGAAGTCAAATCAATCCCTGGGCTTATCGCAGATGCAATATCTGAAGCATTACCTGAGGCCTCGTACTCAAGGTGTGTCCCTGAACCACCGTCATAAGCATTCGCTGGTCCTGTACCAAAAGAGTTGCCACCTGCAGCTGTAATCTGCCAGTTACCGTTAGAACCATCAAAGTTCGTCCCGGTCCAACCCGATGGTGGATCCTGATCAAAATTCTCTGTAAATATGAACGAGGAGTTCCCCGTAGCACAAGTCACTCCAACTGGTGGTGGTGGCGGTGTGTTTAATGTCATAAAGTTTATTGGACCAATCCAGCTACTAAGCCCGTCAACACCACAGTCTCCTCGTACCCAAACCTCATAACCTGTGGTTGGCGTTAAAGACATCGCCGTATATGGATTGTCTGTCGTTGAAACACCAGATCCTGTTGGAATACCTGTCCCTTGTGGCTGTACAACAACCTCCCAAGAGGTATTTAAACTGCCTGGGGTCCAGCTGATATCTGCAGACGTGTCTGTGATGCCATCAACTGTCAGACCCGTAGGCTCTGGACAAGATGGAATCGCTCGAACTCTAAAATTATCAACAAATACATCGTTATCAGCAGTATCGTCAACAGTACCCTCTGATCCTAAAATACCAAACTGTACTGTCTGGCCTGAATAAGCTGTAAGATCGAACACAACCTGTGTCCCTGTAGCAGGAACAACACTCGTGTTATCCCATGTTAATAGTACCGTCCATGTCGCGCCATTATCCGTAGATATCAAAAGCTCAACCGTGTCATCAGATCCTAACGTACCTGCCGTAGTAGAACTACCAAACTGCATGATCCCAAAATCAAAGTCTACCTGAAAAGGACCTCCTGTTAAATCAAACTGTGGAGATAGAATCCAATCGCTCTTCGCTGCCTGCCATAAATTAATCTTGTAGGCACCTGAAAATCCATTATTAAGAAAGCCATCAGCAACCCAGTCTCCCGCTCCTAATCCCGTAGGACCACTCGCAGCATCACCATCACTAGCCTCATCCCAACAGTTTGGAATAATCGTCGCAAAACCTTCTAAATAGTCCGGAACAAAGACATCACAAGCCGTCAAAAAGTTCACAGGTCCTGTCCAGTTACTAAAACCATCAGCACCACAATCACTTCGTACCCATACCTCATAATCCGTCACAGCTGTTAATCCTCCAACTGTATAAGGATTGTCTGTCGTTGAATCTCCCGATCCTACTGGCTCACCTGTACCAATCGGCTGTACCGCAACCTCCCAAGTACCCTCTG
>NZ_JBRJGE010000025.1:0-2695 GCF_052983595.1 Psychroserpens sp. BH13MA-6 | reverse complement strand
CTCGGAAAGATTTGCTGGTTCAGCCTCGCGCTTCTTTTCCCGCGGAATTTTCGCCGTAAACGGCTCATCCAAGCGCAAAGCGCTTCGGCTGAAATTCCGCAACAAATCATACACAATTACGTTGTACACAATACCTGAAATGAAGATTGGAACAAAAATATTAATCCTGTTTCTGACCTTGAATTTGCTTTCTTGCAAAGGTTCAGCACAAGAAACTGAAACAAAAAGACCAATTCCAGAATTTGACTTCTCAACTGTTGAAAAATTCAGAGAAACAAAACATAAGGGACTGATAATAAATGATTTTGATAGCATATTTAGTCCTTCACAAAGAAAAGAACTATCAGACCTCCTTTATGACTATGACATCAATACAACACGACAAATAGTTGTTGTGACTGTGGATAGCATTGCACCATACTCTGATATTGTAAAATATGCAACTGATTTAGGTAATTATTTTGGAGTTGGAGACGCCGAAAAAGATAATGGACTTGTACTTGTGTTATGTAAACCTTGTAGACAAATCGGAATTGCATCTGGATCTAGAACAGAACTAATTTTAACTAACGAAATTTGCAAAGAAGTAATTCAGGCAATAATTATTCCCGAATTTAAAAAAGGAGAATATTATAACGGAATTAAAAAAGGTGTGACGGAACTAATAGAAATATGGAATTAAGTACTGTGTACAACAACGTGTATAATTAATTGCTAAGCTGGTTAAGACAAGGAATTTCTCCTACAAATTGCTATCTTAGTCTCAACGGAAAAATTTGAGTCCAACAGCTTGCGTTTTTCCCGCGGAACATCAGCCGCACTCGCAAGCTGTAAAACCGCAACTAATCATACACAATAACGTTACCACAAATATTGAAAAACAGTAATCAAATAATAAAGTTTAGTTCTAATTCTAAATATGTAGACTCGAATGTTTACCGATTATCGGAATTAAAACCAGCTGGAACCAAATTAATTTTAGAACCTAAAACGGAATTAATTGAACTCTTAAAACTGACTTTATTCGATTTGACATTAAAGCAAGTTTTAATAATAAAGAAAAGTCTAAAAAGGTCACATCCAAGAGACCCACATCTGAGAGAATATGTAATAGTGGAAACTGGCAAAAATTACGCAAAGTACAAACCAAACAAGTTTGAAGAATATTTTACAGAAAGAATAGATGAAGACAGTTATTTCCAGCTAAAAGCGTATTTGAGAGCAATATTTAAAGAAATCCCGTCTGAATACAAACATAAAAAGGAAATTGTTCGTGATTTAAAAATAAACGACCTTTTTAATGATGATTTAATTTCAAGTATTTTCTCTTTGCTAAAAACTAATTCAAAAGGTAATGAACTGAAAAAAGATATTACGGAGTATTTAAATCACGTTGATGAAAATATTGGCAACATAATCGAAAATGAGCCTGATAAAGCATTAGAATTAATACTCTTTCTTCAAGGAAACATTTTTCTTCTAAAAAACTTAAAATTTGAACTTTTAGAAAACTTAAAATTAATTTCGATAGCACGCTCGAATAATAATGATGATGAATATTTTGACGATTGGTTTTGGGTAGACTTTATGTATGATTCTGACTTGTCGATTTCCGAATTAATGTCTGATATAACTGATATGTTTGATTCAATTGATGAATATTTTGACTTTGATAGCGGAGGAGATTGGGACGGAGACTATGATTTTGATTTTGACTAAAAATACTTGTGGTAACACNACGGAGACTATGATTTTGATTTTGACTAAAAATACTTGTGGTAACACCGTGTATAATTCATTGCGGTAAGTGTTTAAGACGAGGAAAAATTCTCACATAATTTACTATCTTTAAATCTCGGAAAGAATTGCTGGCTCAGCCTTGCGCTTCTTTTCCAGCGGAATTTTCGCCGTAAACGGCTCATCCAAGCGCAAAGCGCTTCGGCTGAAATTCCGCAACAAATCATACACAATTACGTTGTAAAACATTTGACAAATCAATGACCGAAAGCATTTTAAAAGAATATTTTGAGAATAAAATAAGCTCTGAATTGCTTTCGTCTGATTTAAATGGAAGCATAAAAAAAGTAACTTACGATACTTCTGAAATTAGTGTTGTGAGAATGGAATCTAATTCGGAATTTGAAATTGAGCAAAAACATGTGAATAAAATTCTGACCGAAACGATTAATGGAAATCTGACTTATGATAATCTAAAAACTATTACCTCTGGATTGATGTTTTCCGACTATTTTACTTGGGATTCTGATACTGAAATCGGAAATAGAATTGAGACACTAATTGTAGAATTAGACAATACAGAAATTAATTATCCCATTTCAAATGAAAACCTAAGATTGTGGAAAGAATATTTAGAAAGCGGAATTCACAAGCTGAAAAAAAATAAAAACGTTTTACAACACCGCGTATAATTCATTGCGGTAAGTGTTTAAGACGAGGAAAATCTCCTACAAATCACTATCTTAGTCACAACGGAAAAATTTGAGCGCAACAGCTTGCGTCTTTCCCGCGGAACATCAGCCGCACACGCAAGCTGCAAAACCGCAACAAACCATACACAATTACGTTGTGTGTAATTATCATGAACAAAGATTTTTACTTTTTTAAAACAATTCTGCCAAAAACAAGAATTGCAGATTATTGTTTAGGATGTCTAGACAGTTCAGTTTTTATTGAT
>NZ_JBRJGE010000024.1:0-3067 GCF_052983595.1 Psychroserpens sp. BH13MA-6 | reverse complement strand
TTTCTTTTCCTAAAATTTTGTCGAATTCAGTCGTCGAATTTTTATTTTCCGAACATCCAATGAATAGAAGTAAGATTATGAATATTTTGAAAACTTTCATTTGGTTGGTCATATGTTTGCTAACGTGTTTGTGTATGGCTAGTCGCGATTTTGGGAGCGTGTTTTGTTCCGTCGAGACTAAGTTTGATTAAAGGTAGGAATTTTTCCTTGACTTAAGCAACTGAGCGATTAGCTATACACGTTGTTGGCAAATCGTTTTTTATTTCACCATTGGTTTTATAATGATAGTTTTTTTCTTACCTATTAAACCTATATTTAGTCCAACATTAATAAGCAATGTAATCGGAAATAATAATGTTCCGATACAACCAAAGTTGAAATCTGTCAATATTTCTTTTCCAGATTTTGGGTTCATTCCTTCTCTGGAAACTGATTTAAAAACTTTACCAAATAAATAATAATCAGTACTTGTCCAACCTTTTTTCAGAGGCGTTTCGAGAACTAGATTTACATAATCAATATTTTCTTGATTGAATTTTCCGTGTTTTGGTCCGTTTCCACCTAATAATTCTCCTGACCAACCTTTTGCTTTAGGATTGTGAAATTGAATATCGTCAATAGTTAGCCACTCATTATCAGGCCAAATAAAACTGATTTCTGTTTCACAGTCTTTCGCAGTTACTGAATAAATTCCGTTCGATTTGATATTGGTTTTGTCGTCAATTGTAAAAACTGAATGATCAGAAAACTTTTTTTCTAAATATTCTTTCCAATTTTTAATATCAGTTCCGGTTTTCATTCAAAATGTTTGCCAACGTAATTGTGTATGATATCGTGCGATTGGAAATGATCGTTATTTTCCGTCGTCACTATTCTAAAGTTTAAATATAAGAATTAAAACTGAAGCTAGAGTAGAGCATGGATTATACACGTTGTTAGCTACTGTAGGGCAGAAGAGGTCATAGGAAAACCACAAAGCTGCGGAATATTCCGCATTGCAACCGAATCAGAATGCACAGAAACCAATTTGGCTGAAAAGCCCAAGAATCCGCTACTTTTCCAAACACACAACGAATCAAATCGCATTTAGGTTGCAACCCAGTTTAAGAAATGAGCATTATTTTAAGAGTAATAGTTTTAGAGGAATCTGAAGTGCTGAGGTCTATTCAGAAAGTTTCATGACCAGCTTTATTTTCGGTAGTGCACTATTGTTGCTAACGTAATTGTGTATGATTAGTTGCGGAATTTCAGCCGAAGCGCTTTGCGCTCGGATGAGCCGTTCACGGCGAAAATTCCGCGGGAAAAGAAGCGCGAGGTTGAACAAGCAATTCTTTCCGAGTTTTAAAGATAGTAATTTATGTGAGAATTTTTCCTCGTCTTAGCCAACAAAAGCAATTAATTATACACGGTGTTGGCAGTAGTTTTTATTTCAAAATACTTTCGATAAACTTTTTTAAATCTCTTTCAACTTTATTTTTACCTCCAATAGAGTTTTCATAGAATAAAGTTCTAAAGCCACTAACATCAAATGGCAGTTTATCTCTTTTCTTATCACATAATAATATAGTTGGCTTATTTATAGCATGTGCGTAACCAATTTCATAAAACACATTCGGGTTATCTGGAGTTATTTCAGCAATTATTATATAAGATTCCTTAATATTATCAATTATATCCTTAATTATTGGACTTGAGGTATAAAATTCATCTGCTCTCAAACATTCAAGGTCATAGGATTCAGTAACAGGTTTTATAACGTCATTATACAAAGTATTGTACTCATCAGAAAATTGCATAACTATAAACACTTTTGGTTTAATAGGTCTATACTTGACATTGTACAATTTAGTTTCTGTTCCACTTAATCTGAATTCGATAGGAGATTCGTTCAATGTAGATTCTCCTTGTACCATTAAAATATTATTTACGTATAAAGAAATGTTGGAGCCAGAAACCTCAATTTTAAATGACAGTTCTTGCGTTATATCATAGTTAGACAAAGAACCACTTACCTTATAACTCTCTTTATTAGGAACAATGAACTTTTGTGCATCTTTACTACAACCAATTATTGCAATTTCTCCATTATTTCTTTTTAGAGCCACAACACAGCCTGAATTATCGTCTTTAAATTTCGCTTTGAATTCTATTATTCCATTTGAGAAATTCGCATCGGTTCTTAATTCAACTCTCGTAATACTTTTTTCTTCATTTTCTTTGTCAAGAACCTCTTTAAAAGTTACTTCTCCATTTTGAATTGTGGCTTTACCTTCAATTATTGCAAAATTCTTTATTTCTTTCATAATGTTTTTTTAATTACTGCCAACGTAATTGTGTATGATTAGTTGCGGAATTTCAGCCGAAGCGCTTTGCGCTTGGATGAGCCGTTCACGGCGAAAATTCCGCTGGAAAAGAAGCGCAAGGTTGAACCAGCAATTCTTTCCGATGTTTAAATATAGTGAATTATGTGAGAATTTTTACTTGTCTTAAACACCTACCGCAATGAATTATACACGTTGTTGTGAGCTGGCTTTTTTTTTTTNTTTAATTCCGAACCTAATGTTTTTAAATTTTGTTCTGTTTCAATACCGATTTTAGTTTTCGCAATTCGGTCTCCAATTCTGCGTGATGGACTTACAAATGTAAACATCAAATCGATTGGGATAATTGGTAAAAAATTTCGTAAAGAGCTTTGCCATTCAGACGCTTTTTCATTTTTAAGATTTTTAACTTGAATTCCGAAAAGTCTTTTTCCGATACTTTTTCCATTTAGAAAGTCCTTATTCATAGCGATTGGATAGACAATCATCATTGCCAGGAATAGATTATTAGTCGAAGCAACAATCAGAAATCCGATTGCTCCAATGATCATATAATCAACTACAAATGCTTTGATTCTATTTTCTAATATTGATTTCAGGCGATGGGTTTTTTAGCTTGCTCACAACGTAATTGTGTATGATATCGTGCGATTGGGAACGTTCGTTATTTTCCGTCATCACGAATCATTTTTTAAATATAAGAATTAAAATTAAAGCAAGAGTAGAGCATGGATTATACACGTTGT
>NZ_JBRJGE010000023.1:0-3237 GCF_052983595.1 Psychroserpens sp. BH13MA-6 | reverse complement strand
TTCAAATTTGAATTACAGGAACTAATTATTATCAATAATAGAAGGATTGAAATGTTTCTCATAGGTTTTCTCATCTTACTGCCAACGTAATTGTGTATGATTTGTTGCGGAATTTCAGCCGAAGCACTTTGCGCTTGGATGAGCCGTTTACGGGGAAAATTCCGCGGGAGAGAAAGTGCAAGGCTGAGCCAGCAAATCTTTCCGAGTTTTAAAGATAGTGAATTATGTGGGAATTTTTCCTTGTTTTAACCAACTGAGCAATGAATTATACACGTTGTTGCCACACGTTTTTTTTATTCCGATTTGTTAGTCAAAAAACATTTCGTCCAAATTTCCTTTTTTGTATGCTTTTATATATTTTTTTGTCTTTGAATTTATAGGGACGTTGTTCTTTTTATTTCCGATATATTCCAGCAAAATTTTTGCTCCGCCAAGTTGGACTTCTCTAACATCTTCTTGTTCGCTGAATTTCTGTCCGTCAATTTTTTTACAAGTTAAAATTCGTTTGTGATTGATTTTTTGGTCTAAACCATAATTAATCATCGCAACTGTATATAGAAATTGTTGTTTATTTTCATTTGTAAGAGAAGTGAAAAAATTTCCAAATGTTGGAATTCCCATTCCAGTATCTTTATTCATCCAAAATCCGACAATTTGTGTTGCAGAAATAAATTCCTCTGATTTTACGTTCACAGGATTGTCAAATATATATTTGGTTGCTTTAAATATTAAAGTTTCATATTTTTCATATTCAGCATTTTTATCAGCTCTCATTTCGTCAAGCGATTCCGATAATTGTCCAAACATTGTAATCGGCAAAATCATCAGTAAAATCAGGTGTAATTTCTTAATCATATTTTTATTTTCAATCGTTATGTTTCTAGTTTTTAAGTTTTCTCAAATGTGTGGCAACGTAATTGTGTATGATTTGTTGCGGAATTTCAGCCGAAGCGCTTTTCGCTTGGATGAGCCGTTTAAGGCGAAAATTCCACTGGAAAAAAAGCGCAAGGTTGAACAAGCAATTCTTTCCGAGTTTTAAAGATAGTAAATTATGTGAGAATTTTTCCTCGTCTTAAACACCTACCGCAATGAATTATACACGGTGTTGTAAACTGGCTTTTATGCTATTTTTTTTATCCTTGCATTTTTACATAAAGGATATTCATTTACAAATTCAGTTATTGATTCGTTCATTTTTTCAAATGAATCGGAATAAAAATAAATTCCTGTCTCTGTATTTCCTTGCCAAAACCTAACGATGTCTGAATTATCATTTATTAACTTTTTTATTTCAGATACTACAAAGTTAGAATCGCACTTTTCATATACTTCTTTGTCCAAATTTACTCCATCAATATATATAGCCAGACCTTCTTTTTTTCCAAACTCTATTATTTGTTCTGTTTTTTCAATTCTTAATTTAGAACCTTTTGGAGCTCCTAGTTCCTCTAATTTATTTATTATAGATTTAATATGATTGTCATTAACTTCATCTAAGTCTAATAGAACTTCTAAATCACAATATTCAATTTCACCAGTTTCTAACTGCATAGTTCCGCCTCCAACTAATTCTCCTATTTGTGATGATTGAATAAATTCGTCTAATGGATTACCATAAATCTCTCCTCTGTCAAGAGGCATGCACTTATCATTGAGTGTTATTACAATGTAATTTCCATCATCCTCTTCATTGTCTAAGTGACTTTTCTTTTTAAATAAATTTTTAAAGAAGTTCATATGTTTCTTAAGCTTGTTTACAACGTAATTGTGTATGATTTGTTGCGGTTTTACAGCTTGCGTATGCGGCTGATGTTCCGCGGGAAAGACGCAAGCTGTTGAGCTCAAATTTTTCCGTTGAGACTAAGATAGTAATTTGTAGGAATAAATCTTCTACTTAGCCGACTTACCGCAATTAATTATACACGGTGTTGGCAATTGGCTTTTATTCAACGTGATACCATTCGTATTTTTTTCCATTCCAGAAAATAATTCCACCACCGTGAGATTCCTCAACGCCTAAATAAATTCCGTTTCCAATAAGTTTGAAATACTTGCTTTCGTCTTGTCCGATTATATCTCCAGTTTCTTCGTCAACCAAAGTCGGTGAAACAATTTCTCCTTTCGGAATGGTTTTGAATATTTCAATCCAATTCAAGTCGGTCATAGTGTCAATTTCATTTCCTGCTCCGAAAAGGAAACTTTCTTGTTTTACGGAATTATGAATTATTAAAATACCAATTTTTTTATTATTCTTGTTTTTTACGATAAATGCAAAATCCAATTTATTATCTCCGTTAAAATCTCCTTTTAATTCTTTGCCTTCAATTAATTTTAAAGAGTCAGGAACTCTTGTAAAATCAAATTCCCCAAAGGGTTTATCTTTTAACTTTGTAGTCAATCGAACAATACCATTTACATCAATGCTTCCATATATGTTTGTTTCCCCTTTTTTAATGTATTCTATGCTAGAAATCTCCTCCTTTTCTAATAAAAACCAACCTTCATTCATTGATTCATAGTTAGCACCAACTCCATTTATTATTATATGAGGATTCTTAGTTAATGAGTATTCTATTTTCAGAGAGTCGATGTATTTTGCTAAATAAGTTCTTTTTGGATTATTTCTTGAACTTGAGCAAGAGATGCTTAAAGGAATTATAAATAGAATAATGTATTTTATTATGCACTTCATTTTTCAGCTTGTTGCCAACGTATTTGTGTATGATTTCGTTGTGTTGGCTAGCTCTAAATTAGTAAAAGAAAACTGACCATAGGAAAATTCCGCAGGAATTTTCCGAGTACACACTAACAGAACAATGAATTATACACGTTGTTAGCTACTTTAGTGCAACACGAACCACAGGCAAACCACGAAGTTGAGTGATATTCCGCATTGCAACCGAATCAGAATGCAACACAAATTTGGCTGACAAGCCCAAGAATCCGCTACTATTCCAAAAAGAGAACAGAAAAATTCGCATTTAGGTTGCAACCTAGTTTGAGAAAAGAACATTAGATTCCGAGTATTGGTTTTAGAAGATTCCGAAAAGCTGCGATCTATTCAGAAAGATTCCTGACCAGCTTCAGTTTCGGTAAATGCACTATTGTTGCTAACGTAATTGTGTATGATTTGTTGCGGAATTTCAGCCGAAGCGCTTTGCGCTTGGATGAGCCGTTTACGGCGAAAATTCCGCGGGAAAAGAAGCGCGAGGCTGAGCCAGCAATTCTTTCCGAGTT
>NZ_JBRJGE010000022.1:0-3612 GCF_052983595.1 Psychroserpens sp. BH13MA-6 | reverse complement strand
TCAGTTCCACAATTTTGACATTTTAATTTGTCAGAATCATTTCCGCTATGCCAATTTCCTAACGAGTTTCCCCAATCATTTTCAATGTTGTTTTCTCCACAGTTCGGACAGTTAACTTGTTCAAGGACGTTTCCACCATTTTCAAAGACTTGCTTTTCAGTAATCAGTTCAATTCCATTTGTTTTTAGTTCGGTCAAATTCAATTCCGATTTTTCTAAAACATTCCTGTAATTTTCGGCTGGTGCATGTCCTTTTGACGAGCCTAAAACACAGTCAGTCAAATCCTTTTTTGCGATTTTTTGTTCAGTTAGAAATTCAATTATTCTTTCCGCTTTTTTCTTTGAATCAGCAGACTTTAATTTTTCTGAAACTAATGATATGTAGGTGTCACTCATCTTTTTTTCAGCTTACGTACAACGTAATTGTGTATGGTTTGTTGCGGGAATGCAGCGCACGCGTGCGGCTGGATTTCCGAGGGAAAACGTGCGCTGCGCGAACTCATTTTCCGATTTATATTTTAATAAATGTAAGAAAAATTCTTCCAATTATAGTACTTGCGCTAGCGATGAACTATACACATTGTTAGGTGCTGTTTTTACCTCTCTCTTTTATTTCGAACCAGGTTCAAATTTATAGTTAAATTAACAAGTCCGTCATCAATAGGCCGAAAATTCTTATTTGTTAGAATTACGTGAGGATTAATTGTTAACCTTCCTCTTTCACCTCCAATTCCAATCAACGGGACGAGTCTTAAAGTCCAATTATCAAAATCGGTATAAGTCACTAATTCTGTTCCTATAGCAAGTCCCATAACATATAAAATTCCACTTACTTTAGGTCCAATTGTAAATCTGACAGTATTTATTCCAATTTCAGTTCCGATACCATAANATAAAATTCCACTTACTTTAGGTCCAATTGTAAATCTGTCAGTATTTATTCCAATTTCAGTTCCGATACCATAGTGAAATCCTCCTCCATGTCGTCCTCCATAAGTTGTTTTGTTAATACCGATATCTAATAGATGAAAATTTTTTTCATTTGGATCTCCGAAACTGTAATTGTATCCTATTCCTAAATTTAGAGAATCATAAAATCCATAATCCCTTTCTTTTTGGTTTTGTCCAAATGCTTGGTTCATTGATACCATTAATAGTAAAGTGATTAGATTGATTTTCAATTATAAATTCTTATTTTAAAATTGCACCTAACGTAATTGTGTATGATTTGTTGCGGAATTTCAGCCGAAGCGCTTTGCGCTTGGATGAGCCGTTTACGGCGAAAATTCCGCTGGAAAAGAAGCGCAAGGCTGAGCCAGCAATTCTTTCCGAGATTTAAAGATAGTAAATTATGTGAGAATTTTTCCTCGTCTTAAACACTTACCGCAATGAATTATACACGTTGTTGTGTGTAGGCTTTATTCATTAGTAATTAATACTCAAAACAATGAAAGTATTCCAATTATTAAAAATATCGAATAACCTATAATCGAAATAATATATTTATAATCTTTCTTTTCTTTTTTAATTACACTCAAAGCTGTAAGTATTATTCCAGAAATCAGAAGGATATTGGTCAATACAACCAATATTGATAAAATCAATTCAGAATTACTTGTTGGTTTTTCGTACCCTTCTAATTCAATTGTCAACGTTGTAGAAGTTGAAATTATGTAAGCAACTAATACATTTAATAAGAAAAGATATATTAAAAATCGGAAAGACCAATTTCTAAAGGTTGTTGTTGTTTCATTTGTTACTTGAGTTGATTCCATTCAGTTATTTTTGATGTGGTCAATGCTTATTTTCTGTTTTCAGTAAGCAAATGAATTCCGTATTCAACTATTTTACTTTAGTATAAAGGATTCTTCAGCTTACACACAACGTAATTGTGTATGATATCGTGCGATTGGGAACGTTCGTTATTTTCCGTCATCACGAATCATTTTTTAAATATAAGAATTAAAATTAAAGCAAGAGTAGAGCATGGATTATACACGTTGTTAGCTACTGTAGGGCAGAAGAGGTCACAGGCAAACCACAAAGCTGCGGAATATTCCGCATTGCAACCGAATCAGAATGCACAGAAACCAATTTGGCTGGCAAGCCCAAGAATCCGCTGATTCACCAAACACAAAACCATGAAAGTCGCATTTAGGTTGCAACCCAGTTTAAGAAATGATCATCATTTTCAGAGTAATAGTTTTAGAAGAATCCGAAGTGCTGAGGTCTATTCAGAAAGTTTCCTGACCAGCTTTTTTTTCGGTAATGCACTATTGTTGCTAACGTTCTCGTATAACCGTCAGTTACGGGTTTACATGCGTTAATTTTCGGTTTAGAACTGACGTTAGCAATTCCGAGTGGATTCGGACGTAGTCGAATCCGCCGTAATTGCGGTTATACATTGTTGTATGCAGTTTTTATTACTTTAAATATATAAATCATTAATCCAATAAAAACAATTGGAAAAGTCAGCAAATAAATCATTTTCCAAATACTTTCCGTTTTTCCAAATTCTAAAATTATTATGATAACAGAAATTACCCAAATCAATAAAGCAATTGAGTAAATAGTTAGTGATTTTTTTAAATTCCGCTTAAATCTACTTAAATCTTCAGGTTCATATTCTCTTCTGCCAAGTTTTTCGTGAAATTCAAATTCTCCGCTATACATTATAAAAACAAAAAAACTTGCAACAAAAGTCAGGCATAATATTCTTAAAATAATTATCCAATTATTCAATTCAGATATTGATTCTAATTCAGAGAAAGATTTTTCAAATCCGATAATAAATGGAAGCATTAAAATTCCAATCAACCAACCTTTATATTCTGACCTGATGTATTTGATAAGTTTCAATTCAGAGTTCGATTTTCAAATTGCATACAACGTAATTGTGTATGATATCGTGCGACTGAAAACGATCGTTATTTTCCGTCGTTACGATTCTAAAGTTTTAAATATAAGAATTAAAACTGAAGCTAGAGTAGAGCATGGATTATACACGTTGTTGCCCACAGTATTTTATTCCGCAAACAATTTTTTCGGCACTTGGTAACTCGCAGAATACATTAAATTCTTTCCGCTTTTTTTAAATTCAGCAAACGCTTTTCTGTACCATTTTGGGTCATTCGCGCGAGTGTTATAATCCTCAAAATTCAATACATCGTAAAAATCTCCGTTCAGCCAAGGTTCAATTCCGAAAACAGCAATTCCGTTTTCTTCTACTCGGTCAAGTACGATTTCAAAATCAGATTCTGAGAAATAGTAAATTGATTCAGAGTCGAATCCATTATTAAGATTTTTGAGTCCGTAAAACACATTCTTTTTAAGGTATTCAAATTCCTTTTCTTGTTCCTCTTCGCTGTAATCTTTTAATTCCATCTCTATTTCTTCAAAATCTTCCATTACTGTTCTGTTTCTACTGTTACAACTCAAGAACCAAAATCCGATTATAATTAGTAGAAGTGCTTTTTTCATATTGTGGGCAACGTAATTGTGTATGATTATGTTGCGGAATTTCAGCGAGCGTATGCGGCTGATGTTCCGCGGGAAAAACGCGAGCTGCTAGTTCAGGTTTTCCGAGTTGTTTATATTTTTAATAAAAGTAGGA
>NZ_JBRJGE010000021.1:0-3697 GCF_052983595.1 Psychroserpens sp. BH13MA-6 | reverse complement strand
GTAAATAATTTTCCAAGACTTCTTTATCAATTTGGTAATTGATTAAAATTCGTCTGTCGATTATTCCTTTTATTTTCGGTATTCTCATTTGAGTGAGCAAATTGCACCTAACGTAATTGTGTATGGTTTCGTTGCGGTTTTTAAGGTACGGATTTTTCGGTTGAGCTAAGAATTTATGAAGTTGTAGGAAATTTAATAAATCTAACAATACCGCAATGAGCTATACACGGTGTTAGCACACGTATTTATTCTAGTTTGAATGCAACAATTGCTTTGTAGTCAATATAAATTACCAATTCTCTTTCTCTATTCAATCCAGATAAATCTATTTCAAATTCTAAATCCTCATTATTCTTAAATTCCGTTACTTGATAATTTGTTTTATCAAGGTCATAACTGATTGAACTTACATTTTTGTCATAGGAAAATGTAAATTTAAGTGTACCTACTTCTGATTTTTTTATAATTCCATTTGATGGATTTATGAGCTTAAAATCATAATTGTATAATAGTGGACTATTTAAAAAATCTTCTTTCTCAACTTTTGTATCCAAAAGAGCGTTTTCATAATAATCGGGATAATGTTTTTTTATAAATAAGTTTGGATCAGTTAAAAAGTAAAAATAATTAGCCTTTTTTTCAAAATGTTTGTTGTAAGTTCCTGCTCCCCAAGTTACATCAATTAAATAAGACTTATTTTCAATTAAAACTATATTCCAAGCATGGTTAGAATGGTATCTTTTACCAATATCTCTTACAATAGTTTTAGCATTACCACTAACTATTTTTGATTTGATATTCAGATTGTCACAGATTGCAGTGAACAAGGTTGAATACCCCTCACAAACAGCTCTTCCTTTTGAAATAACCCTTGAGGATAGTTTTTTTTCAAATTTAGCTTTTCTTTTTTCAAATTCTTTCTTGTTAGAATATTCGTAACTATAAATTCCGGATTCGCTCAAATCATAAGCTACATTATTTATAATCCAAGTATAAACTGCCCGAACTTTATCAAAATCAGTTGAAAAATCTGAAGATATTCTATCAGCTAGTTTTGTTACAGAACTAAATTTTGTAGGATATGTCAAAACTATAGAATCTACTTTTTTA
This sequence comes from Psychroserpens sp. BH13MA-6, assembly GCF_052983595.1. Classification (NCBI taxonomy): domain Bacteria; kingdom Pseudomonadati; phylum Bacteroidota; class Flavobacteriia; order Flavobacteriales; family Flavobacteriaceae; genus Psychroserpens; species Psychroserpens sp. BH13MA-6. The sequence goes on along the minus strand of NZ_JBRJGE010000021.1, from coordinate 2,587 downwards.
TAATTCTGCGACCAACCCAAAGTCGAGAAGAAGATAAAAAGTAAAATGACTAAAGTTCGTTTTTTCATATGTGTGCTAACGGTCTCGGCTATGAGTAGTTGCGTGGGTTAGCACTAACTTTTGCAAGTAAACACCAAGCTGAAAATCCGTGAGGATTTTCAGATGTAAGCGAGAACAAGCAATTACTTATAGCCATTGTTGTGTGTCGTTTTTATTCACATACTAGTGTTAAAACAATAGTATTTGTTAAAAATAGATGTATTTTTGTAGAAAACCTTCATAAATGATAATTTATTTTAAGATTAGAAATTATGAGTCAATAAAAAATACTTTGACTCTCAGTTTTTTAGCAACAGGTATAAGTGAACATTCAGATTCAAATGTAATTCAAAAAGGTAGAGACGAATTATTGAAAACTGTTGTTCTTTATGGGCATAATGCTAGTGGGAAATCAAATGTATTGGATGCAGTTGCTTTTTTCAGATGGATGATACTTTATTCGGCAACTGATTTACAAAGTAATGAAGAAATCGAAGTAGAACCATTTAAGTTAAGTACAGAAACTGAAGATGAACCTAGCTATTTTGAAATGTCTTTTTATGTTGGAAATATAAAATATAGGTATGGCTTTGAAACTACGGATGAGAAGATTGTGAAAGAATGGTTATTAGAGACAAAAAAAGTTAAAGAATATCCAGTTTTTTTAAGAATCGAAAATGAATATCAAATTGATGACAAAAGATTTGCAAATGCATCTGGTCTTGAAAAAAGAACTCGTGATAATGCTTTGTTTTTAGCTGTTTCTGCTCAATGGAATGTCAAAAAAGCTGAAAAAATACTTGAATGGTTTGATAAAACTTATGCTGTTCACGGTTTAATGGACCAAACCTACAGAGATGAAACATTGGAAATCCTAGAAAATAAAGATTATTCTAATTTGATAAATACCTTTATTAAAAAAGCTGATTTAGGTATTAATGGAATAGATGTAATGGACATTAAATACGAAGACGTTATTGAATTTGTACCTAAAGAGATGAAAAAGAATTTTAAAGAAAAATTCGACAAAACTGATAATAGGGCAATTCTTATGATTCATAATAAATATGATAAGGATAACAAACTAGTAGGTAATGCACCATTTTTGCTTGATAAATACGAATCGGAAGGAACGAAGAAGTTCTTTAATATGATAGGTGTTTATGTTAAAGCATTAAAGGAAAATCGTTTTTTAATAATAGACGAATTTGATGCGAGATTACACACTTTATTGACAAAAGCCATAATAAATTTGTTTAATTCTCCAACTGTTAAAAGTGAAGCGCAGCTATTGATTGCTTGTCACGATACTGCTTTATTGGATAAAAGGATTTTACGAAGAGACCAAATTTGTTTTATTGAAAAAGATGAATATGGTGGAACTGAATTGGTGTCTCTGGTTGAATATAAACCGAGGAAAGAGAGCCCATATGATAGAAATTATTTAGATGGTAAATATGGTGCCATTCCGATAATTTCTGATTTAGAGGAATTGTTTTAATTGGTTTTCTATGAAGAATAATTTCTCATTTGCAGATTTTTTAAAAGAATTAGAAGAGTCCAAAGAAAAGGAAGTTGTTAAGAAAGTGGAACAACTTCAAGAAAGAAAATACTTTCTTATAGTATGTGAAGGTGAAAAAACAGAGCCAAATTATTTTCGATATTTCAGAAATAAGTTACCAAAACATTTATTAAATACAGTTGAGTTGGTAGGTGAAGGTGATAACACCTTGAATGTGGTCAAAAAGGCAATAAGTTTAAAACTTGAGAGACTAAAAGACCCTATAACTCCAGAATTCGATGAAGTATGGGCAGTTTTTGACAAGGATGACTTTCCTAATGAAAGAGTTGATTCCGCATTCAATTTAGCAAATCAAAGTAATATCAAATGCGCTTTTTCAAATCAGTCTTTTGAACTTTGGTATGTACTTCATTTTCAATATTTAGATGCAAACCTGCATAGAAGTCAATATATCGAGATTTTATCAGATATATTAGGCCTAAAATATGAGAAGAATAGTGAAGAAATAGTTGAACTTATTTTTGAAAAAGGTGATTTAAATCTAGCAGTTAAGAGTTCGAAAAAGTTGGAAGAAATTAATAAAGGAAAATCCCCATCAAATTCAGCTCCTTTTACTTCAGTTTATTTGTTGGTTGAAAATTTGATGGAATATTGTGTACCCAAATGACACACAACGTAATTGTGTATGATTTGTTGCGGAATTTCAGCCGAAGCGCTTTGCGCTTGGATGAGCCGTTTATGGCGAAAATTCCTCGGGAAAAAAAGCGCAAGGTTGAACCAGCAGTTCTTTCCGAGTTTTAAAGATAGTAAATTATGTGAGATTTTTTCCTTGACTTAACCAACAAGAGCAATGAATTATACACGGTGTTGGCAGTAGTTTTTATTCTTTTAATATTTTTGTTAGGTTATTTTTCCAGTCCGTAATTAAGAATTTGTCCATTATTCTGTTGTCAGTTCCAATTACATAACATATTCTTGAACAATATTGCATCCTATATTTATCATAAAAATCTTGGTTAAATGCAT
>NZ_JBRJGE010000020.1:0-4225 GCF_052983595.1 Psychroserpens sp. BH13MA-6 | reverse complement strand
TCATAAAATCCATAATCCCTTTCTTTTTGGTTTTGTCCAAATGCTTGGTTCATTGATACCATTAATAGTAAAGTGATTAGATTGATTTTCAACTATAAATTCTTATTTTAAAATTGCACCTAACGTAATTGTGTATGATATCGTGCGATTGGAAATGATCGTTATTTTCCGTCGTCACGATTCTAAAGTAAATATAAGAATTAAAATCGAAGCAAGATTTGAGCATGGATTATACACGGTGTTACAGCACGTATTTATTCTTTAAAATATTCTTAGAAGCTATTTTTGCCTCGTTCACGTATCCGCTATTTTTATCCGCGATATGTCTCAATTCAGATTCTGTTTTCGATTCGAACTTTCTCTCGTAATTATTAATCAGATTTAGTTTTTCGGCATTTCTTTCCGCCAATACGGTTTTAGTCAGTTCTTTTTCTGGAAATAATTTATTCAAAAGTTCTTTATTTAATGGCAGGAAAATGATCAATAAACTCAGAAATATTAGATTGAATTTTATTGGCCCAATTTCAAAAGTTATGTTCGAGTAAAAAATGTCGATGAGATTTACGAGTCCGAGCATTAAAGTCAGACTAAAAATGTAAGCATATAACTTTTTGTTGTTAAAATACATGAATAAAGAAATTCCAACAAGTCCAATTCCTACGTAATGCTTATAATTCAGAATGTAATCCGTAAACAATGTAATTCCGATAGAAATTAAAACGAGAATTAATGAAATCAGAAGTGAGATTATGTCTTTACCGATGGTTTTTCTCATATGTGCTGTAACGGTTTTGTGTAAGCGTCAGTAACGGGAAAGTACGCGAGTACTTTCCGCTGACGCACTTCCTTTAGCAAAACGAGTTGGATTTCCGATTAGGAAATTCAGCCGTTATTGCGCTTACACGTTGTTGTAGCACGTTATTTTTTGTTTTTATACAGTTCAATTGCTTTTAAATAATTCAGTCCGCCACTCTTTGTTTGGTCGTTTAAAAACCCATTCAGTTCAGGATGGTTTTCCGTAATCCAATTTACAAGTTCATCTCTGTTTTTAACAAATTTCTCAACATTGAACGAAGCGGAAGTCCTATTAATGTCCTTTATTTTATTGCCCTCAAATTGTATGATTTCGTCTGTAATAATAGGTTCGTGGTGTAGAAAGGAAATTCGCTTATCCATTTTTGAAATTTTTGCTTTTACAATTCCATTTTCTTTTTCGATTTTGAGTATTTCGTAAGTCGGTTGAAATACAGAATCCCACTTTACCCATTCAGCGTATTCATTTCCAGTATATTTCTGCTCAAATCCGTCGTCAATAGTCGTAAATCTCTCGGTAATTAATTCAGTCGTTTTAGAAGAATTTGAATTGTCAATCGCAACGTAGAACTTTTTAGCAATTTCCAATTTGTCAGATTCCTTTTCTGAATTTTTACAGGAAATAATTCCTATTGTCAATAGTAGTAATAATACTGTAGTTTTATTCATTCGTTTTTGGTTTGGTCTAATGTGCTACAACGTCTTCGTGTATGGTTTGTTGCGTTGGCTGGAACTAAGTTAGCAAAAGAAACCGAACCAAAGTAAAATCCGCAGGATTTTCCGAGTACACACAAACTAGCAATTAACTATACACGTTGTTGTGCTTTCGTACCTTTCTATCTTAAATATGCAAATGATTGTGGAGGGTTCAATCCAAAAGATTCTTTAATGCATAATTGATTTTCATACATCTTTGGATTCTTAACTTTAATCGCATAGCCTTCATTTTTGCCCTCGAAATAATCTGCGTAATAATCTTGAGTTATTCCTGAAAATTCTGAGGTCTTACTCCAAAGAGTATTTAAATCTTGCTGAAAAATAGAATCGATTTCAAATTCTCCTATAACTTTACTAATTGGAGCAGAAGCATAAACGACAATATTCTTAACGTCTTTGTTTTTAAATAATACTCTCCTAAACTCAAACTTTTTGGTCCCTTCGAATATTTTAAATGCAAATTCTGGTTTTATTGATAAGATTACCTTCATAATTTTATTTAGTGCTGTAAGCAAATTTAATTAAAGAATTGAAATGATCATTATTAATCTCAATGAATCCTCTTGGAATATCAAAAACACTCTTAATTATTCCTAATTCTATAAGATTATTTAAAGTTGGTTTTGGTGTAGGAAGAGAATGAGCATAGAGTAGACTGATTACAAAAGGTCTAACCTTAGGTATTTTATTCCACCAATTTTTATCTAATTCAGGTTTGGTTATAAAAGTTCTCCTATTACAGATTTGGTAAAAGTCTTCAAAAGACTCAATTTTATTGAAAACTTCATCGACAATGCAAACAGAAGTTATAGTACTTGAAAATCTTTTTGGACTAGTTTCTCCAATTCTATAGATAAGGATAACATCTCCTTTTTTTAAATGCCTGTCCTTGTTATGAGAAATATAAACTTTATCAATTCGATTTCGATGTGGTTCGTTATCCATTAAGCCTTCTTTACTTTCTCTAGTATTTACGCTATCTGGAAATAATTCTCTATGATATTCTGGCTCAATTTTTATAATGTATTTCCCTGTGTTTCTAGATATAAACGGAAAAGTCTCTTTAGGGTTATCTGTGTTTATCGGTAAATTTTTACCAAAAGTTCTTACATATACTTTTTCGTCTCCATTTTCAGTTTGTTTTATTCCCCATTCTTTAAAACCCCAATCTTCAAGTAGATAAATAAGTCTTCTTTGTTCTTCACGTTTGTCAAAAATGGTAACATATATTTCATCAACTTTGTTTTCTATAGCATTGTCAAAAACTATTTTTAAAAATCGTTCTCCCAGTTTATATCCTGTTGAAGTAACTTTAAGAGTCCCTATTTTTAGTCTTTTTTTTGATTTAAATGCTGGTGAGATATCTCTATAGTTTTCTCCTTCCTTTTCAATTTTTAGGTAGAGGAAAGCCTTAACACTATCATCTGTAATACAGACATATGATAATTTGTCTGATTTACTATTAAACCAATTCTCAAATTCAGAATAGTCTTCTTTAAATGAATCAAAAAAATTATCCTCTAGGTTTATATTTCCAAAGTATTCGGTTTTAACCGCAAGTACTTGGTAATCCTTTAGCTCTGGATTTTCGGCAATACATTTTTCTAAAAAATCATCAATTTTAAAAACTCTTTCTGATATTCCTAAAATTTTTGCTTTATGATGAATTCCTCTATCTTCTGTAATTAAATATTTTACTCGATTATTGTAAACTTCTTTCAGAATACTTGTATCGATAGAAGCATTTTTAGTTCTATCAGCTTTTCTGAGCTCTAGGATTGTATCGTTGTCTTTGGATTCTGTTTTAAGAAGATTATAATTGTCAATTTTGACTTTCATGGTTTCGACAACTTCATTGTCTTGGTAACCAGAAATTTCTTCGATAGAAAGAGGGTGAACACATTTTTCATATTTTAATCTGTCCAACCAATTAAAAAGTAATCCAATGTCTTTGTTTTGAATGCGACTAGCTTCTCTATGTATAATTATGTTGGTGTCAATAAGAACTCTCATAAACTTTCAAAAAATCTTGAAGTGATTTGTCATCACTTGTTTTAACATTAAAAAAGGGAATATTTAATCTTAGGGAGATTTCTTGAGCAAACTTAATTTCTAAATTTTGCATGTCTTCTAAAATCTTTAAAGAATATTTCATCCTGTCCCGATTTTCTAATCTGCTTAAAATAGTTTGCACATCACAAGTTATAATAATTATTGCATTAGGATTAATTTTTTTAAAAGTATTTTCAGGAACTTTTTCTGGTTTGCCGTCAGAATTTAGTAAACAAAAATGTCCATCAAGCAAGTATTTTTTATCAGGTTCAATAATTTGAGATAAGCCATAAATTAATCTGTCTTGAGTAGTATTTAAGTTTTTTACTTTTTTGTTTCTTTTACCGCTAATCTCTTCCCATTTCAGGACTTTACTAGCAGAAAGATGCTCGAATTTAAATGATTGACATAATTCTTTACAGATGGTTCCTTTACCAACTCCGTGAATTCCTCCAATAAAAATTATGTTGTTCATTATTTGGTTTCGGTATGAAGCACAACGTAATTGTGTATGATTAGTTGCGGAATTTCAGCCGATCGCTTTTGCGTTCGGATGAGCCGCTTGCGGCGAAAATTCCGCTGGAAAGAAAGGCGAGAGGCTGAGCCTGGACATTTCTTTCCGTTTGGTTAAATATAGTGAATT
>NZ_JBRJGE010000019.1:0-5057 GCF_052983595.1 Psychroserpens sp. BH13MA-6 | reverse complement strand
TTTAAGATCAGAAGTTTTTATTCCGTAATCCGAAAAAAAGGATAAGAAAATGATACTTGTAAATATTCCAAATATTGATTTCAGATGTATTGTTTTAAATTTATGCCAACGTAATTGTGTATGATATCGTGCGATTGGAAACGCTCGTTATTTTCAGTCGTTATGATTCTAAAGTTTAAATATAAGAATTAAAACTGAAGCTATAGTAGAGCATGGATTATACACGTTGTTAGCTACTGTAGGGCAGAAGAGGTCACAGTAAAACCACAAAGCTGCGGAATATTCCGCATTGCAAACGAATCAGAATGCACAGAAACCAATTTGGCTGACAAGCCCAAGAATCCGCTGATTCACCAAACACAAAACCATGACAGTCGCATTTAGGTTGCAACCCAGTTTAAGAAATGAGCATTATTTTCAGAGTAATAGTTTTAGAAGAATCCGAAGTGCTGAGGTCTATTCAGAAAGTTTCCTGACCAGCTTTAATTTCGGTATTGCACTATTGTTGCTAACGAGTTTGTGTAAGGTTTGTTGCGGAATTTCAGCCTTGCGCTTTTGCGCTAGGATGAGCCGCGAGCGGCGAAAATTCCGTTGGAAAGGAAAGCGCAAGGGTGAAACTTGTACTTTTCTTTCCGATGAGTTAAAGATAACAATTTGTGGGAAATTTTCCTTGTCTTACCCATAAGTAGCAATTAACTTTACACGTTGTTGTGCTTAGTTTTTTTTAATTCCGAGTAACTGCTTTTCCAGTCTCACAATTTTAAACCTTCTAATTGAGTTCATTTCCAAATCAAAAATTTCTAATTCATTTGTTGAAGAATTGAATGTCCATTTTCCAGGTTTCATTAAATTTATATCAGTCGTTCCGATTTTCAGATAACTGCATTCTCCATTAGTTCTAAAATTCATTTTAAATCTACCTTTAATAACTCTTTTTGAAGGAAAGGGTTCGTAGTCACAAGGTCTGTAAACTGTCATGTCAGGGAAAAACTTACTTTCTTCAGGGTAGTATTTCCAGCAGCCAATTAAATCCGACTGATTTATTGAGTTATTCTGTCCGAATGTAGTATTACAGAGAGTAAAAAACAGTAAAATTGAAATAATTTTTGTCATTTTACTTAATCAACAAAGATTGAGCCAAATTAAGCACAACGAGTTTGTGTATGATTTGTTGCGGAATTCAGCCAAGCGCTTTTGCGTTTGGATGAGCCGTTTACGGCGAAAATTCCGTTGGAGAAAAAGCGCGACAGCTGAGCGGTCGTGATTTTTCAGTTTTTTTGTTTTGATTAAAAGTAAGAAAAATTCTTCTGCTTAACCAACATTAGCAATGAATTATACACGGTGTTGCCAGTAGTTTTTACTCATATTCAACCATTCTTATTTCTTCACATCTTATGTGTGTCGAAACAGTAATGGATTCTACTTGATTAAATTCAATTACTTTTTTCCATATTCCGTTGTCATTTCTGTATAGTCCAGTAAATCCATTTCCTTTACAGCGTCCTTGTTTAAAAAAAGTAAGTATTGCATATCTTTGATTCTCTGAAAATATTGGTTTAGAAAAATGATAATAAATTGATTCTTCTGGATTGTTTTTCTCATCTATTTTCCAATTTTCAATAAATTCCGCATAAAGTTGTTTATTTTTCCAAATTCTGGTTTTGTTCCAGTGCCATTTCTTTTTTAGTATTAATGTATATGGCTCTTTATTTTTAATAAGACTGTCATATTTGTTTTGGTCAATATTGTATTTGACAAATTTTATTTTTTTTGATTGTGGTGGTGACAATGTATTGTGATAATTAGACTCGTAAGAAACGATTTTTGATTTATTCAGAGTATAATTATTCCAATTTATTGTTTCTTTTTTTGGCTGGATATTAACGAAGCTTTCTGAAAAGTCTTCGTCAACTATTTTCAATTCTCGGATTTGATAATTTTGTAATGAATCATCAATTTTTTCTTGTTCAATGCTTTTGGAAACTAAATAATAGTACTTAAAATTCTCAGGAATTTCGTTTGTCGCAACTTGATTAATCAAATTCTCTATATCCGATTTTTGTCCGAAAACAATTGAACTAACTGATAATAGTAAAAAGGTAATGGTAGTTTTTATCACAATTCTTAAATTTCTGTTCAAATTTAAATTTGTCTTCAGTAAATTAAAACAGAGGATTAGTGAATGGTTCATTCGGATTAGTAAACAGGTAAATTTCAAGTTCACTTAAAATTACTGGCAACGTGTTTGTGTAAGGTTTGTTGCGGAATTTCAGCCTTGCGCTTTGGCGCTAGGATGAGCCGTTTACGGCGAAAATTCCGTTGGAAAGGAAAGCGCAAGGATGAAACTTGTACTTTTCTTTCCGATTAGCTAAAGATAACAATTTGTGGGAAATTTTCCTTGTCTTAACCACAAGTAGCAATGAACTTTACACGGTGTTACCCAACGTTTTTTAGTTTTCCGCTTATTATTCTAAAAATCAACAAAGCTGGAATTAATATTCCATAAAGAATTAAAACACCATCCCAATTAATCGTTTTATCAACAAATAAGTAACCCAATAACATCAGAATTGATATTGCGAACGTGAAATATAAAAAAGCATATATATAATAAAATATTTTAGTAAGTATGTACTTTAGTCTTGAATTCATATTGTATTCTTACCCAACGTTTTTTATTTCTATTTTATAAGTTAAAACGTCTTTTCCAGTGTCACAATTCAGTTCAAGGGTTTTATCTTTCGTTTCTACTATTTTCCAAATTACGGAAGGAATGTTTTTTTCTAAAACTAGCGCTTCCAGATTGTTAATTCCGATGTAAATCAGATTAGTGTTTGGCTTTTCAGTTGAATTCCATTGTTGAAGTAAGATTCCGTTGGAATAAGTGAAAAACCAATCTCCAAAGAATTTGTTTTCTAAAAAGGGAATTCTCGGTTCGCTTTTTAGTTCCCAATATGCTTGTCCAAATCGAATTTCGCTAACATATTTTTGATAAATATTTACTCCGCTAAAATTTGTTAAAATGTTCCATTGCTCAATATCCGTTGATTGAGTTTGTAATTCCATTTCATTTTCTGTTTTGGAAAAAAGTCTTTGAAAATAGGCAAATACTCCAACAAAGACCAAAATTATAATTCCAACAACTAAGATTATTGGGTAAAGAATAAACATTAAAATATTTCTAATTCCATTCAAAATTCGATTGCCTTCTGTTGGTTTTCTAATTCTGTTGATTAGCTCAATGTTTATCTGTCGTAGCATTTTTTGATAAATGTTGGGTAACGAGTTTGTGTATGATTTGTTGCGGAATTCAGCCGAGCGCTTTTGCGTTTGGATGAGCCGTGTGCGGCGAAAATCCCGTTGGAGAAAAAGCGCGACAGCTGAGCGGTCGAGATTTTTCAGTTTTTTTGTTTTGATTAAAAGTAAGAAAAAATCTTCTTCTTAACCAACAGTAGCAATGAATTATACACGGTGTTGCCCACTGTGCTTATATTTCATTAAGCTCTTTTCTCATTAATTTGATTATGTCATCTTTAATACTCTGTATAACTTTCCCACTTATTTCAAGTTCCTTTTGTTGTTCATTGATTTTAGTTTGATTACCAATCATCATTAGTTTTGGTAAATCAGACATCATTTTGTCAGATTGCTCCATTAATTTATCATAGGATAATTCCATTAAATCTAATTTTTCAAGAATTTGATCACTTGCAATTACACGAATAGTATTTGTTTCTTGTTTGAGTTTTGTTAATTCAGCATATGAATCGAAAGTCAGTTTTTGGATTTTTTTTGACATAACTGTAACAGCTAAATTTTCTTTTTTCTTATTTCCTTGCGTGGCTGCATTAAGGTAATTTTTATTGAATTCTTCCAATATTGGCATCATTTCAGATTGATTTTTTAGAGTTGCTTCGTTTGTGAATTTATCTAGCATTTTAAAAAAAACTAAGTATTGTTCTTTTTTGCTTTCGTATTGATAACGCCTTTTACTAATATCTAATTGATGTTCTTTTTTTATTGATTCTGTTTCTTCAACGAGTTCCTTGTTTTTTCGTTTCAGGGCATTAACTTTTGCACTTTCCTGAACGAATGTTCGAATGTATAATATCAATAAGCTAATGAATCCAAAAAAGAGATAGATTACATATGGTTTTAAAAATTCAACTAATTCGTTCATTTCTTATTTTTTTCGCATTGTGGGCAACGTAATTGTGTATGATTTGTTGCGGAATTTCAGCCGAAGCGCTTTGCGCTCGGATGAGCCGTTCACGGCGAAATCCACAGGATTCATGAATACCAAAATATAAAATAGATATGACATGAATAAAATTCCGCGGGAAAAAAAGTGCAAGGCTGAGCCAGCAATTATTTCCGAGTTTTAAAGATAGTAATTTATGTGAGATTTTTTCCTCGTCTTAACCACTTACAGCAATGAATTATACACAGTGTTGGGCAATGTACTTCTATTGTCGAATATTTTTATCTGACATATTGAGAATGCTTTTACAGAATTTTACAAATTCCTCATTCCGATAATATTCCGAAGCGTTGTCATTGTCCTTGTTAAAACGAATTATCTCACCAAAAGATTCAGTGAAAATAATATCGAAAGATTTATAGTTCTTACATTTTTCCGCTGATATATTGGCTTGAATATAGCCGAAATTTGAGTTGACAAATACTTTGTTCGAAATGTCTTTATTTAGTCCATCAAGATAGGTTTCGATTGTAGATATAATAACATGATTATTAATCTTTCTCGTTTTCACTCCTTGAAAATAATATTCCGCTTTGTTAATTAACTCAATCTCAATTGTTTTTCCATCACATTCTCGTTTTTCACATGAAAATGCTAAAAAGAGAAAAAAAAGAAATAAGATGTACTTTTTCATTTATTATTTATCCGATTGAGTCCGAAAGTATTTTGCCCAACGTAATTGTGTATGATTTGTTGCGGTTTTACAGCTTGCGTATGCAGCTGATGTTCCGCGGGAAAGACGCAAGCTGTTTAGCTCAAATTTTTCCGTTGAGACTAAGATAGTAATTTGTAGGAA
>NZ_JBRJGE010000018.1:2500-5490 GCF_052983595.1 Psychroserpens sp. BH13MA-6 | reverse complement strand
GAATTTCTTTTTATAGTTTAGGTTGTAAAGTACTGTAAATAAGGGTTTGTAGTTGTGTGATATTAAAAAGGGGAAAAAAAAGAGCAAAAAAGTTTTGGTTGTAAGAAAAAAAGGGTTGTATATTTGCACCCGCTAAACGGATGATGTTTGGTTTAAGTTCTACGAGAAAGTAAGTATTGAGTTATCGGGATAAATTTTTCGAAAAAAAAGTACAGATAGTGTTGTAGGAATAAAAAAAGGGTTTTATATTTGCACCCGCTTAAGCGTTAAAGCGTTTAAGGAAAGAGAAAAAAAGTTCATTAACATATTGAATTGACAGCGTAAGGAAGATGTCGGCGACGGCATTTTTCAAACAAAAGAATAGACCATTTTGAGTACAAATATCGAATAATTCCGATTGGAAGTTAAGAAACAGTCGTAAGGCTAAAAGATTAACGATGAAGAGTTTGATCCTGGCTCAGGATGAACGCTAGCGGCAGGCCTAACACATGCAAGTCGAACGGTAACATTGGTTGCTTGCAACCAGATGACGAGTGGCGCACGGGTGCGTAACGCGTATACAACCTACCTTTTACAGGGGGATAGCCTTTAGAAATGAAGATTAATACCCTATAGTAAGTGACTGTGGCATCACAGACACTTTAAAGCTTCGGTGGTAAGAGATGGGTATGCGTTCTATTAGCTAGATGGTGTGGTAACGGCACACCATGGCAACGATAGATAGGGGCCCTGAGAGGGGGATCCCCCACACTGGTACTGAGACACGGACCAGACTCCTACGGGAGGCAGCAGTGAGGAATATTGGACAATGGAGGCAACTCTGATCCAGCCATGCCGCGTGCAGGAAGACTGCCCTATGGGTTGTAAACTGCTTTTATACGGGAAGAAACACCTCCTCGTGAGGGGGCTTGACGGTACCGTAAGAATAAGGATCGGCTAACTCCGTGCCAGCAGCCGCGGTAATACGGAGGATCCAAGCGTTATCCGGAATCATTGGGTTTAAAGGGTCCGTAGGTGGATAATTAAGTCAGGGGTGAAAGTCTGCAGCTCAACTGTAGAATTGCCTTTGATACTGGTTATCTTGAGTTATTGTGAAGTAGTTAGAATATGTAGTGTAGCGGTGAAATGCATAGATATTACATAGAATACCAATTGCGAAGGCAGATTACTAACAATTAACTGACACTGATGGACGAAAGCGTGGGGAGCGAACAGGATTAGATACCCTGGTAGTCCACGCCGTAAACGATGGTCACTAGCTGTTCGGACTTCGGTTTGAGTGGCTAAGCGAAAGTGATAAGTGACCCACCTGGGGAGTACGTTCGCAAGAATGAAACTCAAAGGAATTGACGGGGGCCCGCACAAGCGGTGGAGCATGTGGTTTAATTCGATGATACGCGAGGAACCTTACCAGGGCTTAAATGTAGAGTGACAGGGCTAGAGATAGCTTTTTCTTCGGACACTTTACAAGGTGCTGCATGGTTGTCGTCAGCTCGTGCCGTGAGGTGTCAGGTTAAGTCCTATAACGAGCGCAACCCCTGTTGTTAGTTGCCAGCGAGTAATGTCGGGAACTCTAGCAAGACTGCCGGTGCAAACCGCGAGGAAGGTGGGGATGACGTCAAATCATCACGGCCCTTACGTCCTGGGCTACACACGTGCTACAATGGTAGGTACAGAGAGCAGCCACTGCGTGAGCAGGAGCGAATCTATAAAACCTATCACAGTTCGGATCGGAGTCTGCAACTCGACTCCGTGAAGCTGGAATCGCTAGTAATCGCATATCAGCCATGATGCGGTGAATACGTTCCCGGGCCTTGTACACACCGCCCGTCAAGCCATGGAAGCTGGGAGTGCCTGAAGTCCGTCACCGCAAGGAGCGGCCTAGGGTAAAATTAGTAACTAGGGCTAAGTCGTAACAAGGTAGCCGTACCGGAAGGTGCGGCTGGAACACCTCCTTTCTAGAGAAAGACGACCAATCAGAGGTATTTAGAAATAAATTGTCTGTTCTTTTGCTGTTAATTTAAATGATCTATTATAGTAGAGTCTCATAGCTCAGCTGGTTAGAGCGCTACACTGATAATGTAGAGGTCGGCAGTTCGAGTCTGCCTGAGACTACTGACTATAATATTATAAAGGAAATTCTAGAAGTTGAGTGGTAGTTGTACTGACTACTAACTACTAATTACTAACTACTAGTAATTGGGGAATTAGCTCAGCTGGCTAGAGCGCCTGCCTTGCACGCAGGAGGTCACCGGTTCGACTCCGGTATTCTCCACAGTTCCGATTTATTCGGAAAGAAGTTCATTGACATATTGAAAAAGATACATAAAAATAGTATGGCATTAATTTGCTATACAGAATCGCAATTAGTTAAGGTTACGAGCCTTTAACTAATTGTAAACTCATTAAAAAGACAAAAAGTACAATAAGCTACATAAGAGCGTATGGGGAATGCCTAGGCTCTCAGAGGCGATGAAGGACGTGATAAGCTGCGAAAAGCTGCGGGGACTGGCACATACAGATCGATCCGCAGATATCCGAATGGGGCAACCCAGCATATTGAAGATATGTTATCCGAAAGGAGGCGAACCCGGAGAACTGAAACATCTAAGTACCCGGAGGAGAAGAAAACAAAAGTGATTCCGATAGTAGCGGCGAGCGAACTCGGATTAGCCCAAACCAGTATTGTTACGGCAATGCTGGGGTTGTAGGACCACGATATTTGATGCGTAATGAACTAGAACGCTTTGGAAAGAGCGACCATAGAGGGTGATAGTCCCGTATAGGCAAAGAGCGTTATTGATAGTGGTATCCTGAGTAGTGCGGGGCACGTGTAACCCTGTATGAAACTGGCGGGACCATCCGTTAAGGCTAAATACTCCTGAGAGACCGATAGTGAACTAGTACCGTGAGGGAAAGGTGAAAAGAACCTTGAATAAAGGAGTGAAAAAGATCCTGAAACCATACGCTTACAAGCGGTCGGAGCCCTT
>NZ_JBRJGE010000017.1:0-5857 GCF_052983595.1 Psychroserpens sp. BH13MA-6 | reverse complement strand
TAAATAATTATTGTCGTTGTTTTTACAACTGTACAATAGCATCAGAATTAGAAAGGCCTTGCTGAATGATTTCATTCGGTAGATTTGTTATTGTTCATATTACTGCCAACGTAATTGTGTATGATATCGTGCGATTGGAAATGATCGTTATTTTCCGTCGTTACGATTCTAAAGTTTAAATATAAGAATTAAAACTGAAGCTAGAGTAGAGCATGAATTATACACGTTGTTAGCTACTGTAGGGCAGAAGAGGTCATAGGCAAACCACAAAGCTGCGGAATATTCCGCATTGCAACCGAATCAGAATGCACAGAAAACAATTTGGCTGAAAAGCCCAAGAATCCGCTACGTTTCCAAACACACACGAATAAAATCGCATTTAGGTTGCAACCCGGTTCAAGAAATGAGCATCATTTTCAGAGTAATAGTTTTAGAAGAATCCGAAGTGCTGAGGTCTATTCAGAAAGTTTCCTGACCAGCTTTATTTTCGGTAATGCACTATTGTTGCTAACGTAATTGTGTATGATATCGTGCGATTGGAAACGATCGTTATTTTCCGTCGTTACGATTCTAAAATTTAAATATAAGAATTAAAACTGAAGCTAGAGTAAAGCATGGATTATACACGTTGTTAGCACCAGTTTTATTTTTTCGATTTATGGCAACTAATTCCCCAAATATTTAATTTGTCCAAAGAATAGTCAATCTCAACCGTATTTTGATTAATAACTTTAAATTCATTTCCTACTTTATAGTTTGAGTCAAAAAGGTCATTTAAATTCAGCGTGTTTTTTTTTCGTTCCGCAAAGTTCAGCAATACGGTTTTTTCATTTCCGCTCCAAATTCCGTTCGAGTTTATTATGTCAGATTCAGGTTCAGCGTCTTGCATTGGTTCAGGATAAATACTCATATAAAATTCAAAAGTTCCATTCGGAATTAAAGTCAGTTTTATAAGAGCCAAGTCATTATCTCCGCTTAAATAGACAACTGTATCGTTAAGCACTAAATTTTCAGGTTTGATAATTTCCGTTTCAGTATTCAATTCCGCATTTAGCGTTTTTTCAGATTTCTTACTTTGGCAAGAAAAGACTATTAAAATCAAAAATAAAAATATTGCTTTTCTCATTGTCGTTCTCAAATTGGTGCTAACGTAATTGTGTATGATTTGTTGCGGAATTTCAGCCGAAGCGCTTTGCGCTTGGAAGAGCCGTTTACGGCGAAAATTCCGCTGGAAAAAAAGTGCGAGGTTGAACCAGCAATTCTTTCCGAGTTTTAAAGATAGTAAATTATGTGAGAATTTTTCCTTGTCTTAACCAACCTACCGCAATGAATTATACACGGTGTTACAAACAGTTTTTATTCCACTTTTTCATATTCGTATGTTGTTCTATTGTTTTCTTCAAGAGTTTCACCATTTCTATAGAAGTTTTCAATACTCAATTCAGTTGCTGTCAGATCTAAAACATTATATCTAAAATCCGAATTTTGACCGAAAATAATTTTTAGTTCACTTCCATTTAACTCATATTGTTGATTGTCTGTAAAAAATTCGCAAGGGTCATTATCAGTATAATATGAAATCAAAGTTCCATTTGAATTGAAAGTCAGAGTTTCTTGTAATTCACAATCCGATAAATTTTCATTTTGTCCATCGTAGATTTGATTGACCAAAACCCATTCTCCAATAATTGTAGGTTCATTTGAGTTTGAATCATTATTATCAGAAGAACAAGATAAAATCGTTAATCCGATTAAAAGTCCAAGCAGTAAATTCAGTTTTTTCATTTCGTATAGTTAGGTTAAAATTGTTTGTAACGTAATTGTGTATGATTAGTTGCGGATTTACAGCTAGCGTTTGCGGCTGATGTTCCGCGGGAAAGACGCAAGCTGTTGGGCTCAAATTTTTCCGTTAAGACTAAGATAGTAATTTGTAGGAGAAATTCCTTGTCTTAACCAACTGAGCAATTAATTATACACGTTGTTGTGCTTTCGTTTATTTATTGTGGCTTTGAATATTCGATTAATTCCTCCACGTAATGAAAATCACCTTGATTTTGAGTAAGTTTAATGAAGTTTTTTACAGCAGGTGCATATAACCAAACTTCTGTTTCATTTGCGTTATATCCTCTGGAATTAGTCGTTTTTCCAGAGTATTTAATTGTGTAAGCCATAAAGGTTCCTGCTTCTACAGTTTCTTCTTGGTATGATAGTACTTCGGCATTCTGACTTTGGTTCCCAGTAGTTCCATCTTGACTTGTCCAACTGTTTTCATATTTCCATTTTTTGCCTACTTCAAGAGGCCAGTCGTACTTCGGTGTTTCACTTACATCTGGTTTAACGATTTCTGTAACGGGAATAGTATCTTTTCCAATAGTCATACCTAGGACTCCGTCAAAACTTACTATTTCTCGTGTATCTGTTCCATCAGAGCGTACTTCTCCTTCAGTAGTCACCCCTTTATATTTCCAGACCCATTTCTCACCAAGCTGATAATCATTTAGAGTTGGCTGATTAGTTGTATTCGATTTAGTTGAGTTGTTACAGGCACTAAATAATACTAATGCAAGTAATAGTAGAATTTGATTTTTCATTTATATTGTTTAGAACAATAGGACGTGGAAGTTTCAAATTTGTTACAATTACTAAAAGTGGATGACAAGCACAGAAATATATATGTCATAAGTTAGCTTTGGTTATTCTTTTCTAAAGATTGGTATTCAATATCTATTTGCTCGATTAATTCTGTTATCCTCTTTTTTAATAAAACTGATTGCCTTGTATAATAATTAAGTTGTCTTGATGAAATATAAATATCGGCTAATATCTGTTTGTCAGTAATTGTAATTGGTGAGCCAAAATCACCATATTTTATTTCATACGCATATTTATTTCGTAATTCATTAGAACGATCCAATACATCCTCTCCGATATTGATGATATTTTGGGCTTCTAATTCATAGATATTTTGAATAGTATTAAATAGCTCCCGATTGCTTATAATGTTTGATTTTCCTTCAGATATCATTGAATTATAAGTTCCAATTTTTGGTCGAAATTTTCTATCTGTAAAAAAAATATATTCTAATTCAGATACTCCGGCTACTTTAGGAAGCTCACCAATAATTTCTTCAAAAATGAAGTCAATAGTAGAGTCTTGAGACATTATTTGAGCAATTCGCCATTTGTGATCTTGAATGACTTGAGACAACAATAAGGTATCTTGAATTAGATCACTCTTTATTTCTTTAAGATAGACTTTCTCTGTCTCTTGTGTTTTTCTTAATTCATTTGAATTATTGATACTTAACGCAATTAAAATTCCAATAACGACGAGTATAATTTCTCCAATAGCATAAAGAAGATAATTAATGACCTTTTTATCCTTAATCATATTCTGTCTTATTTTTCTAAAGATTTTTGCCATTGACTAGTGTTTGAATTAAATGAAGCACAACGGTTTTGTGTATGGCTCGTTGCGGAAAATCAGCTATGATTTTCCGCCGTAACCGAAAGATAGCAAATTGCAATGAATTCCGATTAGGAATTCAGCCGCAATGAGCTATACACGTTGTTGTAAACTGTGCTTTTATTCTATTCACAATGCTGTTCAATTCGTTCTTGTGCATATTCAACACCTAATTCCTTTGCTTTTTTCCAATTCACACAAGCCTCTGATTTTTTATCTTGATTATATTTCGTATTACCAATGTTGAAATAAGTCATAGCATCATTTGGTTTTAATTCCAATGCCTTTTGATAATCGGCAAGAGCACCTTCATAATCGCCATTTTCGTCTTTTACTGTTCCGCGATTTACTATTGCATCAATAAAATCAGGTGCAATTTCGATTGCTTTATCATAGTCACCTATTGATGATTTCCAAGTATAAAATTCATTTTTTACTATTGCTCTTGAATAATAAGAATTCGGGTCCTTTGGATTAATTTCCAATACAATAGTCCAATTGGCTATTGCACCACTCAAGTCATTAGAATTATATAAGTCAATTGCTTTATTGAAGTAGTAATCCTCTTTTGACTTGTCAAAATCTGGTAATTCAGGTTCTTTGTCAATTAAGGCTCCGTAAGCGTCAAGTTTACAATCAAATTCATATCCTCTTTTTGCCATATCTAAAGCCCAATACAATAAATTCTCTTTAGTTATAGGAAATAAATCGGTTTTACCTCTTAATTCAAAACTTCCTTCCCAAGTTGTATATTCCTCAAATGAGTAACCGTAATTTGATTTCAGATATTCGTTTAACTTTTCCAGCTTTTCTTTTGTATCTGATAAGAAGTGAAAATCAAATTTAGCATATGCGAAGTCGGTCAAACCGTTCTTTTTCATATTCCCATAAACGTCTTCGGCTGAAACCATTTCTTTTCCAAAATTATTAACGAAGTCGTTCCAAGTAAAATATGTATTCTCCATTTCTTGACAGTAAGAATTAAAAATTGAAAGTGATAATATGATTAATAGTAGTTTCTTTAGCATTGTTTACNCAGTAAGAATTAAAAATTGAAAGTGATAATATGATTAATAGTAGTTTCTTTAGCATTGTTTACAACGTAATTGTGTATGATTTGTTGCGGAATTTCAGCCGAAGCGCTTTGCGCTTGGATGAGCCGTTTACGGCGAAATCCACAGGATTCATGAATACCAAAATATAAAATAGATATGACATGAATAAAATTCCGCTGGAAAAGAAGTGCAAGGCTGAGCCAGCAATTCTTTCCGAGTTTTAAAGATAGTGAATTATATGAGAATTTTTCCTCGTCTCAGCCATCATACAGCAATGAATTATACACGTTGTTGTGAGCTGGCTTTTTTTTCACTTTAATATAATTCCATATAACCATAGAAGTCCGTAAATATTGGCAATTCCAAAAATTACTCCGAATATCAGTTCTTTATTAATTCGGTATTTTTTTAATTCCGAACCTAATGTTTTTAAATTTTGTTCTGTTTCAATACCGATTTTAGTTTTCGCAATTCGGTCTCCAATTCTGCGTGATGGACTTACAAATGTAAACATCAAATCGATTGGGATAATTGGTAAAAAATTCCGTAAAGAGCTTTGCCATTCAGACGCTTTTTCATTTTTAAGATTTTTAACTTGAATTCCGAAAAGTCTTTTTCCGATACTTTTTCCATTTAGAAAGTCCTTATTCATAGCGATTGGATAGACAATCATCATTGCCAGAAATAGATTATCAGTCGAAGCAACAATCAGAAATCCGATTGTTCCAATGATCATATAATCAACTACAAATGCTTTGATTCTATTTTCTAATATTGATTTCAGGCGATGGGTTTTTTAGCTTGCTCACAACGTAATTGTGTATGATATCGTGCGATTGGAAATGATCGTTATTTTCAGTCATCACGATTTTAAAGTTTAAATATAAGAATTAAAACTGAAGCTAGAGTAGAGCATGGATTATACACGTTGTTAGCTACTGTAGGGCAGAAGAGGTCATAGGTAAACCACAAAGCTGCGGAATATTCCGCATTGCAACCGAATCAGAATGCACAGAAACCCATTTAGCTGACAAGCCCAAGAATCCGCTACTTTTTCAAACACATAACGAATCAAATCGCATTTAGGTTGCAACCTAGTTTAAGAAATGAATATCATTTTCAGAGTTATAGTTTTAGAAGAATCCAAAGTGCTGAGGTCTATTCAGAAAGTTTCCTGACCAGCTTTAATTTCGGTATTGCACTATTGTTGCTAACGTAATTGTGTATGGTTTGTTGCGGGAATGCAGCGCACGCCTGCGGCTGGATTTCCGAGGGAAAACGTGCGCTGCGCGAACTGATTTTCCGATTTATATTTTAATAAATGTAAGAAAAATTC
>NZ_JBRJGE010000016.1:0-6104 GCF_052983595.1 Psychroserpens sp. BH13MA-6 | reverse complement strand
TTCCCATTTTTAGTAGATGTTGTAGTGACTGTGAGCAATGACCAAGATGTGAATTGTGTGATTAATAGTAGCCCGATACAACTATTGGCTTGTCCACCTGAAAATGACAATCCGTGTAATGCAACGGTTGCTGTTGTTAACGATGATCAATCATGTGACTTAACAACACCAGGTAGTCTTATTGAAGCTACGGATTCCGGTGTTCCTAGTGGATCCTGTGGTGGAAACCCAGACGATGATGTTTGGTTTGAATTTACAGCTTTAAGTGAAGTGCAATTGATTTCATTAGTAAATATTGCTGGTGGTGGATTTAATACAGACCATGCGTTATATGAAGGTACATGTGACGGTTTGGTTGAATTAGAATGTACAGACGGTACAGCTAGTGTGACACCGCCGTTGGTAATTGGTAACACCTATTATATTAGAGTATTTTCAGGAGGAAATAACCCAGAAACAACCACTTTTGATCTATGTATTAAGGAAGCACCAACTAACATTATTTGTGAGAATGCAGAAAACTTTTGTGCAGAAGCAGGTGGTGCCTTAACAACATCTAACATTGTTGGTATACCTGATCCTACAGATATTGCTTGTCTATTTTCTGCTCCAAATCCTACATGGAACATTATTCAAATTGGAGATCCTGGGTTGATTGAAATTCAGATTAATCAGGTGGATGATGCTGGTAATGGATTAGACGTTGACTTTGTACTTTGGGGACCATTCGCAGATTTAGAATCAGCTTGTGGAAATCTAGATTTAGGCTGTCCTAACCCTGGAGGTGATTGTCCTAATAATACTTCTAGTCCTGATTTCTATCCTTTTGGAAATATTGCCGATTGTAGTTATTCTGCGTCAGCGACAGAAAACTTAACAATAGATAATGCACTCACGGGAGAAATTTATATCCTTTTGGTAACAAACTTTTCTGATGATCCTGGTACAATTTCTATTAGTCAAACTAATGCTGGTGGTCCAAATGATGGAAATATCACGGCAGAAATTGAAGTAGATTTAGGTCCTGACCAAAACTTTTGTGGATTCCCAGATTATACGTTAAATGCTGTATCACCATTTGCAGATACTTATGAGTGGTATGATGATGGCTTTATTATTGATGGTGAAACTGGTCCAACATTAACGGTGACTGGTTCTAGTACGTACACCGTAATTGCATATGACGAACAATGTGATGCGCAGGCACAAGATACTATTACCTTAGTGTTTGGACAAGAGCCTGTTGCTAATGCGGTTCCAGATATTATTACGTGTGATGATATTTCAGCAGATAATATAGAGGATTTTGATTTAGAAATGCAAACGGATGGTGTTCTAGGTTCTCAATTACCTGCAGATTTTAATGTGACCTATCATTTGACCCTTGCAGATGCTCAGGCTGATACTGGCGCATTGACTTCGCCTTATACGAATATTTCTAATCCACAAACGATATATGTGAGAATTGAAGATGCTAACGCAGAGTTTTGCTTCGCAACTACCAGTTTTGACTTAATTATTTCAGGTCCAACACCAACTGCAGCAAGTGTTCCTCTAGAAGTTTGTGATGATGATACCGATGGTGTTGCGCTATTCGATTTGGCTGGACATGATGCCAATATCTTAGATGGTCAAAGTGCTACAGATTTTTCAGTGAGTTATTATGAAACCGAAGCAGATGCTGAGGCAGGTGTTGGAGCCATTGATACGTCTGTACTATATAGTAGTACAAGTCAAACGATCTACGCGAGAGTAGAAAGTAATATTGCGTTTGATTGTTATTCAACTGTCGCCTTTGATTTAATTGTTACACCACTACCTAGTACAACTTTTTCTACAGACTTTGATTACGAAGTTTGTCCTAACGCAACAGTACCAATTGAGATTACAGCAACACCTAACAATTATTCGTTGTCTGATGTGACCATTGTTTGGTATCGCGATGGCGGTGTGATTGCAGGAGAAAATGGCTTAACATTACCAGTCTTAGAAGCAGGACTTTATGAAATTGAAGTGACTTATAATAATGGTTCACAGTGTTCAAGCATTACTGCACAAACAGTAATAGAATTAGAAAGCTGTGTCATACCTCAAGGTATATCACCAAATGGTGATGGTATGAATGATATTTTCGATTTGAGTAGCTATAATGTAAGTAAATTGGAAATTTTTAATAGAAATGGAACTCTTGTATACTCTAAAGAGAACTATACGAATGAGTGGCATGGGCAATCTAATGACGGAGAAGAGCTCCCTGTTGGAACATATTTCTACACCATGAATTATGACAACGGAAAACAAAGAGCCGCTTGGGTATACATTCAAAGACTTAAATAATCAACGTAAAAACAATAAGAATTAATTGAATTCGACCAAAAACAACTAAATCAAATAACTAACAAATGAAAAAATTTTATATCATTATTGTATTGCTCATAGCAACACAGGTGTATGGACAGCAAGATCCACAGTATACACAGTACATGTATAATATGAATGTCATCAATCCAGCTTATGCAGGCTCTAAAGAGAACTTGTCGTTTGGATTGCTGTATCGTACGCAATGGACAGGTATTGAAGGAGCTCCGAAAACAGGAACCTTTTTTGGACATCTACCTGTTGGTGAAAAAGTAGGATTAGGACTTTCCATAATTTCGGATGAAGTAGGACCTATAAAAGAAACCAATGCGTATGCAGATTTCTCCTATACATTAAAATTAGGTGGAGAACATAGACTTGCGTTTGGTGTAAAAGCTGGAGCTACTTTCCATGATATTGGATTAGCCGACATTGATTTAATAGATCCAAATGATCCATTTTTTCAGAATATTAATACCACTACACCAAATATTGGTGCAGGCTTTTTTTACTACACCGATAATTACTATTTGGCAGCTTCTGTTCCTAATATATTGAATTCTGTTCATTTAGATGCTAACGGCAATAAGATAGGATCTGAAGACTCTCATTATTTTGTAACGGGTGGTTACGTTTTCGAACTCTCAGATAACGCAAAATTAAAACCGTCATTTTTGGTGAAGTCAGCTTTTAGTGCACCTACATCATTTGACGTTAACTTAAATGCATTGTTCTATGAAAAATTCGAAATTGGCGCGTCGTATCGATTGGATGATTCGTTCTCTGGGTTGGTGAATTTTGCAATCACACCTTCTGTTAGAATTGGATACGCTTATGATAGTGTTACTTCAGATATTAAAAAGTACGCTCCAGCGTCTCACGAATTTTTATTGTTATTTGATTTAAACTTTCCGAAGAAAGTTTCACGTTCACCTAGATACTTCTAAACAATTAAGCTAAAACATTATGAAAAAATTATTGACACTTTTTACAATAGCAGCATTAAGTAGTTTCAGCTTAATTGCTCAAAATAACGATACAAAAAAAGCAGATAAGCATTTTAATAGATATGAATTTGTTGAAGCTGCTGAAGAATATGCTGAGTTAGTTGAGGATGGCAAAGCCAATACTTATGTTTACAGTCAACTGGCTGAATCATATTACAATGTATTTAATACAGTAGAAGCAGAGCGCTGGTATGCAAAGGCATTAGAAAGCTCTGATGATCCAGAAATGATTTTTAAATACTCACAAATGCTAAAGGCCAATGGTAAGTATGAAGAATCAAACACGCAAATGGCGAAATTTGCATCTATGAGACCAAGTGATGACCGTGCGATTGCGTTTAATGAAAATCCAGATTATTTGCCTAAAATATTAGAAAAAGGTAAAAAATTCAATATTCAAAACTTAGGTTTTAATTCGAAATATTCAGATTTTGGAGGAACACTACAAGATGGTAAATTATATATTACGTCTGCGAGAAACACATCCAGAAGAACATATGGTTGGAATGAAGAACCATTTTTGGATATTTATGAATTGACGAAGAATGATGACGGTACTTATCAAGCGGCTAATTTAGTTGAAGATAAAGTCAACACGAAATTTCATGAAGGTGTTGTGTCCTTCTCCCCAGATGGGAACACGATGTATTTTTCAAGAGAGAGCTTTTTTGAGAAAGAATTTGAAAAGGATTCAATTACAAAAATTAGATACAGTTTGTTGCATTTGTTTAAAGCAACTAAATCTGGCTCAGAATGGAGCAATGTGGAAGGATTCTCCCTTAACAGTGAGAACTATTCAGTTAAAAATCCGTCTGTAAGCCCTGATGGTAAAACCTTGTATTTTGCTTCTGATATGCCAGGAGGATACGGTTTGTTTGATATTTACAAGGCTGACATCAATGACGATGGTTCCTTAGGAGATCCTGTTAACTTAGGTCAAAAAGTCAACACACAAGGACAAGAAATGTTTCCTTATATCAGTAGTAATAACACCTTATACTTCTCTTCCAATGGTCATTTAGGACTTGGAAACTTGGATGTGTTTTACACAAAAGAGATCGATGGGAAAATGGCACCTATTCGTAACGTCGGAATTCCAATCAATAGTAATGCAGATGATTTTGCATTTCATTTGGATGAAGAAACTGAAGAAGGATTTGTATCTTCCAATAGAGAAGGTGGTCTTGGGAGTGATGACATTTATGCGATTAAAAAATTACAACCACTTTGTGATGTATTGATTACAGGTACGGTTACTGACTCAAAAACAGGAGAGCCTATTAATGCGGCTTCTGTAACCATGTATGATGATCAAGGCAATAAAGTGTTGACTAAAGTCACTGATTCAGATGGTACGGTTGAGTTTATTGTTGAATGTGGTAAAGAATCGGAACTGGAAGTGGTAATGGATGGCTATGAAAGTCAAAAAATGACTGTAAGTGCTTCTGAAGAGGAAGAAGAAGAGGTTAGTATCATGCTAGATCCAATTGAAGAAATTGTAGGACCTGAAATGATTAATTTAGATCCAATTTATTTTGATTTTGATAAATCAAACATCACCGCACAGGCTGCTTTCGAATTAGATAAACTGGTTCAAATTATGACAAAATATCCTGATTTAGTCATAGATGTTACCTCGCATACGGATAGTAGAGGAAGTAATTCATATAACGAAAAACTTTCAGATAGAAGAGCAAAAACAACTGTTCAATACGTGATTTCAAAAGGTATTGATAAGTCAAGAATATCAGGAATGGGTAAAGGTGAGAACGAACCAAAAGTTGATTGTGGTTCGAATTGCACAGATGAAGAACATCAAATGAACAGACGATCTGAGTTCAAAATTGTTAGTGGAGGTCCACAAGCTCAATAATTAATTAAAAACATATGATAACGAACCTAAATATAGCCCTGACCTAATCAAGCAGGGCTTTTATGGTTTTTAAGCAAAGATTGCTCAATATATTATGTAGAAGAAAAGTTAAAAAACAACCGATACAAATGAAAAAAATTATCTTAATTATTGCGCTCCTAATAACCGGTTCGATGGTTAATGCGCAAACGTATTTACAAGAAAACTTTGATACTGAAATTCCTGCTACTTGGACCATTACTGATGCTGGTGCAGCCACAGGAGATTCATGGATTTCTGGTCAACAAGGCGGTGGAAACAGCCTAGACGGTACTAATTGTGCTATTGTTGACAGTGATTCCAATGGTAATGGGGTTGAATTAATAGAAACGTTAACATCTCCTGTTTTTGATACAACAGGAGCGATCGCACTATTCTTAGATTTCGATCAATTTTATAATAATATTGGAGCAGATTCTGCTATTGTAGAAGTATTTGATGGTACCAATTGGATTGAAGTACTAAATCAAACTGCAGATATTGGTGCTTTCAATGCTCCAGATCAACAACATATTGATATTACTGCATACTCAAATGCAAACATGCAAGTACGATTTGTCTATAATGATGGGAATGATTGGGCATGGTATTGGTTAGTGGATAATGTACAAGTTTATAACTCTACCTGTAATTTTCCAACAGGTCTTACAGTAAGTAACATTACTTCCACAGGCGCTGATATATCTTGGACAGCAGGTGGTTCAGAGGGTACTTGGGAGGTTGCGGTACAGCCGATTGGTACAGGTGAGCCAGTAGGATCGGGAGATTCAACGACAGACAATCCTTATACAGTTGGAGGATTAACAGCTGTGACGGATTATGAGGTA
>NZ_JBRJGE010000015.1:0-6992 GCF_052983595.1 Psychroserpens sp. BH13MA-6 | reverse complement strand
GTTTCCTGACCAGCTTTATTTTCGGTATTGCACTATTGTTGCTAACGTAATTGTGTATGATTTGTTGCGGAATTTCAGCCGAAGCGCTTTGCGCTTGGATGAGCCGTTTACGGCGAAAATTCCGCGGGAAAAGAAGTGCAAGGCTGAGCCAGCAATTCTTTCCGAGTTTTAAAGATAGTGAATTATGTGAGATTTTTTCCTTGTCTTAGCCATCAAAGAGCAATGAATTATACACGGTGTTGTACGCAGTTTTTTTTACATTTAATTTCTTCTTAAAACACCATTATCAATTATGATATTCATGTTACTAGCATGCGTGACAGAGTAATAAATATCGCCTACATTATTAATTTCCGTAACACAAAAAATTAAACCACCCAAGGAATTCAATACCGAAATGATTGAATCATTCTTGGTCTTGAGTCTCTTTTCGGTAAAATCCTCATTTTTTTTCCTCTTACTTTCACTACAAAAATTGGACAATTTCTCCCTAATTTTTCGGTTTTTTCGATCTTGCTTTAATAAATATTCATAAATCTCTTTTTTCTTGAAAATATCCCTTTTGTAATAAGGACTTGTAAACTCAAAATCTGATAATTTTATTTTAGTCATTTTATTTTGAGCCAATACGAAATCACAACTAATTAAAACAATTATAAGTAAAGAAATTAATTTTTTCATTCGAGAATTTAATTGCGTACAACGTAATTGTGTATGATTAGTTGCGGTTTTACAGCTTGCGTATGCGGCTGATGTTCCGCGGGAAAAACGCAAGCTGTTAAGCTCGAATTTTTCCGTTGAGACTAAGATAGTAATTTATATGAGAATTTTTCCTCGTCTTAACCAACTGAGCAATGAATTATACACGTTGTTGTAAAACGTTTTTTATTTCCTTTCAGTTATTTCCGAACGAAAAATTTTTAAAATTCTTTTTCCTAATTCGGATGGCTCACAGTGAGCTGAAATCGTACTTGTCAATTCAATTTCGATTGGCAAATTCATTACGGTCTCAATTCTTAAAGAACTGTTCCAATCTGTAATTCCACGAATTGAAATTCGGCGATATTTTTCCTCAAAACCACGACCACTTTTTTCTTTACTTGCTTTGAGAGCAGGCCAGTCGGATTTTTTACCCATTCCTTCTTTTTTTTCTTTAATATTGAATTTATTAAAATTCCGCTTAATTGCTTCTCCAATAACTTCGGTGGAAGAATTTAAGTCAATTACTTCGCAATCTGTCTGTTCGTAATTATAGCCAGCTTTGAGTTCTTTAGAAATAGGCGCAATGATGATTTCAGAGTGTTTTTCCGAAATATAAACTGTCACTGATTTAATGACTTTTAATTCAGGTTCAGGTGGTTTAAATGTTTTGCTCCGTATTTTCATTCAAATGTTTTACAACGTAATTGTGTATGATTTGTTGCGGTTTTACAGCTTGCGTGTGCGGCTGATGTTCCGTGGGAAAGACGCAAGCTGTTGGGCTCAAATTTTTCCGTTGAGACTAATATAGTAATTTGTAGGAAATAATCTTCTGCTTAGCCAGCAATCCGCAGTTAATTATACACGGTGTTAGCACCAGTTTATTTCTTTTCAATACGCAATATTTTTTCCATTTTACGACCTTTTGCCAATTCATCAATTAGTTTTTCCATTCGTCTACAATCACGATATAAAGCAAACTCTTCAGGTATTTCTTCAATACGGTAACCACATACAACACCTTTTATCATATACGCATTTTGATGAATTTTAGCTCCTTTAAAAAAATCTCCAAAAGTTCCATTTCCAGCAATAAAGGTTTCTAATTCGTTTTGGTCATAACCAGTTAGCCATAAAATAACCTTATCAAGTTCTTCTTTCGTTCTATTATGCTTTTCTATTCTATTCAAATAATACGGATAAATAGATCCGAAGTTCATTTGCGCAATTTTCTCATTTTTTTCTGCTGTTACTTCTGCCATGATAAAATTAATTGGTGCTAACGGTATCGGCTATGAGTAGTTGCGTGTTTTAGCACTTAACTTCACAAGTACACACCAAACTGAAAATCCGCGAGGATTTTCAGAAGTAGGCGAGAACAAGTAATTACTTATAGCCATTGTTAGCGGTAGTTATTCTTTTGGTTCAGAGAAATGATTTCCTTCTCCCAACCATTCTCTCTTCAACCCAGTTAGTTTTATAAATTCCTTTTGCTCGTTTTCAGTTGCATAGTCGATTACAAATTGTTGTCCTCCGTCATCATAATAAGTGTATTTTCCATTGGTTTTCAATTCAGATGGTAAATATGAAAATCTTTGAAAAAAAGAATCTGAAATGTAGCCAACTTTCTCTAATTTCCATTTTTTGTCAATTCCATTTACTTTAAAAACTATCCATTCGTAATTATCATTGTCTATTTGAATTGATATGTCAGTGTAATTAATTTCTCCGCTAGTAATTGCTCCCATTCGTTCCATAAACCAAATGTATTGGTCGCTTGGGTCAATAAATTCAAGGTCAAACCAAATACATTTATCACTAAAGTTAAATCCAGAAATCTCCTGACTTCTCCAACCAAAATAATAGTATAATCTTGAAAATGGATTTTGTTCTATTTCTTGTAGCCTTTCTTTTCTAATTTTGTCCCAAGCCGATTTTGCGTAGCCATCAGTTAATATTAAGTCTTTCGTTACTCCGTCTGCAAACTCATAGCCTAATGATTTGAAAACTTTAATTTGTTTCTCGTAACTAATAGATTCAACTTCTTTTTTTATTTCTATTCCTTTTTCAGTCTTTGCTATAGAGTCTTTTTCTTTTAAGTTACAACCAAAGAATCCAAATATTCCCATAAAAGTCAATATTGCTAATTTCTTATTCATTTTTCATTCTAATTACCGCTAACGTAATTGTGTATGATTTGTTGCGGTTTTACAGCTTGCGTGTGCGGCTGATGTTCCGCGGGAAAAACGCAAGCTGTTTTGCTCAAATTTTTCCGTTGAGACTAAGATAGTAATTTGTAGGAATAAATCTTCCACTTAGCCATCAGAGAGCAATGAATTATAAACGGTGTTACCCACAGTTATTTTTTCCGAGTTCTGTAAAATAAATTCCAAGTTCCAGAATTTGATTCCACAATATCTGGATATCCATCATTATTTATATCTCCAATTTCTATATCGTAAGTGTCATCTTTTAAATCTTCTCTTAAACCAATTTCTTTAAATTCTCCATTTGCCTGTCCTAAAAAGACATAATTTCTGTTTTCTGAATTTCCTTCTATAATATCCAAATTGCCGTCTAGGTCTAAATCAGCTATTTTGATGGAAGCTGTATTATGAATATTTTTAAAAGTATATGTTTTCCTAAAACCCATATTTTTGTCGCCAAAATAAATAATGTTTTGAGAATTTAAATTTGCTGTGACTATATCTAAAATTCCGTCATTGTTTATATCGCCAATATCAATTGAACGTGTTTCATCATTTTCGTTACCGAATTGAACATATTCGTTAAACCTAGATTTTCCTTCTCCAAGGAAAATTTTGTTTTTAGATTGTCTCTCAGCTGTTATCAGATCTAAAATTCCATCGCCATTCATATCTGCAATTTTGGTTTGAATTGTTTGGTCGGATTCGTCGCCGAAAGTTATAATATTTTCAAAGTTGCCTATTCCGTCATTTAAGCATATTTCGTTTTTTGATTTTCTGTTTGATAAAATAAGGTCGAAATCTCCGTCATTGTCAATATCCGCTATTTCAAGATTTCGTGAAGGTGATTTTGAGCCAAAAGAAATTTCTCTGTCAAAGTTCTGATTGGCTGAACCAAAATATATTTTATTCTCAATATTATCATTGGCGACTGCAATATCTATAAATCCGTCATTATTGAAATCTGCACATTTGATCGAATACGAAGCGTCAAGGAATTTTCCAATAGGTTGGGCTAATTTAAATCTTCCATTTCCATCATTATAGTAAATATAATTTTGTTCCGCCCAGTGTCTTCCATTTGCAACAAGCGCATCCAAATCTCCGTCTTGGTCAATATCGAACAATGTTATTGAAGCTGTTCTATTCGATTGTGTGCCGATTGAAAAAAATCCATCTGCATTGAAAAATTTTACTTCTTGAGTAAATCCTTTTACTGAAATTATCAAAAATGTAAGTAATAATAAATGTTTACGGATTTTTTTCATAATTGTGGGTAACGTAATTGTGTATGATATCGTGCGATTGGAAACGCTCGTTATTTTCCGTCGTCACGAATCATTTTTTAAATATAAGAATTAAAACTTAAGCTAGTGTAAAGCATGGATTATACACGTTGTTGTGCGTAGGCTTTTATATTTTTCCATTCACGATTTTCAATTCCGTTCCGATTATTTTTTCCAATTCAGCAATAAATTTTGGGTTTAACTTTGTCCAGTTCCAAAATGTTATTCCGAAATTTCCAAAAGCCCAAGTCGGTTTAAATTCAAATTCCGTAACTGAATTTTCAGTTCCACAATTTTGACATTTTAATTTGTCAGAATCATTTCCGCTATGCCAATTTCCTAACGAGTTTCCCCAATCATTTTCAATGTTGTTTTCTCCACAGTTCGGACAGTTAACTTGTTCAAGCACGTTTCCACCATTTTCAAAGACTTGCTTTTCAGTAATCAGTTCAATTCCATTTGTTTTTAGTTCGGTCAAATTCAATTCCGATTTTTCTAAAACATTCCTGTAATTTTCGGCTGGCGCATGTCCTTTTGACGAGCCTAAAACACAGTCAGTCAAATCCTTTTTTGCGATTTTTTGTTCAGTTAGAAA
Source organism: Psychroserpens sp. BH13MA-6 (assembly GCF_052983595.1). Taxonomy (NCBI): domain Bacteria; kingdom Pseudomonadati; phylum Bacteroidota; class Flavobacteriia; order Flavobacteriales; family Flavobacteriaceae; genus Psychroserpens; species Psychroserpens sp. BH13MA-6. The sequence goes on along the minus strand of NZ_JBRJGE010000015.1, from coordinate 2,205 downwards.
TTCAATTATTCTTTCCGCTTTTTTCTTTGAATCAGCAGACTTTAATTTTTCTGAAACTAATGATATGTAGGTGTCACTCATCTTTTTTTCAGCTTACGTACAACGTAATTGTGTATGGTTTGTTGCGGTTTTACAGCTTGCGTATGCGGCTGATGTTCCGCGGGAAAGACGCAAGCTGTTGGGCTCAAATTTTTCCGTTGAGACTAAGATAGTAATTTGTAGGAATAAATCTTCCACTTAGCCAGCAATCCGCAATGAGCTATACACGGTGTTGTAAGTAGTGTTTTATTCAATCGTCTGTTTTTCTATTAGCTGGATTATCCGACATAAATTCTATTATTCTATTTCCGTTTGTTTTGATTTCCATTTTTTTCCAAACTTTCTTTTTAGAATTCCGAGTTTCCATTAAATTGAAAGTTATTTTTTCAGAGTCGAATTCAGTATTTTCAAAGGATTTTCGCAGAGAACCGATTAACATTATTTCTTGTATTTGTGAAATGAATTTTTTCATTTCAGCTTTAGATTCAAATTCCGTGTCATAGAACTTGGTAAAAAACTTTTCCATTGAATTATCAAACCAAATTGGTGGATACATTTCCAATTCAGATGTTTTTGGATTATAAATTATAAGACATTCCGCATCTTCAATATGATAGCCAAGAAAATTTGTCAGAGTAGCTTGATAAAGGTCAAATTCATTAAGATATTTTTTTACAGTTGGCTTAATAATTTTTTTAATGTTCGCTGTTTCTTCAAAAAACGCCCAAACATTATCTCCTTCAATTGAATCGTTAGGGAATCTTTCAATTAATTCAGCTTTTAATTCCACAAAATTTTGTCCAATCGCAATGAATTGAATTCCAATTAGAAATCCAAATATTAATATTTTTCTCAAATTTTCTTTCAACATTACTTACAACGTAATTGTGTATGATTAGTTGCGGAATTTCAGCCGAAGCGCTTTGCGCTCGGATGAGCCGTTTACGGCGAAAATTCCGCGGGAAAAGAAGCGCGAGGTTGTACCAGCAATTCTTTCCGATGTTTAAATATAGTGAATTATGCGAGAATTTTTCCTCGTTTAACCTACTGAGCAATGAATTATACACGGTGTTGGCAACTGGCTTTATTCCGTTGTTGCTTGTTCTTTGTATAATTCAACAAATTCCTTTGCATCTTTCATAGATTCAGGATACTTGGCGTAATTCTGATATCCATATATTTTTCCACTTTCATCTCTCAATGTTTTTTCCCAAACATGATAATATCTAAATCCATTTTCTACCAAAAACTTTACAACGTTCCATTTTTTTATATCAGTTTGTTTTGGTGGTTGAAACAAATGATATAATTCAGTCATTGGTTTTTCGCATTGAGGACAAATCGAGGTATGAGTCTTTTCCAAATCGGCTGGTCTGTTATAAGCTTTTCGACAATCTAAACATACTTTTTTATAACCCATTTTAGTCTGTTATCAATTTGTTTTTAGTCAGTTTAGAAATCCAAATCAGATTGGTTATTCCAATTCCAATAATTCCAAAAGTCGCTATGAATTGAATTGGCGATTCCTTTCCGAAAGCAAGAAAAATCATAATCAGAATCGGAATGATTCCAATTCCGATTTTTAAAATCAGGTTTTGAGTTTTCAATTCCGAAAATCGAAGTAAGTATCCATTTAGAGTTGCTAAAATTAACGCAGGAATAGGATATATAATTAACAAAAAGAAAATCTCTCCATATTGTGTGTTTTCATAAAATAATGGTCCTATAAAAATTCCGATTAAACAGAATAGAAATCCAATTATTATTATCGTTCGACGTTCCATTTGAGTGATTTCAGCTTGTTGCCAACGTAATTGTGTATGATTAGTTGCGGAATTTCAGCCGAAGCGCTTTGCGCTTGGATGAGCCGTTTACGGCGAAATCCACAGGATTCATGAATACCAAAATATAAAATAGATATGACATGAATAAAATTCCGCGGGAAAAAAAGTGCAAGGCTGAGCCAGCAATTCTTTCCGATTTTTAAATATAGTGAATTATGTGAGAATTTTTCCTTATTTTAACCAACTGAGCAATTAATTATACACGGTGTTGTAGTGCGTTTTTTTCAGTTTTGTTTCTTTCAACAACTATTGTTTCAGCTATTATATCGCCTAAACGTTGATTTTTTTTAGTGAACTTAATTGTCAAAATTCCAACTAATCC
>NZ_JBRJGE010000014.1:0-7853 GCF_052983595.1 Psychroserpens sp. BH13MA-6 | reverse complement strand
GGTATTTCATCACAATAAGAATTACACAAACGGATTTATTAAAAGATATGATTTTTGTGGGAACTTTTTGGGTAAGAAAGATTGGACAGAAAAGCCATTTGAAGATTTTTAAACTAATGCCAACACTGTGTATAATTAATTGCGGTAGGTTGGCTAAGCAGAAGATTATTTCCTACAAATTACTATCTTAGTCTCAACGGAAAAATTTGAGCTCTACAGCTTGCGTCTTTCCCACGGAACATCAGCCGCATACGCAAGCTGTAAAACCGCAACAAACCATACACAATTACGTTGGTGGTAAATTAGAGAATGGTTCGTTACTCATTCAAAAGACCATTCCACTCATTTAAGATTTCACAAAAGATAATAATAGAATAGTTTTGATTTAAAATAAAAACCTACCAAACATTATGTGTAAAATTAAATTTCTTCTATTTGTATTATTGACATTCAACTTCAATGCATATTCTCAAAAATCAACGAGTAGAGTTCCAATTTCTACAATTATTTCACAAAACGAAATTTATTCAATAAAATCCATTTCGTATGATACAGATTTTCCAAATTTAAAAGGGCAATCCATTGTTTATGAAAATGATAAAGAATTATATCAAATTAATAGGTCTTTTGATTTGTATGATTCAGAAAAATATTCGCTTGCCATATCAAATGATGGAAGAACAGTTATTTACTTAACAAATGACCTTTTTTGGAAAGGAGAAGAATTTGAGTACGTTACAGTTTATAGAGATGGAGTTTTAACAAAAACGTATAATATGTTTGAATTTACGGGTTGTGATTCTGATAGAGAGAAATGCTCTTTCATCTATAACAATTTTTACGTTGTAGATAACAAAAAAAGTAAATTTGGAACTAAAGAATATAAAAAAGTATTTAAAGAAAATACTAGCGAAGAAGAAATCTTCTTAAATGAAAATTATATTGTTCTCGATAACGATATTCTATACTTAACTGACTCAAGAAAAATAGTAACCTCTTTCGATTTAAACAAAATGGAAGTTATCAGTAATACTAGTTTCAATGAGGTTTATCCAAAAATCAAATTCTTTAACAAACCTAAAAGCTCAACTAATTATTATCAAGCATCTTACAAATACATTCCAGATTTTGTTGATACGCAAACAAAGAAAACTATTTCACAAACTATAAGTGACATTTCTGGGTTAATGTATACAAAGAAATATAAATACGCTTTATCTAGAGTTACATTAACCGGTTATTTAAACAAAAACGGAGAATTTGAGATTGAAGAGTTTAAATGTGATGAAAAACTTGATAAAATTAAAATTCAAGAGTTCATTAGCAACACAACATTTGAAAATGATTTTCTACCTAAAGAAGTCGAAAAACAACATTTCAAATACTTTTTTGGAGGATTTAGAAATGCCAACGATTCTATCGCTGAAGTAGAAACTAAAATAGCAAATGAAAAACGTAGACTTGAATTTAAAAAAAGAAAAACTCTAGATTCAATAGATGGAATTTATATTCCTAAAAATCTTTATGAATGCATTACTGAATTAGATAAAAAATTAAACTTTGAAAGTAAAAAACAACTTCGTGAATCTAAAAGCAGATGGGAATTTAATTCTCATATGGGAGGTTTAGGAATGTGGATAAGAAATAATTGGGGAATAAATGGAGGTTCAAGACTTTTAAAATATTTTAATGACAGAGGTATAACAGATAGAGATGATATTTCAGGAACAATAATAGAATATTATCAAAAATGGCTATTAACAGAAAAAGATGTTTGGACAAAATGGGAAAATAAAAATCCGAAAAAGGAATAAAAACTACCACCAACACCGTGTATAATTCATTGCTAAGCTGGTTAAGACGAGAAAAAATTANAAAAACTACCACCAACACCGTGTATAATTCATTGCTAAGCTGGTTAAGACGAGAAAAAATTACCACATATTTCACTATCTTTAAAAATCGGAAAGAATTGCTGGTTCAACCTCGCACTTATTTTCCAGCGGAATTTTCGCCGTGAACGGCTCATCCAAGCGCAAAGCGCTTCGGCTGAAATTCCGCAACAAATCATACACAATTACGTTGTAAGTAATGCCGAAAAACCCAGAAACCAAGTGAATAAAACAATATTTGAAATTACCAAAATGGATTGTCCTTCAGAGGAAAATCTTATCCGAATGAAATTGGACGGAATTTCAAGCATTGCGAATTTGGACTTTGATATTCCGAATCGAAAATTGACCGTTTTTCACAGCGGAGAAATTGACCAAATCGAAAAGTCCGTTATCGAATTGAATTTAGGTGGAAAAAAAATCTCAACGGAACAAACCGACCGAACGGAATTTAAAGAAAACGAAAATCAGAAAAAACTACTTTGGTCTGTACTTGCCATAAATTTTGCTTTTTTCATTATTGAAATGACAACAGGAATTATCTCAAAATCTATGGGACTTGTTGCCGATAGTTTAGATATGCTTGCGGACAGTTTTGTGTACGGAATTAGTTTGTTTGCGGTTGGCGGAACAGTAATAAAGAAAAAACGGATTGCCAAACTTGCTGGATATTTTCAAATAATACTTGCGATTATTGGATTTGTAGAAGTCTTGAGAAGATTTTTCGGAAACGAGAAACTTCCCGATTTTTCAACAATGATTATCGTTTCGATTTTTGCACTTATCGCAAACGGAATTTGTCTTTACATTTTGCAAAAGTCAAAAAGCAAAGAAGAGGCACATATGAAAGCGAGTATGATTTTTACTTCGAATGACGTGATTATCAATTTAGGAGTTATAATCGCTGGACTTTTGGTAAATTGGTTAAGTTCGAGCAAACCTGATTTGATTATTGGAACAATCGTTTTTATTTTGGTAATTCAAGGAGCATTTCGGATTTTGAAATTAAGTAAGTGAACTAAAAAAGCACTACTTACAACAACGTGTATAATTAATGGCTGGTTCTCGCCTACTTACGAAAATCCTCGCGGATTTTCTATTCGGTTTTTATTTGCTAAATTAGGTGCTTAAACACGCCACTAATCATACACAAAACAGTTGCCAGCAATTTGAGAAAAACGAATTCTATGATTAAAAAAATAATAGTTGGAGTTCTAATAATCGGAATATTTAGTTGCAATTCTGACCAAAATAAAAATAACTTGAATGAAACTTATCCTGACATTAATATTGTAGGTGCAATGAAAAAAGTTATGTGGAAAGGAGAATTAAACGGAATAATTAATCTCGATACTATTTCGAACAAAAAAGGACTTTATGGAATAGGACCTGTTAGTTATCTGACAGGCGAATTATTGATTAATAAAGGAATTAGTTACGTTTCAAAAGTGACTTCAGATTCAACTATGATAGTCGAAAAAAGTTTTAATGTTTCCGCACCTTTTTTTGTTTATGCAAACGTGAACGAATGGGACGAAACTGAATTAACGTCAGAAATTAAAACTATTCAAGATATAGAGAAACTTGTTGACGAAAAAACAACTAACTCAAAAAGACCTTTTGCTTTCAAATTGAGCGGAAAAGTATCTAAAGCTATAATTCACGTTCAAAATTTACCAAAAGGAACAAAAGTTTCTTCACCTATCGAGGCGCATCAAGGACAAACGAATTACGAATTAAATAATGAATCTGTAGAAATAATAGGTTTTTTCTCAACAGAACATAAAGGAATTTTTACTCATCACGATTCTAACATCCATTTGCACTTGATAACGAAAGATGAAAGTAAAATGGGACATTTGGACGAGCTGGAAATTGAGAATATGAAATTGTTTTTACCGAAAAAATAAAAACTGCTGGCAACACCGTGTATAATTCATTGCTAAGCTGGTTAAGACGAGGAAAAATTCTCACATAATTCACTATCTTTAAAACTCGGAAAGAATTGCTGGTTCAACCTTGCGCTTTTTTTCGAGCGGAATTTTCGCCGTAAACGGCTCATCCGAGCGCAAAGCGCTTCGGCTGCAATTCCGCAACATAATCATACACCAATACGTTAGGTGCAACTATAAAAGACAACTATGAAATCAATATTTATTTCAATCATATCTTTTCTGTTTTCTTTATATTCTTTTAGTCAGAATACAACAATTATATCATTGACCCATAATAATAGTGGTAGAATGAATAGTACTTTAAAAATTAATTTTGGATTTTCTGTTGAAAATGATTCTACACCTGTCTACTGTGAAATATATAATAAAAAATTTAAGAAAAACATTCACAATAAGGAATATGAATATATAATGAAAGAAGTTATGAAAATCTCTTCTGATGATATTCTAAGTAGAGATGACATGTATTTAGATGCATCAGAAACTACAATTTCAATCTCACAGATGCAAAGTTCAGTAAGTTTTACAATTTCAAGCTTGCATCATACAGATGACAGAACTGAATATATTCATTTCAAAAATGCGGTTGCCACAATTTTGGACGTTGTAGAATTAAATTTAACTGATTTAAGATAGCAGCACCTAACAAAGTGTATAATTAATTACGGTAGGTTGGCTAAGCAAAGGAAAAATTCTCACATAATTCACTATCTTTAAAACTCGGAAAGATTTGCTGGCTCAGCCTTGCACTTTCTCTCCCGCTGAATTTTATTCATGTCATATCTATTTTATATTTTGGTATTCATGAATCCTGTGGATTTCGCCGTAAACGGCTCATCCGAGCGCAAAGCGCTTCGGCTGAAATTCCGCAACTAATCATACACAATTACGTTGTGCACAAGTTGACCAAAAATGAGAATAACCGAACTAATCCTGATTTTATTGATATCCAATTTGACTTTTGGACAAGACAAATATGTCGGAATTTATAAAGACCGATTTTCGGAAACTATTGAATTGAAATCAGACTCTACTTTTATTCACAATTACACGTTTGATCTTTCATCTAGTTGGACAACTGGAAAATGGAAAGTCTCAAATGATACTATTTATTTAAAATCTGAATTAGTTTCGGACTCTTTGCAAATTCGAGATTCAGAAGGAAAAAGTATTAAAGATTCATTAGTTCTTTCAGCTGATCTTAAAATCAACAGAATAGAATTAAATGACTTTATAATGTCAGCCTTGTGGAGTGGTGGACAAAACAAAGTAAAACCTCCAAAAAAACTCTATTGGAAAAGAAAAAAACTTTATAGGATTAATAACGATAAAACTCTTGATTTACGAAAAGTAAAAGCATTTTGGAGTGATAAAAAGTATGAAACGTATTTCAGAAAAGAAACTGAATAAAACCAGTGCACAACAACGTTTATGATTCATTGCGGCTGAATTTACTGTAGGAAATTCAATCTTATTAATTATCTTAGTCAATGGCGGAAAACGAGTCACACCATTTACCGCAACAAATCATAAACAAACACGTTCTACGCAATTTGACCAAACCAAGAAAATGATAGTAAAATATAAAAATTCCGTAATTGAAATAACAAATGAATCTGATTTGGATTCAGCGGAATTTGGTCAGAGATTTAAGAAACAATATCCAGCCGATTTAGGACATAAATTGGAATATCAACCTTCCTCAAAACACGGAATTCGAATAACAGAAAACGGAATTGAAAAGTGTAGCGCATTATTGTTGGAATCTGGAGGAGCAAGTGGAATTTCTGTAAATTCATTTCTACTTAAGAATGACCGAATTTATATTTGCTGTTCTGACCAAATATATTCTCTAAATTTAACGGACTTATCTGTTAATTGGAGAAATCAATATGACGTTGCAACCTGTTTTGGAATTTATGAATTTGACGAAGATTTTATCGTTCACGGAGAAATTCAAGTTAGCCGAATTGATAAAAATGGAGAAACTAAATGGAATTTTAGTGCGAGAGACATTTTTGTTAATCCAGACGGAAAAACTGAATTTAAAATTGTTGAAAACAGAATTGAATTAATAGATTGGCAAGGTTATAAATACGAACTGAATGCTGACGGAAAAATATTAACTGAAATAAAAACTGCGTAGAACAACGTGTATAATTCATTGCGGTAAGTCGGCTAAGAGGAGGAAAAATTCTCACATAAATGACTATCTTTAAAACTAGGAAAGAATTGCTGGTTCAACCTCGCGCTTCTTTTCCTGCGGAATTTTCGCCGTAAACGGCTCATCCGAGCGCAAAGCGCTTCGGCTGAAATTCCGCAACAAATCATACACAATTACGTTAGCATACATTATGAAAAACATCACGCTACTGATTTTAATATTGAGTTTTGTAAGTTGTAATTCGGACAAAAAAACGTCGGAATTAAAAACTGACTATAAAAAACTGAACTCTGAATTAATCGGAATATATGAATATAAAACATCTGAACAATCCGAAAATCATTACATCGTAATTGACACTCTGAATGGAAAATATAACGGACTTTATTTCGGTACAGAAGATAGTGGTGGACACGGAGTTTTCTTTTACGGAAACGGAATGGAAAATCTGAATATTGAAAACAAAAAAATCAGTTTTGAAATTGGAAAAAGAGACCTTTATGAAACAACAAGATTTAGAATTGTAAAACATAAAAGAGATTTAGAAAAAGACTCAACAAGAGGAGTTTCCAAAGGACAACTAAAATATAGCGGAGAAATATCAAAAAACGGATTGAAATTAAACTGTGAATCTGAATTTGGATATTGTTGGGAGAACGAACTGAATTTTGAAAAACTAACTGAAAAAAAATAACGTATGCTAACACCGTGTATAATTAATTGCTCAGTTGGTTAAGACAAGGAAAAATTCCCACATAATTCACTATCTTTAAAACTCGGAAAGAATTGCTGGCTCAGCCTTGCGCTTCTTTTCCCGCGGAATTTTCGCCGTAAACGGCTCATCCAAGCGCAAAGCGCTTCGGTTGAAATTCCGCAACAAATCATACACAATTACGTTGGCAACAAGCTGAAAAATGAACATAGAATATGTACCAAATAGAGGATTTATTCTTAATTCTGTCAAAATAGAATGGAATGACGAACGGAATTCTGTTAGAGAAAAAATCGGAAACAAACATAAGCAAGATGATAAAACTATTGACGTTGCTCAATTTTTTGACGGAGACGAAAGTATGAACATTCATCAAAAAAGAGATGTTTATGAAAATCTGAATTCTAAAAATGATATGCTATTTCTGAATTACGATAAGGATAATAAATTAAGAGAATTGGAAGTTCACTCTGGATTTAGCATTTTAATCAATAATGTTCGACTTGATTTTGGAAACGAAATCTCGGATTTTATAAATCAATTTCAAAAAAACGGAATTGAATACTTGGAAACAGAAAGAGGAAATTATCTTTTACCGAAATTAAAAATTACGATTGCGGATAGTGAATCAATGGGCGGAAACGGAACTGGATTATCTTATTTTTATGCGACATCTGACATTAGCCATTTAACGGAATAAAAAAGCCAGTTGCCAACAACGTGTATAGTTCATGCGTCTGTTGGTTAAGCAAAAGAAAAAATCTTACATAAAATTCACTATATTTATTGAACGGAAAATTTGTGCCAACAGCGCACGTTTTCCTCGGAAATCCAGCCGCACACGTGCGCTGCATTTCCGCACAAACCATACACAATTACGTTGGCAATAATGCTTGAAATTCGAAAATGAATAATTGGTATCACATAAAGACAGAGCAATTTGGTTATCCACAACCAGAAGACGACTTTGGATATATGGAATTGACCTATGAACCAAATATTGGCTGTCCGACTTGCCACATTGGAATAAAACAAAATAATCCATTTCGTTTCAGAAGTGAGCCTAAAGCCAAAAACAGTCAGTTTATAGGACTGAATTGGGTATTTGACCAAATTTTTGTGCGCGAACC
>NZ_JBRJGE010000013.1:0-8984 GCF_052983595.1 Psychroserpens sp. BH13MA-6 | reverse complement strand
TTTAAGATCAGAAGTTTTTATTCCGTAATCCGAAAAAAAGGATAAGAAAATGATACTTGTAAATATTCCAAATATTGATTTCAGATGTATTGTTTTAAATTTATGCCAACGTAATTGTGTATGATTTGTTGCGGTTTTACAGCTTGCGTGCGCGGCTGATGTTCCGTAGGAAAAACGCAAGCTGTTGGGCTCAAATTATTCCGTTGAGACTAAGATAGTAATTTGTAGGAAAAAATCGTCTACTTAGCCAACTTACCGTAATTAATTATACACGGTGTTGCCCACAGTTTTTATTCCACGTCGTAATTTCTATTCGCCCATTTTATTGACGGTTCAATCCACTCTTTTAAAGGTTTGAATAAAAATCCGTGTCCCATTCCTGTATTCAGTTCTATTTCTTTAAAGTGTTTTATTTCGCAGTTCGATATTTTCTTTCGTTCCAATGAAGAAACTCCAAATGGGTCAGACTTTTCGTAAATCGTTAAAATATTTCCGCAAAAATTGATTTCAGGTATATTTTGAATATCACTATTCCTAAAACTTGCAATAAACACGAAATTCAAATCATGATTATTTGCTAAAGTCGAAACGTATTGAGCAATATATCCGCCTTTTGAAGTTCCAACCACAGTTATGTTTTTCGGTTCTGTTCCGCTTTTTATTAAATTGTCAATTTGGGATACAATTCCGATTGCGTATTCTCTTGCGTTAACATTTCCACTCCGTTTTTCGCTTATTACTTTAAGTCCACTTTTTTTAAATTCAGCTATAATTTCGTTGTATTCAGTCCGCCCAAATTCAGGATGCAATTCATTCAGTTCGTGTTCTTCTAAAAATCGGTTGTGAAGAAAGAAAACAAATCGGTCATCATTTTTGTGTCCGCACGCAAATAAAGTTGAGAAAAAAAGAATTCCAATTAATAGACTTATTTTCATTGATTTACGATTTTCTCAAATTGTGGGCAACGTGTTTGTGTATGGCTCGTTGCGGGAAATCAGCTATGATTTTCCGCCTTAACCGAAAGATAGCAAATTGCAATGAATTTCGATTAGGAATTCAGCCGCAATGAGCTATACACGGTGTTGTAGCACGTTTTTTTATTTCAGTTTTATTATTCCGTTATCTTTCAATTCTTTCCGCCATTCACTTATGTATTCTTGTTCAACCAGTTCCATTTTTAGTGAATTCAAATCGATTCCGTTATTTATTTTTTGATTTTTATCAGCTACTTTATATAAGTCAGAAATCGCTGGTGGTTCTGCCCATTCAAGAGTGTATTGAAATCCGTCAACAATTAATTCCGTTTTAGGGTCAACTTTTAAAATCAGATAATCGTGAAAAGTTTTTCGAGTTCCGTCAAATGAGTCGCCTTTATATTCCGCAATAAAAAAGTAAACATTAAAATCTCCTTTTATTGGTTCAAATGCTTTTTTCAGTCCGTCGTTTTCATATATTTTGAAGTCGTCAAATTTTTTAAATGCTTTATAATTAATATCCGAGTTTTCAGTTTTTGAAATCAGTTCATATACTTTCTCTTGTCCGAAATTCAGATTGTAAATTAGAAGGAAAATGGTGATTGTTAATTTCTGCATTTCGTTTTTCTTAAATGTGCTACAACGTAATTGTGTATGATTAGTTGCGGAATTTCAGCCAAAGCGCTTTGCGCTTGGATGAGCCGTTCACGGCGAAAATTCCGCGGGAAAAGAAGCGCAAGGCTGAGCCAGGAATTCTTTCCGAGTTTTAAAGATAGTAAATTATGTGAGAATTTTTCCTCGTCTTAACTAAACTGAGCAATGAATTATACACGGTGTTGTGCATAGTGTTTTTATTCAGTTCGTTTATAATTCAGTCCAGTTTTAAATCCGCAATAAGCTAATAAAATCAGCAGTATTATTTGCGTGTAAAAAAGAACACTTGATAATATTCCGAAATTATTCTCCTTCTGTTCAATTTCTTTTTCAATTTGTTCTATTGCTTGTTCAGCACTTAATGGTGGATAAATAGTCCAACCAGAAGTTTGCTGGATTAAGTTATCTACAATTGTACTAATTCCGTTCAGGATTAGTATCAACAGTATCGTAGAAATCATTAAAATCAGATTTGCAGTCAGATTCTTAAAATTCCTACGTAAAGTTCGGACAAGGTAAATTCCAAAAAACACTAAAACTCCGAGTAAGAGAATAAAGTGAAAATTGGCAATAACAAAATAAGTATCGTGAATATTTATGTCTAAAGTTGAGTCAGATTTCAGTCCGTCAATTCCAAAAATCAGCGTATTCAAAATCAACATGATAATTGTCGTTCCAATCAGCCAAAATATTTCTTTTTTTCTCAAATTTTTAATTCAGATTACGGGTTTTTGGACATTATGCACAACGTAATTGTGTATGATTTGTTGCGGAATTTCAGCCGAAGCGCTTTGCGCTTGGATGAGCCGTTTACGGCGAAAATTCCACCGGAAAAGAAGCGCAAGGCTGAGCCAGCAATTCTTTCCTAGTTTTAAAGATAGTGAATTATGTGGGAATTTTTCCTTTGCTTAACCAACATAGCGATTAATTATACACGTTGTTAGCTACTGTAGGGCAGAAGAGGTCATAGGCAAATCACAAAGTTGCGTAATATTCCGCATTGCAACCGAATCAGAATGCACCACACAAATTTGGCTGACAAGCCCAAGAATCCGCTACGTTTCCAAATAAAACACTAAGAAATTCACATTTAGGTTGCAACCCAGTTTAAGAAATGAACATCAATTTCAGAGTATTGGTTTTAGAAGAATCCGAATTGCTGCAAATTATTCAGAAAGTTTCCTGACCAGCTTAATTTTCGGTAAATGCACTATTGTTGCTAACGTAATTGTGTATGATATCGTGCGACTGGAAACGATCGTTATTTTCAGTCGTTACGATTCTAAAGTTTAAATATAAGAATTAAAACTGAAGCTTGAGTAAAGCATGGATTATACACGTTGTTAGCTACTGTAGGGCAGAAGAGGTCATAGGCAAACCACAAAGCTGCGGAATATTCCGCATTGCAACCGAATCAGAATGCACAGAAACCAATTTGGCTGACAAGCCCAAGAATCCGCTGATTCACCAAACACAGAACCACCACAGTCGCATTTAGGTTGCAACCCAGTTTAAGAAATGAATATCATTTTCAGAGTAATAGTTTTAGAAGAATCCGAAATGCTGAGGTCTATTCAGAAAGTTTCCTGACCAGCTTTATTTTCGGTATTGCACTATTGTTGCTAACGTAATTGTGTATGGTTTGTTGCGGAATTTCAGCCGAAGCGCTTTGCGCTCGGATGAGCCGTTTACGGCGAAAATTCCGCTGGAAAAGAAGCGCAAGGCTGAGCCAGCAATTCTTTCCGAGTTTTAAAGATAGTAATTTATGTGAGAATTTTTTCTTGTCTTAACCAACTGAGCAATGAATTATACACGTTGTTCTACGCAGTTTTTATTCCGCTAAATCAAACTCGAAATTTGAATTAACATCGAAATTCCGTAAATGATTGATATTGTAATTATTACCTTTTTTACTTTTTTTCCGTGCTTTTCTGTCCAATTCAGATAGTCAGCTTTTTTGGATTCTGATACTTTCCATTTTCCATTAGCATACTTAAATCCTAAATATATAATTGTTGCAAATACTACGATTCCGATAATTGAAGTCAAAAGACTCGGTTCCATATTATTTCTGTTTTTTATTTAAATATTCTCTTGCATCTCTCAAATTCAATTCTGTTTCATTAAAAGCAGAACTTCCATTTCTATCGAGATTAAATATAGGTTCTTCTAAATTTCCTAATGCAATCATTAACTGATAAACTGTATCTGAATTTCCGTTTTCGAGTTCAGTTTTAAGCCACTTTCTAAAGTTCGGAATTAATTCGGTTTTGTGAATTTTACTTAATGACCAATAGGCACTTATTCGTTCTTTTGAATCCGAGTAAAGTCCGCTGTCTATTCCTTTGATAATTTGATTTTCTAATTCAATTGGTTTTAGATTGTTTAATCCAGATTCGGCAATTACTTTTTCTTCGTATTCCGATTTTTTATTTCCATTGGCTTTTTCAAATATATAGGCAGAAGCCTCAAATTCGTCGTTTGTTAGTTTCATTTTCTTTTAATCACGATGTTTTTTCAAATTGCGTAGAACGTAATTGTGTATGATTTGTTACGGAATTTCAGCCGAAGCGCTTTGCGCTTGGATGAGCCGTTCACGGCGAAAATTCCGCTGGAAAAAAAAGTGCGAGGCTGAGCCAGCAATTCTTTCCGAGTTTTAAAGATAGTAATTTATGTGAGATTTTTTCCTAGTCTTAACCAACTGAGCAATGAATTATACACGGTGTTGTAAACTGTTTAGTACCAACGCACACTCATATTTAACTTAACTTCTTTTAATTCCCATTTTCCATTTTTCTTATCGAAAATTAAATAAGATGTGTTAGAAGTTAATTCTCCGATCATTTGCCTCACATAAACTATTGCTTTTGTATTATCTATGGAAAATATTGGTGATGAGATTTTTACTTTTAACTTTTCATTTATTTTCCGTTCTTTTTTGAAATAAGAATCTAATATTTTCTCATTTTCAAATTTTCGTAGAGCTTGTTTCGATTTTTTTTTTATTGAATTGAATTTCGTTTATCACAATTTTTTCCGAGTCCGAATTCTTTAACTTTCGTATTAATGTTTTGTTGTCAAACTTATTATCTATATATCTTTCATCGTTTTCGAATTCTAAAATAGCTAACTGAATTACCAATTCAAAATCATTTTGTGTTTGTCCAAATACAGTGATTGAAGAAATAATTAATAATATTAGTACTATGTTTTTCATAAATTGTTTACAACGTAATTGTGTATGATATCGTGCGATTGGAAATGATCGTTATTTTCACTCGTTACGATTCTAAAGTTTAAATATAAGAATTAAAATCGAAGCTAGAGTAGAGCATGGATTATACACGTTGTTAGCTACTGTAGGGCAGAAGAGGTCATAGGCAAACCACAAAGCTGCGGAATATTCCGCATTGCAACCGAATCAGAATGCACAGAAACCCATTTAGCTGACAAGCCCAAGAATCCGCTACGTTTCCAAACACATAACGAATTAAATCGCATTTAGGTTGCAACCCAGTTTAAGAAATGAACATCGTTTTCAGAGTAATAGTTTTAGAAGAATCCGAAGTGCTGAGGTCTATTCAGAAAGTTTCCTGACCAGCTTTATTTTCGGTATTGCACTATTGTTGCTAACGGTCTTGTGTATGAAACGTAGCGTCTAAAAAGACGCTAGTTTTTCGGATTAACACAGAGCCGAATTTTTATATTTTGTTTTTAACTTATCAATCTTAAAAGCCAAATTTAAAAATTTGGTGATCTTTGCATATAGACATAAACCTTTCAGTTTAGCAAGTACTAGCTATGTTTTATACACGTTGTTATGCCACGTAATTAATGTCTTTAATTTCATCAATACCTTCTATTACTGCTTTTAATTCCTTGCAAATTTCCTCTTTTCTTAATTCAGATGATAATTCAATTGTTCCAAAATTAATTTTGTGATGTTCAGCAAGCCATTTGTTTAATTCTTTTAGTAACTTTTTACCAGGTATGATATTTAGTTTATTATTCCAATTTTGTTTTACATGGTTTCTTGCAACTCGATTCATGTTTTTAGTTTCATAATTTAGCTCTTTGTCATTATTTGTAAAGTCAATTATTTTATTTGTACTTCTGAAAAATTTGCCAATTTCCGATGCAAAATCATCAATTAATTCATCTTTTAAAGACTCACTAATATCATTAATAGTTTCATTTAATATATCTAATGTAATTTTGCCTTTAAGAGTAGACTTTTTATTTAATATTACTCTCAATATTGCTTCTGGAACAATTAAATAGTTTTCAATTTCTTTTTTATTCCAAATATGTAAGTTAATTCCATTTTTCTTTGCTTCTTTTAATCTAGAATCTTTATCAGGAGGAATGTGATAATCTGAATCCAAAAGACAATATATTTTTATTGGAATATCTCCTGAATTCTTTAAGACAAACTTAGAACCAATGGCATATTTCCAGCCTCCCCAACCTCCAATATCCGAACTAGGAATACTATCAATTGGCGAAATGCTTTTTGGTAGCAGTGTATTTTGTATTCTTTTTAATATTGAAATATCATCTCCTTCAACCATTAAAAACTTTCGTGAAGACCAAAGTTTTGCAAGCTCTAAATTATGTATACTTCCTATATCATTATATATAATTTTCTGAATTTGTGGTATATCAGTTGCAAAATGAGACTTGCTTTTATTTCTATCTATTATTAGAATATTATCGGCATCAACTTCTGCCATGATTTCTAAAGAATGTGTTGCAATTATTATTTGTTTATGACTTTGCCTTAGAGTTCTTATTAGTTTGCGTTGAAGGTCTGCATGCATATAAACGTCCGGTTCATCTAGTACAATAGCACTTTTAGTTGAAGTTCTCGCTATAAACCACATAGTTTGTAACCACATTTGTAAACCATGGCCCATTGAACCAATTTCAGTTACAAACCCTCCTTCTTGAACGAGTAAAGTTGGATCTGTGGTAGTTATAATTTTTGATGCTTTTGTTAATTGAACAATTCTTAAACCTTCCCATGTATTTTCTGAAAGTTTTTTGAATTTCCTAAAATGTTCATAGAAATAACTAAGTTGATTCCGAAAGTGTCTTGATGTTAATGATGAGTAAACGTTTGTTTTTACATATGATTCTTCTAGTCCTTTTTCATCTTCAAGCAAGGGAGAAATTTGAGGTAGTATTTCTATACTTGTACTTTCTAACTCACGAGCTTCTTTTCTTGATTTAACAACTTTACCTAACGCGTTTTTTACATACGCGAAAATTTCACCATTGTCATTAAGCCTAATTTCTATAATCTCATTGTTTTCAAATTTTGCTCGAATGATGGCGGGAGGGTCATTATATTGATTAATTACATTTCTGCTTGAAAATTCAATTCTTTCAAGAGAAGGAGAAATACCTAAATTAAGTTTGTGCAGGTTTGTCCACTTTGGAGGGTTTTTAAAATAACTTGTTTTTATTCTATTTGCAACGAGACTTACTAATCTTAGAGCTTCAATTAATGTTGATTTCCCTGCATTGTTTTTTCCTACAATAATTGTTGTAGCTTTAAAAGTAACAGTGTGCTCTGAAAAACACCTATAATTATTTACATAAAGTTCAGATATCATATATTCATTTGAGGTTTTTTCTTATGTGGCATAACGTAATTGTGTATGATATCGTGCGATTGGAAACGATCGTTATTTTCCGTTTTCACGAATCATTTTTTAAATATAAGAATTAAAACTGAAGCTAGTGTAAAGCATGGATTATACACGTTGTTAGCTACTGTAGGGCAGAAGAGGTCACAGGTAAACCACAAAGCTGCGGAATATTCCGCATTGCAACCGAATCAGAATGCACAGAAAACAATTTGGCTGACAAGCCCAAGAATCCGCTACTTTTCCAAACACACAGCGAATCAAATCGCATTTAGGTTGCAGCCTAGTTTAAGAAATGAATATCATTTTCAGAGTAATAGTTTTAGAAGAATCCGAATTGCTGAGGTCTATTCAGAAAGTTTCCTGACCAGCTTTATTTTCGGTATTGCACTATTGTTGCTAACGTAATTGTGTATGATATCGTGCGATTGGAAATGATCGTTATTTTCCGTCGTTACGATTTTAAAGTTTAAATATAAGAATTAAAACTGAAGCTAGAGTAGAGCATGGATTATACACGTTGTTAGCTACTGTAGGGCAGAAGAGGTCATAGGCAAACCACAAAGCTGCGGAATATTCCGCATTGCAACCGAATCAGAATGCACAGAAACCCATTTAGCTGACAAGCCCAAGAATCCGCTACTTTTTCAAACACACAGCGAATCAAATCGCATTTAGGTTGCAACCTAGTTTAAGAAATGAGCATAATTTTCAGAGTAATAGTTTTAGAAGAATCCGAATTGCTGAGGTCTATTCAGAAAGTTCCCTGACCAGCTTTATTTTCGGTAATGCACTATTGTTGCTAACGTAATTGTGTATGATTAGTTGCGGAATTTCAGCCGAAGCGCTTTGCGCTCGGATGAGCCGTTTACGGCGAAAATTCCGCGGGAGAGAAAGTGCAAGGCTGAGCCAGCAAATCTTTCCGAGTTTTAAAGATAGTGAATTATGTGAGAATTTTTCCTTTGCTTAGCCAGCAATCCGCAATTAATTATACACGGTGTTGTACACAGTTTTTTTATTCATACTTCTGCCAAATCGTATATCGCCTGACATAAATACTATTACAAAACTTACAATTCAGATTTTTATGTTTATACCCACGTTCTCTGGCTTTTTCTTTATTTTCCAATCCAATGTATAAATCAGAAACTCCTGGTGTTGCCGATAAAAGTGCTCTTTTTCCGCAATTATCACAGATAACCCTTTCTACAAATACTCTAATTAATTCAGAATCAATTTCAAGTAGTTCTATAAACATTATCTGGTTAAATGTAAAAGTCAAACAACTTTTCAATTCCGAATATTTTGAATTCCGTATCACTTTCGTTTTAATTAAGTCAATTAAAGGAACTTTTCTACCATCAATTTTTTCAGAGTCAAATATCATTTCCCATTGATTTGAATTAGGGCAAATAATCTCCTGATTATCTAATATTATTTTTTCGAAATTAGAGTTCATTCAAATTGTGTACAACGTAATTGTGTATGGCTCGTTGCGGAAAATCAGCTATGATTTTCCGCCATAACCGAAAGATAGCAAATTGCAATGAATTCCGATAAGGAATTCAGCCGCAATGAGCTATACACGTTGTTGTGCGTTCGTTTTTATTCCGATTTATACATATTTCTATAATGTTCAACGTGATGAGGAAATTCTTCTTCATAAAATGGGTAGCTTATTCCCAAAATTGAGATTTCATAACCT
>NZ_JBRJGE010000012.1:0-12601 GCF_052983595.1 Psychroserpens sp. BH13MA-6 | reverse complement strand
TTTTGTTATTTGGATGTAGTCAATTTTTCGAGTGGGATTTTTCTCAATTTTATTTGTTCCAAATATTTTATTTATCCAACTCAATTTTCTTGTTTCTTCGGGTTTTTCTTAAATGACGCACAACGGTTTGGTGTATGGCTCGTTGCGGAAAATCAGCTATGGTTTTCCGCCGTGACGAAAGATAGCAAATTGCAATGAATTCCGATTAGGAATTCAGCCGCAATGAGCTATACACGTTGTTACCTGCTGGCTTTTATTCTGTTATTATTCCCTTTACTTGCTTTTCCAAGTCATCAATTCCATTAAATTTTCTGAATGTCAAATCCTTTCCGATTGATTTTAATTCAGTCGTTAATTCTATTATCAAGTCTAATGGTTCGACTTCATATCCGAACAGATTTTGGTCAAATTGTGTACCGATTAGAAGTCCATCATTAGCCATTCCAACACACCAATTTTCCATAAATTCAGGTAATGGAATTTCTATCGCCTTGTATTTTTTCCATTCGTCTTTTGCACAGGATTTTGCTCGAACTTTTTCTGCCCAAAAGCATATCATTACGATTGGATTTCCATTATCATCCTCAAATTGTGTCGAATTTGATGTTGCAAATCCGTTTTTACTTTTCAATCCGTAAACTATTCCGTTTTCAGAAACTGTTTTTATGAATTTCTGATGTCGGTTTTTAAGTGTTATTGAATCTTGAAACATTTTGCCTTGCTCGCTTATTATTTTAAATCCTCTGTCAAATCAATTTCTATATATTCCGCTTTTTTGTAATTGTATTCGGCTAAATTCAACTCGGTCGTATAATAAAATTTTCCTTCGCGCAATACAAAAGGGTCGCCCTGATTTGCGTCCATTTCAAATTTTTTGTCATTAATCACAAAATGATGATTAAATCCTTCGCTCAACAAGTTTTTTCCCATTCCAGTCCAATAATGAGTTAATGAATATCCAGAATCGAGAGAAAAAACAAAAAAGTCAGTCGTATCTCTATTTTTTATGGCATAGATTTTTTTTTGAAAAACAGATTGCAAGTCAGATGGAAGTTGTTCGTAAGTCAATTTGCGTTTACTTTTCCAGTCCAAATTAATTTCGCCACCACAAGAGGTAAGTGTTAAAATTGATATTAAAATCAGAATTGCGTTTTTCATTTTTCAGCTTGCAGGTAACGTAATTGTGTATGATATCGTGCGATTGGAAACGCTCGTTATTTTCCGCTGTCACGAATCATTTTTTAAATATAAGAATTAAAATCGGAGCGAAGTTGGAGCATGGATTATACACGTTGTTACCCAACGTTTTTTATTTCACGTTTTTCAAGTTCCTTTTCTAATTCAATTCGGTCTTTTTTAATCATTCTTCTACCGTTATTGTATTTAGCATTTCTTTCGTCCTCGATTAATTCCTCAATCAGAAATTCAAGTTCCGAATCCGTTAATTCTTTTGGTGACTTTTCATAAATACTTTGATCAATATCCGATTTTTCTATTCTAGTATTTTCCAATTCATTTATTCGTTCGGTTGGTTTCTCGGTTTCCACTTCGGTCAATTCATATTCCGATTTTGGTAATTCCGATTTGCCAATTATTTTCAGATAGTCACTTAAAATACGTTTTTCCACAAATATTTTTCCGCCTCCAAATTGGTGTCGGTCAGACATATCTTTTTTCACACCAGAAATCCAATATTCATCACCGCTTTCAAGGTCAAAATAGTTCGCTGAAATTCCTGTTCCGCTTAGACTTTGAAATGCTTTTCCATCAAAATAGATTGTCTTTCCGCTTTTTGAAAAGGAAACCATTCCAATCCAAGCTGGTCCATTATCCGAAAATCTAGTTTTCAGTTCCAAATATTTAATTTCAGTTCGCATTTCTCAAATGTTGGGTAACGTCTCTGTGTATGATTTGTTGCGGAATTTCAGCCGAAGCGCTTTGCGCTCGGATGAGCCGTTTACGGCGAAAATTCCGCTGGAAGAGAAGCGCGAGGTTGAACCAGCAATTCTTTCCGAGTTTAAAGATAGTGAATTATGTGAGAATTTTTCCTCGTCTTAACCAGCTTAGCAATGAATTATACACGTTGTTGTGCTTTCGTTATTTTTTCAATGTTCTTAATTCGTTATCAATGGATTTATTTAAGTCCTCTATTTTTTTAAATAGCTGCAGGTAATAATCAACTAAAATTCTATTTACAAAAAGACTTTCCGCTAATAAAATCTTGAATTCTTCATCCTTCCTTAATGATTCTATATCTTTTACAGCAAAATTATACCTATCCCATTCTTGCTTCCAAGCCTCTTCATCACTTAAATCCATTCTTACTTTTTTGTCAATAACTTTAAAATGCTTTCTAAAAAAGATCAGCTTCTCATCATAGGTGTTGGCTGATTTGTGATTATTTTCTAATTCTTTAAGTGCTGAAACATAAAAATCATAGTAACGAGTTATTTTTTTATAAAGAGTGTTGTTTTTTATTAATCCAATGTCATTGTTTTGTAGATTGTTAAAGGAGGCATTGTGAAAAACAGTAATCAAGTCAACTCCTAGAGCATCTACATAGCTAATTTTGTCTGATTCTTGAATACTGTCATTGAGTAAAAAATCGAGTAACAGCTGTTCATTGTTTACTGTTGTTTTTAAATATTGTAAGTTCAATTCGCAATCAACCTTGTCAGCTAAAATATCTTCTTTTATATTTTCTAGAATGGTTATTTCAAATTCTGTCTTTTTGATATTTTCATTTGCATTGTTAATCTGCAATGCAATTAAAATTCCAATAACCACAAGAACAATTTCTCCAACGGCATATTTTAAATACTTTCCAGTTTTCCCTTCTGCAAGTGAGTTTTGTCTAATTTTTCTAAAGAATTTTATCATTGGTTAGTGGTTTCTGATAATGAAGCACAACGTAATTGTGTATGATTTGTTGCGGAATTTCAGCCGAAGCGCTTTGCGCTTGGATGAGCCGTTCACGGCGAAAATTCCGCTGGAAAAAAAGCGCAAGGTTGAACCAGCAATTCTTTCCGAGTTTTAAAGATAGTAAATTATGTGAGAATTTTTCCTCCTCTTAACCAACTGAGCAATTAATTATACACGGTGTTAGCAAATCGTTTTTTATTCGTCCGTTAATTTATATTTTTAATTCCGTTTTTATATTCAGTCAGACATTTTTTATCTAATTCTATTTCAGGATTGTATGTCGTATTTCCTTCTGTTCTCGGTTTTTCCACATAGATTAATTCCAATGTTTCTAAATCCACCAAAATTGTATATCCATAATTTACACTCTTGTCAGAAATGGAAAAATTCAAATAATATGGCAGAATGTCTTTCGAGTGATACCACGAAGCGGATAAATTCAGTTTAGGATTTTTATGTTCCTCAAAGTAATAATTCAGACATTTTGGAAAAACAATTTCCTTGTCATATATCCTCAGTATTTTTTTATTCAAGTCAAATTTTGCAGGACTAAATTCTTTCGGCAAACCAATTATATTTCCGTTTTTGTCAATTTGTAATGGTGTGTCTTGATGAATTACATTCGAATTGGTTATAAATAGAAATGATATTAAAATCAATAGTGTTTTCATTCGTAACGATTGGTTTTTAAATGTTTGCTAACGGTATCGGCTATGAGTAGTTGCGTGTTTTAGCACTTAACTTCACAAGTACACACCAAACTGAAAATCCGCGAGGATTTTCAGAAGTAAGCGAGAACAAGCAATTACTTATAGCCATTGTTGTATGCAGTAATTTTTTATCTTTTTTCAAGTCTCATTTTCTCTTTTCCATCCATAGCGAAAAGTACCATTTGATAGCCTTCAAAACCAAACCTATATTTTTTTGAATCATCTGGTTCCTTTGCTCTAAATGTTATCAACTTTGCATCAAAATCTATTTCCCAAGTGCCTGATTCCTTAATTCTAGAATTGTATCCTGAATCATATTTTTTGTCTTTTCTAAATTCTATCCATTCTTTTTCATCCACTTCAAACCACATTCCTATGAAATCGTCGACTGTTCTACTTTTTTTAGAATCATCGAAATAAACTATATTTCTTATAATTATATTATCGATTTTACCATTTTTATCGAAATCATATTTTTTTATCCAATTATTTTTTTCATCATATTCATAATCATACTTATAAGTGTTTTTAATAGAGTCTTTTGGATTTGAATATGTGTATAAAATAACATCATTAAAGTCATTTCTTTCATACTGGTCCAAATAATCCAAGTCACCTAAACTATCTTTAACCTCTTGTTTCACAAGTTGACCTTTATTCCAAACATTTTTGAAAATTAACGTTGTCTTTCCTTTGTCATTTTGTACGTAGCCATTAGAGATGTTGTGACCTGAATATTCATAATTATAAATATTAGTTTTTTCACCATCACCATCATAGACTTCAACTTTTGTTATTTTATCATTATTGATTGAATTGATTTCTTTTCTGTCAACTTTTCCGTCTTCTAAAGTTGTTATTTCAGTTCTTATGTTTTTGTCATTATATTTAAAATCTTGATTCCAATTAGTTTTTCCTCTTTTGTCCAAGGAACGGTATTCTACCAAATTTCCTTGTTCATTAAATTCCAAATAAGAATGTCCTGAATACTCTTTATCTTCGGTAACATAGTTTCCAAATTTTTCTGAAGCATCATATGTTGTTTCTTGTATTTTCCAAACATCTCCTTTTAGATTGAAGTTTTCAATATCAGTTTTGGGCTTACTACAAGAAGCGATTGATAGAAAAATCAATGGTAATAATATTCTCATTTTGGTCAGTTTTTATTGCATACAACGGTCTCGTATAACCGTCAGTTGCGGGATTAAAGTTAGTGTTTTTCGGTTAAGAACTGGCGTTAGCAATTCCGAGTGGATTCGGACGTAGTCGAATCCGCCGTAATTGCGGTTATACATTGTTGTGAGCAGTATTTTATTTACAGTATTTTTTGAATTTTAATGTTTTCAAAGCTTTTATAAATTCCGATTGAATCTCGTCATTCAGATACCATCCATAAAATCCGATGCTTAAATCTTTTCCATTCAGACTATCAATATAAATTCCAGTTCCTCCATAGCCTTTGTTAGTTGGCGTTATAATTTTTGCTTTAAAACAGTCAATTGAATCATATTCAAATTCATACTTTAAATATTCTTTATAATCAACGTTTGTTTTGAACAAATCGTCCACAATTAAATGTTTGGTTCCTGGTAATAATTCAAGTTCTTTTTTGGTCAATTCCGATAATCCGATTGAGTCATAAACCATGGGTAAATCCTGCGTACTCAAATCAGCCGAGTATCTCCCAAAATCAAATTTCAGACTGTCATTTGTATCCGTTATTATTCCGCCAACATAACTATCAATTCCTTTTCGCTCATATTCATTCCAATTTTCGGGAACATTTATTTCAAATTGTCCGAAGTCAATTGTTTTAAATTTCCTTTGCGTACAAGAGAAAGTCAGAAGTAAAATTAATATCGATAGCGTTTTTCTCATATTGCTCACAACGTAATTGTGTATGATTTGTGCGGCTTAAAATGCGAATGATTTTCAGCAGTTGCAAATCTGTTGTTTAAATATATAAATTTTAATTGGAGTAGAAGGTAAGCATTGATTATACACGTTGTTGTACCACGTATTTTAATTCTTATTGTTCTTTCTTAATTCAGCCATATTCTCTAAATAAGTTTCCCATTTTTTATTAAAATCTTCCATTCCGTTTGGTTTAAGGAAAACAACAGCATTTAATGTTTGTTCAGAAATTATTTTTTCCATAATCCTAATTGGCCACTTGGTTTTTATGTCATTTGGTAGTTTAAATTGATTTTCACTTATTTTTCCAATTATTGAGTTCGAATAGTATACCTTATTTTCATTGAGTAGTTTAAATCTTATATCAGTTTCAATATTTCCGTCATAGGCAATTGATTCGGTTTTTATAATTCCGTTAGGTTCAAGCTTATTTGATAAATAACTATTTCCACAAGATGCGTATTGCCAGTATTCAATTGGTTTCCATTCCCCATTTGTGTCTTTAGCTTCCTGTATTAAATATAAGCTCCAATCTTGTTTAGAAATTTTTATTGAATCAGAAGTTTTGTTTAATATATAAATTGAATATTGATTTTCTTTTACTTTTTCTAATATGAGATTAATTTCACTTTTACTTTTGACTTGATTTTCAATTTTAATCCTAAATTCAGTCGATGGAACAAAATCCTGTTCAATTTTGTTTTTGTTAGATACCATTTCATATGTCTGAGCATTTATCTCAAAAGTCAGAAGTAAGATTAAAGCTCCAATTATCAATGTTAGACGATTTTTCATATATGTGGTACAACGTAATTGTGTATGATTTGTTGCGGTTTTGCAGCTTGCGTGTGCGGCTGATGTTCCGCGGGAAAAACGCAAGCTGTTGGGCTCTAATTTTTCCGTTGAGACTAAGATAGCAATTTGTAGGAGATTTTCCTTGTCTTAATCAACAAGAGCAATTAATTATACACGGTGTTACCACACGTTTTTGTTTTTCAGATTCATATCCGTGAACATTTCAAGTTTTTTAAAAATCATAACCTTTATGTCTTAAATATGTCATTCCGTCAATTTTGAATTTAGTTTTAGATAAATATTCAATTTTCGTTGTATCTGAGCCACCTAAATTAATAAATTCCATTTGAGTTTTTCCGTTTAGTATTATCAGCTCAACTACTGTTGGACAAGAGATAAACGTATACGATTCGGTTCGTTCTATTGGAATACTTTCCCAATAAGTGACGTTTTTTTCGTTATTAAAATTCAACCAAACTATGCTTTCAGAGTCTAATTGATTTTCAGGAATCCAAAATCCGTTTAGATTTTCACGTACAGAATCTAATTTGGTTAAATCAATTTCATAATCGTTTTCCACAACAACTAAATTTCGTCTTGAATTTGAACATCCAAGCAGTAAAAAAGTCAAAATCGATATGTAAACTATTAATCTCAAGTTGCGGTTTTCAAATGTGTGGTAACGTAATTGTGTATGGTTTGTTGCGGTTGTACAGCTTGCGTGTGCGGCTGATGTTCCGCGGGAAAAACGCGAGCTGTTGGCTCAAATTTTTCCGTTGAGACTAAGATAGTAATTTGTAGGAGAAATTCCTCGTCTTAAACACCTACCGCAATGAATTATACACGGTGTTAGCTACAGTTATTTTAGTAACGATATTTTCGTCATATTCTAAATTCAGCTTACTAGAAAATAATTCAAATTCGAATTCGTAGTAGTACTTGTTCGTTAGTTTTTTCTGAATGCCGAGAAAATTTTGAAAATCCTCAATGGTAGCACCAACTTTTAAATTGTTTTTAAGAGGAAAAGACTCTTGGTCAGTTTGGAATAGATAAATTTCTAAACCATTAGTTCCAAAAGGCCAAGTCGAATCCGTTTTAAAAACAGAAGATTTCATTTCAGCTACTTTTTTACCTTTAAAAATGTACGTACAGTCGTGGTATTCTCTTGAAGTGACTTCTAAATTACTTGTATCTTGGTTTTCGCTAAGTTTACATTCAGTTTCGTATTCCAATTTATTTATTGCTAAATTATTACGAGGGTCTTCAAGAAATTCTTTAACTGCGACAGAATCCAATTCAATATTTAAGTCAGAGTTCAATCCATTTTGACTTTTAGTATTGACACAATTGAGAATACAACTCAAAATTAATAAATAAGATATTCTTTTAAATAGCTTTGTCATAATTGTAGCTAACGTAATTGTGTATGATTTGTTGCGGTTTTACAGCTTGCGTGTGCGGCTGATGTTCCGCGGGAAAGACGCAAGCTGTTGAGCTCAAATTTTTCCGTTGAGTCTAAGATAGTAATTTGTAGGAGAATTTCCTTGTCTTAACCAGCAAGAGCAATGAATTATACACGTTGTTGTGTGTAGTTTTTTTAATTCTTTAAAATTTGTAAAATATCGTAATCACCTTTAAACATGTTTATAATATTCTCAGATGGATTCATTTCTGGTTTGTGAATTCCGCTATCAGAAATTAATTTTCGCATATCTATTGCTTTTTTATTTTTCCAAAATGCGACTTTGGTATATCCAACTGCATATAATTCACCTTTCTGCTCAAAAGTTTGACGATGATAAACCCATTTGTCATCCCATCCTTCTAGAGTAAGAGTAATTTTAAATTTATTCCACCTTTTTAAAGGTTTTTTATATATGAATTTTTGAGAACCTAAAACTGGGAATATTCCTTTCTTAAAAGTATTATCATATAGTTTAGATCTGAAGAGAATTTCAAATCTTATGAAATCCATATAATAGAAGTATTTTGAGTTTGCCATATATCTCAAACTATCACAATCAAGAATATTAACTGTTCTAACGCGAGAAAGGTCAGACTCTAAATCAACTTTACTCCAAAAAAAATTTGCTCCAATATAAATGTAAAGCATATGTAACCAATAATAAATCATTGTTTAAGATTTAGTTTGCAGGTTACATAAATATTCAGGACGGGTCATAATTACACACAACGTAATTGTGTATGATTTGTTGCGGAATTTCAGCCGAAGCGCTTTGCGCTCGGATGAGCCGTTCACGGCGAAAATTCCGCGGGAAAAGAAGTGCAAGGCTGAGCCAGCAATTCTTTCCGAGTTTTAAAGATAGTGAATTATGTGAGAATTTTTCCTCGTCTTAACCACTTACCGCAATGAATTATACACGGTGTTGTGTGCAGTTTTTTTATTCTAAATTTATACTAGTGCTACTACCTACATAATCACATTCAATTTCCCCATTTGAATGGTAAGATGTAGTATTGGTAATACCAGTTCCAATAAATTTATCTGATGCTTCGTCATAGGTTCCGTTAAAACTCCAAGAGGAATTACTGTTTGTACATTCAATATTTAGGTCAAATGAAATACTTGAGCCTGAAATAGTGAAGTTACCGGTGCCTGGATTACAACTTGTAATAGCAGAAGTTGAAACAGTGTAATTTGAATTGAAAACAATTGAAGTGGATGGTCCACCATTATTGCCACTACCATTTGAAGTTAAATTTCCTTGATTATCATAACAGGTATATGAGACTGGAAAATTGTTAGGAAGAAATATCCAATTTCGTGATGTGAGAATTTGTAAGATATCATTATTGCCCTCAGAATTCTGACTTAATGTAACAGGTCCTTGACAGCTTTCATTATTTGAACCTAAGCAGTCAAATAAATTTGGAGTATTGGTAGTTGAGTATGAAAACGTACCATTAAAATTAACGCCATCAAATGTACCATTAAAGCCAGTTACCTGATTATAAGTTGAATTTAGTGTAGTCCCATCTGAACAGTTATATATATTGTTTTGGGTTACACTATGCTCAAATTCTAATTGATTACCAGATAAAGTATAAGTTCCAATATAAAAAGCTGAATTACCTGCAATGGGATAGAACCTATACGTATTGTCGCCGTAAAATTCTATTGAAGATGTAGTTCCCCAACCTGAAGAATTATCTTGGCAAGTAATTCCATTATCTATCATTGTCCAAATTCCTACAATATCAATATCAGTATTATTGTTACATTCAACGTCAAAACTAAAATTCACTTCTGCTTCAGAACCTTCACAAGGAAAAGATATAGGGTCATCCCAATTTTCAGTGAATTGAATTCCATTTTTTAAGTAAACCGTATGTTCTCCATTTGAAATCGTAGTATAAACTGGAAAATTTGTCGAAATAGTACCAAGGTTTATGTTATCAATATATGCTTGCCAGTCAGATTCACAATTAAGATTAGGTGCAGTTATTTCTACTAAATGTGAGTATGAATCTCCTAAATTTACCTCTATTGTAGGTAATTCTTGTGTGAAGTTTACAGTTACCCAATCACTAAAATAATTACCATCTGGTCCAGACAGAACAGCTCTAATTGGTAGTTCTTGATTTGTGAAACTAAAATCTTGAAATTCTGCAACATTACAAATTCCAACAAAGTCACAGGCTATTGAGAAGAATGTATTTACTGCGGCACATAAAGAACCAACGCCAACTCCAACTGGAACAGCTCCTGTTGCACTTATGTAAATTCCAATCTGTGTGCAAATAGCATTTCCATAAGCACTTGTAGCTGGATTAATATCATAGGCTGCACAAATGATTTCGGTAAGAGAACCTATGGCTGAACAAACATCTTCTCCTGTAAGTGGCGGAAGTAATGGATTATTAACTTGACCATTGTACACTCCAATATCACTTTTACTCAATACAGAAAATTTATTTGTAACATCGTAAGCTCCAAAATCAGTTTCAACTTTTACTATTCCTTCATATTCTGCCAGTTCTCCGCATCTAATTACATTAACTTGTATGTTTTCATTTGGGTTTTGATTAAAAACTTGTGTATTATTATTTGTTTGAGAAGTGAATCTACCAGTTGGATTATTAAGGTCAACAGTTGTTTTGAAATAACTCTCTTTTGAGCTGCCAATAACTGTTAAATTTATAAGATTATCTTGCCAATCTAATTTTAAAACTGTGCCATCGTAAGCTTTTAAATAACTTAACTTTCCAGTTTCATCTAACGTATAAGTAGTCTCTTCTCCAGAAGAGTTTCTTAATATCATATTATTTATGGAAATTGGTAATCCATTTGTATCTCTGACTCCATAAACTTCAATTGTTTCATTTGAAGATAGTTCTTTTGAAAACAACAAGGGGTTCAAAGGTTCTGTATAAACTATGTAATTATCGTTATTTGTATTTCTTGAACTGTCTTCTTCACTACAACCATGAAAAAGTAATAAGGAAAGTAATAAAATCGTTATTTTTTTCATTTTGTTAATATTTTAAATTCAAATTTAGTTTAAAGTAATCTTTTATTCAATACCTGATTTTGGGTAGTTCATTAATCTAATTGCACACAACGGTTTTGTGTAAGCGTCAGTAACGGGAAAGTGCGCGAGTACTTTCCGCTGACGCACCTAATTTAGCAAAACGAGTTGAATTTCCGATTAGGAAATTCAGCCGTTATTGCGCTTACACGTTGTTGTACGCAGTTTTTATTCTCTTTTTAATAGATAACAATTGCTTTTTAATTGAATATTCTCTCCATCATAAAAGTCAATTTGCTTTTCTAAATCGTCCATAAATTCAATTTCGTCTGTCGGACAGACTAAAATAAATTTCCCTTTGGAAATTAGGTCTCCAAATTTGTCGAAAATCGAAATTCTTGCATTGTTTTTATGATTGTGCATAAAATCCACATTATACCAAAACCCACTTCCATTTTTTTCAATCCAAAATGCGGTCATTGGAATGTTAGTCAGTTTCATAAGAGAATCAATCTCTTTTTTGTATTCAGATTTCCACCCAATTCCGTTTAATTTGTCCAAATAGTTGTCCATTTGGGAATTGTAAATTTCAATTCCGTTCTGTTCTACCGCGCTTAATGTGCAACCAAAACCGACGATTTCAAAACCATACTTTTTACTCACATTATTCAAATCCCATGGTTTTAGCATTGACTCTCCAACATAAACTATTTGAGGATTATTTTTCGCAATGTCAGTTTTGGCAGTCAAATAATTATATCGACTGAAAAATCCAAAATTCCAGAGTGAAAGTCCGATTCCGATTATCAGGACTGAAATCACGATTGATTTTTTACTCATCGTTTCTCAAATTGCGTACAACGTAATTGTGTATGATTTGTTGCGGTTTTGCAGCTTGCGTGTGCGGCTGATGTTCCGCGGGAAAGACGCAAGCTGTTATGCTCAAATTTTTCCGTTGAGACTAAGATAGTAATTTGTAGGAGAATTTCCTTGTCTTAACCAACAAGAGCAATGAATTATACACGTTGTTGTAGCACGTTTTTATATTTGTATTGTTACTTTATATTTATCCTTTTCAGAACATTTGGTTGTGCTGAAACTTTTTGATTTCCTTTTTCCGCTAACACAATCTATAATTTCTGAAATTATATTATCAGTTAATTCAGTTTTTGAGTCAATTTGGTAAATCCGTAATTCTTTTCCTAATCCGAGTTTAACTTTAAATTCAGTTGAGGAGTTTTCTCTAATTCTAAAGTCGGTTTTGAATTGGTCATATCCCATGTGATTTATTTCAATCGAATATTCTCCAGTTGGTAATTCCGTTTTAAAATTCCCGTCAAAATCTGCTTGTATTTTTTTGTTTAAAGATTTGGTTTTGGAAATGATTTTAATATAGACTCCTGAAATTGGATTTTTAAGTTTGTCAAAAATCTTACCACTTAATTCAGCGGTTTTTGAGTTCTTTTTTTCTGAAATATAAAACTCGTTTTTGTCATTTTCGTTTTGAAATGAAAAAGTATATTGAAATCCGTAATCTTTCGTTTTGTCAATATCATTCAGTTCCCAATTTTGTGAAAATGAGCTGAAGGAAATTGTAAAAAAGAATAGAATTAAAATATGTCTCATCATTATTCTAAAATGTGCTACAACGTAATTGTGTATGATATCGTGCGATTGGAAACGCTCGTTGTTTTCCGTGGTCACGAATCTAAAGTTTAAATATAAGAATTAAAACTGAAGCTAGAGTAGAGCATGGATTATACACGTTGT
>NZ_JBRJGE010000011.1:0-15824 GCF_052983595.1 Psychroserpens sp. BH13MA-6 | reverse complement strand
TAAATAATTATTGTCGTTGTTTTTACAACTGTACAATAGCATCAGAATTAGAAAGGCCTTGCTGAATGATTTCATTCGGTAGATTTGTTATTGTTCATATTACTGCCAACGTAATTGTGTATGATTTGTTGCGGTTTTACAGCTTGCGTGTGCGGCTGATGTTCCGCGGGAAAGACGCAAGCTGTTGAGCTCAAATTTTTCCATTAAGACTAATATAGCAATTTGTAGAAGATTTTCCTCGTCTTAACCAACTATAGCAATTAATTATACACGTTGTTGTATGCAGTTATTCTTCTTCATCGAATAATTGATAAGTCAGTATTTGTTTTTTTAAAATTTCAATATTTTCAATCAGAGTCGTCTTATCAGACCATTCAAAAGTGTCACCATTGATATCTTTAATTAGCATTCTTAATGCTTTGTCAATAGCTTTAGGTGTTGTGTTATAATATTTTTTATAAATAGTTGCATTAGCAATACTATCTAATTTTGTACTTCTTGCTCCTTTAAATGACCGAAGTGTTTTCATTCCTTCTAAATAAAGTTTTTCGGTAACTGTATCCAACGATTTTTCTAATTCTATATCGTCTGAAAAATAACTTGGGTATAATTTCTTAAGTCTTTTTGTTCTGCCATCGAGTAGCTTAAAAACATCGGAAAAAGAATCAACATTTAAATTATGCATAAATTGATTTCTCACTTCCATAAAAATCTCCATTCTTTCTTTTTCTTCTTTCTCAATAGAACCACTATCGAAGAGTAAATTCAGTTTTTGATTAAAAGATAGAGATGTGTTTTTGTTTCCTAACGATTTAGAGTTTTCAGGATTTTCAATGTCAAAAATAAATGCCAAAGAATAACTTGCGATTTTCTCCAATCGAAGCGAATATTTTAGAATTTTAAGTTTGATTTTACTGGAATATTCACTCATTAGCAGTTTCGTTTAATTGCATACAACGTAATTGTGTATGGTTTGTTGCGGTTTAGCAGCTTGCGTATGCGGCTGATGTTCCGCGGGAAAGACGCAAGCTGTTGAGCTCAAATTTTTCCGTTGAGACTAAGATAGTAATTTGTAGGAAATAATCTTCTGCTTAGCCAACAGACCGCAATGAGCTATACACGTTGTTGTGCGCTGTTTTTATTTTTATTCAGATATTCTTTTGCGTCCTGTAAATTCAATTCCGTTTCGTCTTCTCCACGTCCAGTTCGGTTTTCATTAAATGCAGGTTCATCAAGTCGGTCAAGTCCGACTAATATTTGAAAAACTGCAATTCCATTTTCATTATCCAATTCAGTCCGCAACCATTTTTTATATTCCGCAATCAAATTCCGATTACCAATTTTTGACAAACTCCAATATCCACTAACTCGTTCATCCTCGTTTTCATAAAGTCCAGAATTCAGTCCATCAACAATAATTTTTTCCAATTCAGTCGGTTTGAATTTGGTCAATTCCGATTCCGCAATTATTTGTTTTTCAAAATCCGAGTGAGAATTTCCGTTCGCTTTTTCAAATATAAATCCAGCTTCTGTGAACTGTTCGTTTGTTAATTTCATTTCTATTTTCAATTCAGCGTAACGATTTTCTTAAATAGCGCACAACGTAATTGTGTATGATTTGTTGCGGTTTTACAGCTTGCGTGTGCGGCTGATTTTCCGCGGGAAAGACGCAAGCTGTTGGGCTCAAATTATTCCGTTGAGACTAAGATAGTAATTTGTAAGAAAAAATCGTCTACTTAGCCAACTTACCGCAATTAATTATACACGGTGTTGTGCATAGTATTTTTTTAATCAAATCCAATTTCCGAGTAATACCATCTTTCGTCCAATTGTTTGATTCTATATGAAGCTCCAATAATTGTATCATTTCCAAAATTCCGAGGGCTTTTATTGAAATCATAAATTATTCGCTTTTCCGTTTTAAATATACTTCCAGACCTATTCACAAAAATTATTAGACTATCGTTCTCCTCGACAAATCCAGAGTAACTTGGATTTTTCTGTCCAATGTTTTTTATAATTAAATCAATATCCAAGTCACGAATTTCTTCAATGATAAATTCATCCATTGAGTCTCTGTCAAAAATTCCGTTGTCATAATCGTCAATTTTTGAAGTCAAATCGGTTAGTTTCGCTTTATAATCCAAAACTCTCTTTTCGTCGAATGGATTACACGAAATAATTGCAATTCCTAAAATGACAAGAATGAGTTTTTTCATATTATGCACAACGGTCTCGGCTATGAGTAGTTGTGTGGGTTAGCACTTAACTTTGCAAGTACACACCAAACTGAAAATCCGCGAGGATTTTCAGAAGTAGGCGAGAACAAGCAATTACTTATAGCCATTGTTGTGAGCTGGCTTTATTTCCATATCTGCCACCATTTTTTCGATTCCGTTGTTTTTATTTCAGTTACTTTTTTTGGTTTAAAAATTTTCTTCGCTCTTGTCAATTCAAATGAGTCAAGGTCAATAAAGAATTCCGTTTTATCATACTTGTCCCAAGCGTTATATTCATTAAAAATTCCGCTCAATTTTCCGTTATCAATTTTTACGTTGTCTATAAAATCCCGACAAACATATTCGTGAAATTTATAATTATTTGAATTCTCGACTATTGCAATATTCCGATTTCCAATTAGACAAAACTTATTCTCAAATTCGATTACTTCTCTAAAGTCAAATCCAAATTCAACTATGCTTTTTTCTTTGTTTCTGTCAATGATAAAGCATTGTCCATTTGAAATCACAAGAATTTCGGTCGGATGTTTTAATTGCGAAATGAAGTCAAAACCTTCTTTTCCATATTCAATATTCGCAACCCATTTTGTTCCGTCATCTTTAGTAAATTCCACAGGCAATCCTTCTGACCAATTTCCTTCTGGAATTGGCACATACATTTTTCCGTATGGTGGAAGTCCTTTTAAAATTTCAAAGTTTGAATTCAATTACTATGGTTTTTTCAGCTTGCTCACAACGTAATTGTGTATGATTTGTTGCGGAATTTCAGCCGAAGCGCTTTGCGCTTGGATGAGCCGTTTACGGCGAAAATTCCGCTGGAAAAGAAGCGCAAGGCTGAGCCAGCAATTCTTTCCGAGTTTTAAAGATAGTGAATTATGTGAGAATATTTCCTTGCCTTAAACACTTACCGCAATTAATTATACACGTTGTTGGGCATTGGCTTTTTTCAGTTTGAATTGATAAATTATTCCGTAAATTAATCCGACTATTCCGCCAAAATAGCTGAAATTATGCATTGTTCCAGCAGTCAAAAAGCTTTCTCGGTCGGTTAAATCCGCTGGAAGATTCCAATGAGTATTTAAGTTTGAAATTATGAATTTACCAACCAAAATGCCCAGAATTCCAAATCCGATTGCAATGAGTAAAGTCCGAATTGTTGCTCCGAAAGAACTTTTCCACATTATTTTTGAAGTCGGTTGAAACAGTCCAACAATTCCGTGTATCAATCCTATTAAAAGTCCGAACCACCAAGTTGCCCAAATTCCGATTAATCCTGCTGTCATTCTTGGTGTGTCAAGTCCGTATTCCACAAATCCGAATTGTTCAAATTTGAATTTCGTAAAATATTCAGTTGAGATTGAGTAAGAAATTTGGTTGTGAAAAATTCCGTAAATCGAAGCGAGAATTATCGAGATAATAATGAGTAATATTAAAAGTCCAATTTTTTTTGCCATTCGATTTTTTTCAGCTTGTGCCCAACGTAATTGTGTATGATTAGTTGCGGAATTTCAGCCGAAGCGCTTTGCGCTTGGATGAGCCGTTTACGGCGAAAATTCTGCGGGAAAAGAAGTGCAAGGCTGAGCGAGCAATTCTTTCCGAGTTTTAAATATAGTGAATTATGTGAGAATTTTTCCTAGTCTTAAACACCTACCGCAATGAATTATACACGTTGTTGTGAAACGTTTTTAATAATTATCTCTGAATTCTTTTTCATAATCAAAGTTTGCTAAAGTCCCTGGAATGGGAGGAACATTATTATACTCTGTTGGTGTCAAAGTGTATATTTCAATTTGTTTAATTTGATGTTCAGAAAGAAAAGATTTTAATGATTTAAATAAATAATCATTAAACTTCTTGTCATAAATTCCTTTATCAAGAGAAGAGGAATAAGTTGAATTCAATTCCTTGTCTATTTTTATTGTCAGAGTATCTTTATCGAGTGCAGAAAAAATAATTCTTTGTTCAGTTATGTTTAAAAACTGTATTGTAATTGAATCTTTAATTCTGCTAATTGAATCCAACAATGATTCATTGAAGTTCCATTTAGATTCAGAATCCGTAAATTTTTTAAATTTTGAGTCGTAGTTAGAATAAATAATGTTAGTATTTGATTCCTGAATTATTTTATCTATTTGATAATTCCGATAACATTTATAAAATAGATACGATAAACTTGCTACTACAAAAAGTAAAGCAATTGGTTTTATGTAGTTTCTCTTTCTCAAATGTTTTACAACGTAATTGTGTATGATTTGTTGCGGAATTTCAGCCGAAGCGCTTTGCGCTCGGATGAGCCGTTCACGGCGAAAATTCCGCTGGAAAAGAAGCGCGAGGCTGAGCCAGCAATTCTTTCCGATTTTTAAATATAGTGAATTATGTGAGAATTTTTTTCTCGTCTTAACCAACTGAGCAATTAATTATACACGGTGTTGCCCACAGTATTTATTCATTCCTTTTATTTTTAGTCAATTCGTATTGTTTTTCCACAAAATAAAATATTTCATCCAGGTTTTTGTCGGTCAAATTCGGAAATGAAGACATCAGTGCCCAACCTTGATTTCGTAATTCAATCGCAATGCTATCACCATTTTTATACATTTCAATTGAGTTTCTCGTGTAATTGTAAAGCCACTCTTTTTCACGTCGCTCCGTTATTCCTCCTAATGCTGGTGCAGTCGTTATTTTATCCATTCCAATATAATGACAAGCAACACAATTTTCTTTGAATAGTTTTTTTCCTTTTTGAAATGACTTATCCTGTTCCGATTTTTGATTAATCATAGCAAAACTCTGTTCATAACCTTTTTTGTCAGAGTTACAATTCCAGTTTAAAATTCCAATCATTAAAATCAAGAGAGTTTTTTTCATATTGTGGGCAACGTAATTGTGTATGATTTGTTGCGGAATTTCAGCCGAAGCGCTTTGCGCTCGGATGAGCCGTTTACGGCGAAAATTCCGCGGGAAAAGAAGCGCGAGGTTGAACAAGCAATTCTTTCCGAGATTTAAAAATAGTAAATTACGTGAGAATTTTTCCTCGTCTTAAACACTTACTGCAATTAATTATACACGGTGTTGTGCGTTCGGCTTTTCAATTCCATTTATGTCAGTCAATTGGAATTATTCCTCTATTTTCATAATCCATTGACCATTGGACTTGCCAGGTTCTTCCATCAATTTGGTCAAGAAGAATAAAAGTCCAAGTGTTTTGTGTTTTGTATAGTGTAAATCTATTATCAATTTCCTCATTTTTTTCTACCAAATTAATAAGGCTTAAAGATGACTCAAATCTGTTGTCATCCATTGAATATTGTACTTGCCACATTTTTCCGTTTCGTGTATTCAGTTTAATAAAAGTCCACATATTATCTGTTGGGAAAAGTCTATATGTAAATACTAATTGATTAATTTCAGAATTGTTGTTCTTTTCCAATTCAGATTGAGAGAATGAAATAGCTGGTGTTAATCCAATGATTAAAAATAAAATATATTTTTTCATATGTTAACAATTTTGAAGTTCAACATCCTTTAACTTTTAAATGTCAGTTTTTTTAAGCTGACGCACAACGTAATTGTGTATGATATCGTGCGATAGGAAATGATCGTTATTTTCTGTCGTTACGATTCTAAAGTTTAAATATAAGAATTAAAACTGAAGCTAGATNTCTGTCGTTACGATTCTAAAGTTTAAATATAAGAATTAAAACTGAAGCTAGATTAGAGCATGGATTATACACGTTGTTAGCTACTGTAGGGCAGAAGAGGTCACAGGCAAACCACAAAGCTGCGGAATATTCCGCATTGCAACCGAATCAGAATGCACAGAAACCAATTTGGCTGACAAGCCCAAGAATCCGCTACTTTTCCAAACACACAGCGAATCAATTCGCATTTAGGTTGCAACCCAGTTTAAGAAATGAATATCATTTTCAGAGTAATAGTTTTAGAAGAATCCGAATTTCTGAGGTCTATTCAGAAAGTTTCCTGATCAGCTTTATTTTCGGTAATGCACTATTGTTGCTAACGGTTTTGGCTATGATTTCGTTGCGGAAAAATCCGCAGGATTCTTTCCGCCGTAGCCGAAAGATAGCAAATAAGCGTTGAATTCTGATAAGGAATTCAGCCGCAATGAATTATAGCCGTTGTTGTGTGTAGTTATATTTATGTTCTAATCATTATTTCTCCGTCTTTTCGTTGAAGGAAATTATCTCCACCTTTCCGTTTCTTTCCTTTCCGATATTTTAGTCCACCAACAGTAAAGTCCAATTTGACTTTTGGTTTCAAGGTTATCAAAATCCAACCGTCTTTTGCCATAAATCCGCCCAAAGTTGGTGCGTTTTCTTTTTTGATATAATTTATCGATTCGATATTCTCACTTTTTAGAATTTCGTTCACAAATTCCTTTACCAAAGTTCCGTTTACAATGTCAAGTCGGTAGCTATATTTTATATTCACAGTTATTAGCTTTGAATAGGAATTGCGATTTTCAGTTCTTCCGTTTACGTGTTTTAAGTCCTTTCGGTCAAATTTTATTGTATCGGCAAGGATTTTCTGTTTTAAACTGTCAACGAAGGGTTTAATATTTTCTCCAGTTAGTAATTCAGATGGAATTTCACGATTTTCCGTTTGCGCTGTCAATTGAAAACTGCAAAGGAAAATCCAAATCAAAAGTGTGATTTTATATTTCAACTGTTTGTTTTTCATAATTACACACAACGTATTTGTGTATGATGTCGTTGCGTTGATTGAGAACTAAATTAGTAAATAAAACTAGAATAGGAGAGAAGTGATAGATTATTCCGAATACTTAGAGATATAGCAATGCATTATACACGTTGTTGTGCGTTCGTACTTTTTATTCAGTCACTATTTTCTTGTAAATCCTTCCTTTCCAAAAGAGTTCCTTGTTAGGTTCCAAGGTATTTTTAAACTTAAAATCAAATTCAGCTTTTATTATTCCATCCTGGAATAACTTTTGATCTATCCTAATATTCCCACTTTTTAAAGGGAAATAATGTTCTCCTAAATCTCTTATACTATTAAAATGGACTGATGCATGACATGAATCATTTTTCAATTCAAGAATTAAACTACTATGTGTTGAAGTATTTTTTAAAGATTGTCCTCTAATAATTCCGTTCTTTAGTTTTATGAATTCAATAAATTTTGTTCCTGAATATTCATACATTTTATTTTCAGATTGTAAAGAATGAAATATATGTGTTGTATCTATTACTTTATAAAAAGCTTGAAGCGAATCTTCATATATTTTTCCGAATTCGTCTTTCATTCGGTGTGTTTCTTCGGGACAAATTCCGTCGCAGCTTAGTTGTCCGTGTTTGTTTCTGAAAACGCCTTCTTGATAGCTCCATTTTTCTTTAAATGAGAAGTCTCCCAATACATTTTCAGTCCATTCAATTTTTATTTTATCAGAAAAACTAGTTTCGTTCTCAATTGTCTTGAAAGAGATTGATATAAGAAACAATAATAAAAGAGTCGCAATTTTGGTTTTCATGTGAGTAAGATTCCGTATGACGCACAACGTAATTGTGTATGATTTGTTGCGGAATTTCAGCCGAAGCGCTTTGCGCTTGGATGAGCCGTTTACGGCGAAAATTCCGCGGGAAAAGAAGCGCAAGGTTGAACAAGCAATTCTTTCCGAGTTTTAAAGATAGTAAATTATGTGAGAATTTTTCCTCGTCATAAACACCTACCGCAATTAATTATACACGGTGTTGGCTACAGTATTTTTTCTTTTATATAATTTTTGTCAATTAAAAATTTTTCCAAATCGGATTTGTAAGATTGAAAGTCAAAATTTTTCAATTTCGACAAACGAGTAAGGCAATTGGATTCGGTCAAAATTTCTTTACATACTTTTTCAATTAGTTCCTCTTTTTTTAAATCA
Organism: Psychroserpens sp. BH13MA-6; assembly: GCF_052983595.1. Lineage (NCBI taxonomy): Bacteria > Pseudomonadati > Bacteroidota > Flavobacteriia > Flavobacteriales > Flavobacteriaceae > Psychroserpens > Psychroserpens sp. BH13MA-6. The sequence goes on along the minus strand of NZ_JBRJGE010000011.1, from coordinate 7,679 downwards.
GAAACTTGGCTAAATTCAATATTGCAATCAATTTCGGCACAATTTTTTGACTTAATCTCAATTCCGTCTACTTTTGAAATTCTTTCTCCTGGACGATATCTTGGTCTTTTCTTTTTAAAAAATTGATCAAATTCAGGTTTTACAGTTATCAGTCCGAAATAAAGTTCATTTAGGTCTTTTCCATAATTCCGATTTTCAAAGAACGATTTTAATTCGATGGATAAGTCATTAATCCAATTATTCTGTTCTTGAGTCAAGTTCGTATATTGTGCAATTCCAAAAGTCAATTTGCGTTCAGTTTTTATATTGTAGCCAACGTAATTGTGTATGATTTGTTGCGGTTTTACAGCTTGCGTGTGCGGCTGATGTTCCGCGGGAAAGACGCAAGTTGTTGCGCTCAAATTTTTCCGTTGAGACTAAGATAGTAATTTGTAGGAATAAATCGTCTACTTAGCCAATAGTAGCAATTAATTATACACGTTGTTGTGTGTAGTTATTTTATTCCAATCAACTTTTCCATTATCAGCTCAGATTCAATTATTGGGTTTTGAATATTGGTTTTTTTTATCAGCTTTTTCCAAAATAATATTTCCCAAGTCATTGCTGTTCCGAACAATTCATAAACTCTGTTATTTTCAAAAGCATAATGCGATTTATAAGGATATTTCCCTTTGTAAAAATCTTCCCTTTTTATTTTTGTAGAAATGAGTTTTAAGAATTTCTCAAAACCTTTTTCAAATTCCAATCCAGTATATTTATCAGAATAAGATTCAGTCACCATTCCAATTCCAACTCTTATTTCATCAAACAAAAACCTTATTGAAATTTCAGAATCATTTTCATTCAGAGGTTCAATTAAAAACCAATCATTTTCAATCCAAGTCGTTTTATTTCCAATATGTTTATTTAAAATTGATTCATATTGTTTAACTCTTTTTTCGAAAGTTGTTGAGTTCAAATGTTCGTTTTTTTTATTACACACAACGTAATTGTGTATGATTTGTTGCGGAATTTCAGCCGATGCGCTTTGCGCTCGGATGAGCCGTTTACGGCGAAAATTCCGCGGGAAAAGAAGCGCAAGGCTGAGCCAGCAGTTCTTTCCGAGTTTTAAAGATAGTGAATTATGTGAGAATTTTCCCTTGTATTAACCAACTTAGCAATTAATTATACACGGTGTTGGGCTAAGTTAATGTTTTTCTTAATCCAATTCTACTACTACCATCAGAATACCATTTTTCCATTTCTACGAATTGAGAGTAACCATGTCTTTTGTAAAACCTCAATGTAGAGAGTCCAGAAGTCCAGAGCCATATGTTTTGAATTCCAACCTCTTTAGTCTTATCTTCTAATTCGTTTAATAGGTCAGATCCGATACCTTTGTTTCGAAACTCTTTTTCAATAAACAAATCAGTTAGGTAGAACCAACCGGAATATTTTCCTCCATTTTTATGAGCCAAACCTGACGAACAGCCAATAAGATTTTTTCCTTTTAACGCAACAAAGGTTATCCGTTTTGTACTCTCTAATTCTATTCCTTCTTCTAATGAAAGATTGTCAAAACCAGAGTTAACTTGTTCAGTTTCCTCAGAGGTCAATTCTCGATTCAAAATTTCGATATCACTCATTTCATTAAATTGATTATTGCTTCTCTCATTAATTGAGCCCAACGTTATTGTGTATGATTTGTTGCGGTTTTACAGCTTGCGTGTGCGGCTGATGTTCCGCGGGAAAGACGCAAGCTGTTGAGCTCAAATTTTTCCGTTGAGACTAAGATAGTCATTTGTAGGAATAAATCGTCTTCTTAGCCAACAAGAGTAATTAATTATACACGTTGTTGTGCAACGTTTTTTATTCAGTTTCTAATTGTTTATGTGAACCATCGCAATTAGGTTTTCGTTTCGATAATCCGCAAGTACAATCATTTAAACCATATCCATCTTTAATTCTTTCCATATTTTTCTTGATTCGAGATATTTTTGTTTTGGATTGCTTTGGTTTGTCAAAATGTAAAAGATAGCCACGCTGACGACCAGCAGTCAAATTATTAAACGCTTTTTCAAAATCGGCATTTTCGGAAAATATTTGTTCCAGCTCTATTGGTACGTTAAAATCAGAAATTTTTTTCTTTTCAACTTTCTTTCCTGATTTTTCAATTCCGATAGCTTCTCGAATGTATTTTTTTATTGTCGGTTCGAGTTCTTCAATTTCGGGCAAATCAGTAAATCGTATTTGTCTTGCTGATTGTACGTTTTCAGTTTGTTGTACTAAAATATTTTCAGGGTCTTTGAGTAATGCTCCTTTATGAAATAAAATAGCACAGTAATCTTTAAACTCGTGAATTAAAACTATATTTTTTCCATTGTCAGTATAGCAAGGATGCATCCATTTAAATTCTTCCTTTAATCCGCAATCAAGAATAATTTCACGAAGTTTTTTCAATTCCAACTTCCATTTTTCAAGTCCGTTTAGATATTTATTTATTTCTTCGTTCATTGGTTTTTGAGGTTGCTCTTAAATGTTGCACAACGTAATTGTGTATGATTTGTTGCGGATTTACAGCTTGCGTTCGCGGCTGATGTTCCGTAGGAAAAACGCAAGCTGTTGGGCTCAAATTATTCCGTTGAGACTAAGATAGTAATTTGTAGGAAAAAATCGTCTACTTAGCCAACTTACCGCAATTAATTATACACGGTGTTGTGTAACGTTTTTTTAATTTCCATTTGCTTTTTCATAGATGCCTAAACATCCGCTACAAGTGTTCAAAATGGAATTCCGCTTTTTAATATTCGAAATTAATTTTTTGTCTAATTCAGTTAGTTTTAATCCTTTGTTTTTTTCTAAATATTCTATGGCATCAATTCCGTACGTTTGTAATTCTGGGTTAAATGATTTTAGCCAATTCCGAAATTCAGAAATATTTCTTTTATCGTCAAATATTAAATCATTATATCTAGGCACATCATAAGAAACAGGTGCAAATCCACAATAATATCCGTAAACGTGGTCAGCTAAAACTTGATTAACAAAATCCGAAGTAGTCAATTCTGATTTGTAAAATTCATTGTGATATTCCAAATAATTTTTAAGCTTTTCAAAGTCAAAATAATAATTAGTTTTCTCTCGGTATTTGTCATAGTTGATTAATCCAATTATCGAGTCATTTTTTGAAAAAGAATGAACTTTATATTCTTTGTATTTTGTATATCTGTCGCTAACGTAATTAATTAACACTCTATATATTTTTTCAGATATTCCATTATCACGTTTCCTTTCAAAAAGTAATTCGCCAAATCCTCTGTCATCTTCTTTAATGAATTGAAATCCTTGATTTTTTAAAGAATCAATGCTAAAGTTTTCATAGTTTTTAAAATAACCTTGCATTTCATAATCAGCTTCTATTTCAGCCTTATTCTGTGAAAATGACTGAAAAGAAAAAATCAGAAATATGTAGACTGTTAGAATTCTCATTGTTTGTTCAAATGTTACACAACGTAATTGTGTATGATTTGTTGCGGAATTTCAGCCGAAGCGCTTTACGCTCGGATGAGCCGTTCACGGCGAAAATTCCGCTGGAGAAGAAGCGCGAGGTTGAGCCAGCAATTCTTTCCGAGTTTTAAAGATAGTAAATTATGTGAGAATTTTTCCTTGTCTTAGCCAACTGAGCAATTAATTATACACGTTGTTAGCTGTAGTTTTTATTTCATTTTATAAGGCTCTTTCCGTTTTGTTTTTCTTTTGGATTTTCTTTTCCGTCCATTGCAATCATACATTGTTGTTCGTATGAGTACGTAATCAGAATTATATTCAAAAATTTCGGTGTAAATATGTTCCCAATCGAATTTAGTTCGTTTTGTCAGATTTCCGTTTGTATCATATTTATTCAGCGATAAATTCCAAATCACACCTTTATGGTCTTCGTTTTTTTCCAAAATCAGATTGCCGGCTGAATCATAAATTTCTGTTCGAGGACCAGTCAAACCAAGTGAGCTACGTGGATTTAGATTGACTCTTTTTAGAAGTTTTCCATTTTTGTCAAAGTAGCGAGTCATTTCCAAATAATTCGGACCATAGGTTGTATCCTTTTTTTGTTCGGATTTAATTCGAACGTTATATTCTGCGATAATTTTGTTAGACTTATCAATCAGTATTTTTTCACTGAACGTTTCTTGACCAAAACTTAATTTGGTAATAATTAAAATCGATATGAAGATTGCTTTTCTCAAATTACAGCTAACGTAATTGTGTATGATTTGTTGCGGAATTTCAGCCTAAGCGCTTTGCGCTCGGATGAGCCGTTCACGGCGAAAATTCCGCTGGAAAAGAAGCGCAAGGTTGAACCAGCAATTCTTTCCGAGTTTTAAATATAGTGAATTATGTGAGAATTTTTCCCTGTCTTAACCAACTGAGCAATTAATTATACACGGTGTTGTGAAACGTTTTTAATAATTATCTCTAAATTCTTTTTCATAATCAAAGTTTGCTAAAGTCCCTGGAATGGGAGGAACATTATTATACTCTGTTGGTGTCAAAGTGTATATTTCAATTTGTTTAATTTGATGTTCAGAAAGAAAAGATTTTAATGATTTAAATAAATAATCATTAAACTTCTTGTCATAAATTCCTTTATCAAGAGAAGAGGAATAAGTTGAATTCAATTCCTTGTCTATTTTTATTGTCAGAGTATCTTTATCGAGTGCAGAAAAAATAATTCTTTGTTCAGTTATGTTTAAAAACTGTATTGTAATTGAATCTTTAATTCTGCTAATTGAATCCAACAATGATTCATTGAAGTTCCATTCTGATTCAGAATCCGTAAATTTTTTAAATTTTGAGTCGTAGTTAAAATAAATAATGTTAGTATTTGATTCCTGAATTATTTTATCTATTTGATAATTCCGATAACATTTATAAAATAGATACGATAAACTTGCTACTACAAAAAGTAAAGCAATTGGTTTTATGTAGTTTCTCTTTCTCAAATGTTTTACAACGGTTTTGTGTATGGCTCGTTGCGGGAAATCAGCTATGATTTTCCGCCGTAACCGAAAGATAGCAAATTGCAATGAATTCCGATTAGGAATTCAGCCGCAATGAGCTATACACGTTGTTGTAAGCAGTTTTTTTATTCATATTATTCTTGGTATCAGAAATATCAGTAAAACAATTCCAAAACACCAAAGCCAAGAATTCCGATTTATTTTATTTAAGATTCTAATTGGTTTAATCGATAGAAGAATTAATAAAGTCAGACTAAATAACAGTCCAATTCCGCCATAAATTTGAATCCAGTATTCAGGTCCAATTGTCGTAGTTGTCACATCTCTAATTCCGAAAATCGTAATCTGAATCAAAATCAGAGTGGCAATTATTAAAAAGCTGTAACCTAAAATCCAACCAAGTTTTTTTCTTAATAATATTAGAATTCCAGATGCTATTGATAAAATTCCGAATAAGAGTAAAATCCGATTACTTACAAATAATTCAAAAAATGAAGTGTCAACTTTCGGAAATCCGTGTTGTTCAGTCAAGTTTTCAATATGTGCGAATTGTTTTTGAGTCAAGTCAAAAATCACGTAAAAAAAGATTAATCCAATAATCAGATTTACAATTCCAATCGCTTTATATATTTTGTTCCAAATAGGTTTCATCAAATTGCTTACAACGTAATTGTGTATGATTTGTTGCGGAATTTCAGCCGAAGCGCTTTGCGCTCGGATGAGCCGTTTACGGTGAAAATTCCGCGGGAGAGAAAGTGCAAGGCTGAGTTAGCAATTCTTTCCGAGTTTTAAAGATAGTAAATTATGTGAGAATTTTTCCTTGTCTTAACCAACCTACCGCAATGAATTATACACGTTGTTGTGAGCAGTATTTTATTCACAATATTCAGTCAGTTTTATACTTTTTAATGCTTTAAAAAATTCAGTTTGTGTTGAGTCAGATAGATTATTTCCATAAAAACTCAAACGGGTTTTGTTAGAATTCGGCCCACTGCCTTTTAAGCTGTCAATGTAAATTCCGCTTGCTCCAAATCCTTTATTTTTTGGCTTTATAAATTTAGCTACAAAGCAGTCGATACTGTCCAATTCGTATTCGTACTTAAAGTAATCTTTTGCGTCATATTCAGCGGTTAGGAAGTCCATAATAACTAAGTGCTTTACATTTTCTAATTGCTTTTTTTGCTTGTCGCTAAATTCTGCATATTCAGATTGCTCAAATACCAATAACTCTGTGTTTTTAGTCAAATCAGGTGAGTACCAACCTAAATGAAAAATCAGCGTGTCGTTTTTGTCTGTTATAAATCCACTAACATAGCTGTCAATTCCTTTTATTTCATATTCCGACCAACTTTTCGGAACTGTTATTTCAAACGCTCCAAAGTCAATCGTTTTGTTTTCCGACTTATCACAAGATAAAATCAGAAGTAAAATTAGTATCAATAGTGTTTTTCTCATATTGCTCACAACGTAATTGTGTATGATATCGTGCGATTGGAATTGATCGTTATTTTCCGTCGTTACGATTCTAAAGTTTAAATATAAGAATTAAAACTGAAGCTAGAGTAAAGCATGGATTATACACGTTGTTGTGCGTTCGGCTATTCAAATTTGGAGATGACTTTCCTTTTATCTATTAGGAAAATATTGATGTTTTTATAATTCCAAGGACTTTGAAATAGTAACTTGTCTCCGAAACTCATAACCTTTATTGGATAATAAGTTCCCATATCTAATTTAGTTTTCTCTATTTTATCTTTTTTTGATACATCCAAATAGTAAAAATGCTTTTCATCTATGAAAACAAGTACATCATTAATATTGACAAAAATGTGATATAAATAATCGCTTACCTCAAAGACAAATTCTTGTTTGTTTTTATGAAGGTGTTTATATTCAAATATAAATTTATTATTCTTCCAATAAACTTCCATTCCATATTGCTCTTGGCCTTTTACTAATATTTTTTCTGAAATTAACTGATTTATTATTTCGGAATCCGATGCAATAACTTTTTTTAACAAATTGTCATCTGTTGCTGTTGAAATTAAAGGATCAAGTAATTCTTGATCTTCTTCCACATTATATCCTATTGGTTTTTTTGATAAAAAATAATTTGTTTTTTCTTTATTAGTAATTGTAAATTCTACAAGTTTAAGTACATCAACTATGTTAATTCTATCAGCATAAATTCTAACAGAAAGTCCATTATTATTTGAGTTGTTTTTGTATTCAGATTTTATTCCATCGACAATCTTGTAATTAGAATTGTTATACTCTAACATATATAAGTCATCTGTATACTTATCAGTATAATCTTGAACGTATTCAATAAAAATTGTGTCTTTAAATTTTAATCGACTAGAAAGCTTTTCAGATAATTTACCAATAATTTTAATTTTATCAATATCTAAATAATCAAAACCTGTTCTCATGTAGACTCTTACGTTACCATAAGTTTCTCCGATAACCTTGTCTTTATGAGCAAAGCAATTGAAAGTTATGAATAAAAGTAAAATTCCGATTTTTAATTTCATGTTTGATTTTTCTTAGCTGACGCACAACGTAATTGTGTATGATTTGTTGCGGAATTTCAGCCGAAGCGCTTTGCGCTTGGATGAGCCGTTTACGGCGAAAATTCCGCGGGAAAAGAAGCGCGAGGCTGAACCAGCAAATCTTTCCGAG
>NZ_JBRJGE010000010.1:0-34270 GCF_052983595.1 Psychroserpens sp. BH13MA-6 | reverse complement strand
ATGATAACTCACTGAATAGTTCGGGTTATTTCCCGTAACCTCTACATTCTTTAAACTTAAATCAATACTCGTAACCCCATCTGGAGTCCCATCGTCACAAACCTCTAATGCCGTTGGAGGAACTAGAATAGGCTGAGAGAACACGGTGACTGATTGCGTAGTCGTTGTAGGACAAGTCCCATTGGTTGTATAATCTATTGTATAAGTTGCTTCGTATTGACCATTTGTAATAGTTCCTGTTGCGGCATTTAATAATGCACCATCTCCCGGGTTAGGATTAAATGTAAATGTCCCTCCAGGCAATCCAGTAACCGTAGCAATACCTCCATCACAGGTTGGGTTTAAAATAAAACCAGAATCATCTTGAGGAAAAACAGTCACGGTTTCTTGTGAAGTTGCTGGACAATTCCCAGCTGTTGTATATTCAACTGTGTAAGTAACTCCTGGAGATCCATTTGTTATTTCTCCAGTAGCCGAATCAATTAAAGAACCGTCATTAAGATCTGGAGCAAAGGCAAAAATACCACCAGTATCACCAGTAATTGTTGCTATGGCACCTGTACAGCTAGGTGTCAACGAAAAAGTAGGATCTTCCGCAGGGTAAACAGTAACCGACTCACTCGTTGTTTCAGGACAAGGTCCAGCCGTAGTATACTCAACTGTATATGTCGTACCAGAAATTCCGTCAGTTATTAAACCTGTAGTTGCGTCAATTTCAGAACCATCATTCAAATCTGGTGCAAAAGCAAACGTTCCTCCTGAATTTCCAATAATCGTAGCCGTACCTCCATCACACGTTGGTGTTAACGTAAAACTTGCATCTTCGAAAGGCAACACTGTAACACTTTGAGTTGTTGACGCCGGACACGCACCACCTAATGTATACTCAACAGTATACGTTACACCTTGCAGTGCATTCGTTATTGTTCCAGTTGTGGGATTTAAAGTTGCTGGATCTGCTGGTACAGGATTAAAGGTAAAAACCCCTCCTGTATCACCAGTTATCGTAGCAGTTGCTCCATCACAGGTTGGTGTCAATACAATACTTGCATCCTGAGATGGTAAAACTGTAACCGTTTGAATATCTCCAGGGCTACATGAACTCGCAAATTCATAAATAACCGTATACGTTGTTCCAGAAACACCACCTGTAATAACCCCTGTCACCGGGTTTATCACAGCACCATCAGTTGGCTGTGGGTCTTCAAACGCAAAAGTACCTCCAACATCACCTGTTATTGTAGCAAATCCACCGTCACAAGTTGGTGTCATTACAAATGTCGTATCAAACACCTGCCCAACAATTATGGTTTCTGTATCATTAATTGTAGCGGTACAGTCACCTAAAGTGATATCAATAAGATTGAATACTTGATCCACTGTTGGTCCTGTAATTGTTATAGTAGCTGTACCAGTAGCATCAAGAACTATAGATTGATTCGCGCCAGCATTTATTGTGTAATTAACCGTCCCATTGGGAGATCCAGTTATCACAAATTCAGCATCGTCCCCTTCACAAATAGGGTTAACGACGGCTGAAACATCTGCAGTTATTTCTTCTTCCATTGTAATACAAACTTCTTCCGTGTATTCACAACCAAAATCATCAACAACTCGGTAAGTATAACAGTAAACACCTGCCACTGGAGGTGCAACAGTAATGGTGCTTCCAGTAACATTAGTAATGGTTGGGTCTGTATCCCAAGATTCAGATACGATAGTTGGCGTAAATGACAATTCAGGTGGTTGAATGTTCGGATCAAAGTTTAATCCCCAAGAGAATACATACCCATTATCTATGGCTAAATTATCAACAATTTCAATACACCAATCACCATTTAAAGGACTACCAACTAAATTAGCAAAGGATTCCACAGGTAAATAAGTTCCAGGTTCCCAAGAAGCATTCGGTGGGTTACTTCCTGCTGTAATGGTGTTAGCATTTTGTAGTAAGGTTGTTCCTGACATAGAAAAACAGTAATCAGCACCAATACCAGGTGTGTTAGAACCATCGTCATTCGCTCCTCCAAAGTAAGTACCGCCTCCTGCTTGCGTGAACAAATCGGCTTCTTGGCCATTTGGAGAGATAATTTTTATATCTAAATCTCCAGAATAAGAGTGCTCCATATTCACACAAATCTCTAAGAGTTGATTTGGATCAGTCAAAGTTTGAGTTGAATCAAAGCAATCGACCGTAATACATGTTGTGTAAACCGCTCCTGAACCATCTGGCAAGAAGGTTGTTCCACTAACTGGTGGTGTACAATCATTTACAAAGGGCACTGGATTAACAACGCCATCTATAGTGGTCGTCTCGCCGAAACAAAGTGTATCATCGGCTGCTTGAGTCCCTGTAAAATCAGGCGCTGTACCGACCTGAATCACTTGATTTACTAAATTTGTATTTGGACAACCTAGAGGATCACTACTCGTATTAGCATCTCTAATATTCAAATTCACAATATAAACACCAGGCGTAGCATAAGAAAACGTTACTGATTGACCTGGCACTGGTGCACTACCATCACCTAAATCCCATTCGTACGTAGCTCCTGTTCCGTCAAACTCAAAATTTCCACTTCCATTTAAAGTTATTTCTTCATCGGGACAAACTCTAATATAACCATCTGCATTTGGCGCAGGTACTGACGAATCGACTTGAGATGTAATTGTTTGACATGGTGTAAAGCACGAAATATCTGCTGCCCATCCAGTGGTTGTTCCACCGCCATCCGACACAAACTGTATGGTTAGACAGCCTGACCCATTATCGTCTGTTGCAGAAACAAATCCTGGACTATTAGCACCATCAAACGTACCAAAAACTGGACTTGCCGTACTGTCGCCATTGTAGATGGTCATGACATCTGCATTCAGTTGCGTGTTAAATTCGGTGAAATCAAGTCTCACTAACTGCCCAGGGTTATCTGGACAAATTGTTAAAACCAAATTTTCATTACTCCCGTAAGCGCCACCAGGGCCTCCTGTATCATAAAATGTCCCTGAACATCCAGTGACAGCTCCATTTTGCATGATAACGTCTTGTGCGTAAGAACTAAATGAAAATATCGTAAATATTATGAGTAGTGCTTTTTTCATAGCGAAAAATTGAATTGGATAATTAATAATTTATTGATGTTGTGATTTGATAATAATAAAGTAATTGGTATTATCAACACGATACATATGAGATCCGTAAGCATAGAATTGAAATAAATACTTAAGCGGATTAAAGTTCTGAGGGTTAAAATTCTTATCACGCTCTAAATCACTTACATAGTAATCCATTAATGGTACTTCTGATAATAACGTGCAAGGCTTTTGATCACTTGGATTAGGGATATTTTTAACCTCTACTCTATTTCTTAGAATATTTTTGATATCCTTTAAGCGCTGAGGAACATCCAACACATTTTGTTTCGCTGTATGACCATAAACTTCGGTAATCATAGCTAACTCATTTGCTGTGAGCGGATTATTAACGTTGGCATTATAATTAACCGTTTTTTGCTTTCTTGATATCTTCGTTGTTTGCGAAAACATGGATGGCGTTGCTAATAAGGCACATAACAACATTAGAGGGAAAAATAATTTTGATTTCATGATCATCTGCTTGTTTATAAAGATGCGGAATTTAAGAAAATTTTGATTAAAAAACTGTTAAATCGGATATCATGTTCGGTGATGTCGATTATAAGCATATAACATGTTAAATTAAAAAATCCCTACCCTGCGCTCATTTTTTTTTATTGCTTATCTTTGCAGTCTCTAATTTAGAGTTTACATATTATTTTAATTAAATGCATTCCGTTACAACGGAGTATAGAGAATGAAAATAGACAAAGACTTTCAAGATATCGACGCTTTAGGTGAAAACCATATTGGCACCTCTTCAGAAACACCCCTTCGAACTGATGCTTTCGAACTGACTTCTTCTGAAAAAATTGATATTATTAAAGACGATGTGAGACATATCATGGAGACCTTAGGTCTCGATCTTACAGACGACAGCTTAAAAGGCACACCAAATCGTGTGGCAAAAATGTTTGTGAATGAAATTTTTGGTGGTTTAAATCCGACGAAGAAACCAAGTGCGTCCACATTTGAAAACAAATACAAATACGGTGAAATGTTAGTGGAGAAGAACATTACTGTTTATTCTACATGCGAACACCATTTGCTACCTATTGTAGGTAAAGCTCACGTCGCCTATATTTCAAATGGCACCGTTGTAGGCCTTTCCAAAATGAATCGCATTGTCGATTATTTCGCTAAGCGCCCACAAGTTCAAGAACGTTTAACGATTCAAATCGTCAAAGAGCTTCAAAAAGTACTTAATACGGAGGATGTTGCATGCGTCATCGATGCAAAACACTTATGTGTTAATTCAAGGGGTATCAGAGATGTAGATAGTAGTACAGTGACTTCTGAGTTTGGAGGCCAATTCAAAAATAAGGAAACCAAACGTGAATTTTTAGACTATATTAAACTAGACACGTCATTTTAAGCACAGACGGCTTTTAAAAATCACAAAAAATCTTAGATTTGAACATAGCTAATTTTAGCGAAACAAATCAACGCCAAAAAACACCAATCATCATGCATTTGTACGACGCACAAAAGATTCAGATTTACAATACGCTAAGTGGCCAAAAAGAGACCTTCAAACCGATAGAAGATGGTTATGTTGGCATGTATGTTTGTGGTCCTACGGTTTACAGCAATGTGCATCTTGGAAATGTTCGAACTTTCATGTCTTTTGATATGGTTTTCCGTTACCTAAAACATTTAGGTTACAAAGTGCGTTACGTTAGAAATATTACGGATGCTGGCCACTTAGAAAACGATGCAGATGTCGGCGAAGACAAAATCACTAAGAAAGCGCGTTTAGAACAAATTGAACCCATGGAAGTGGTACAGCGCTACACCGTTGATTTTCACAATATACTAAACACCTTCAATTTCTTACCACCAAGTATAGAACCGACGGCTACCGGACATATTATCGAGCAAATTGAATTGATCAAAATGATTATGGATAACGGCTTTGCTTATGAAGTCAATGGTTCTGTGTATTTTGATGTTCATAAATTCAATGAAACCAATGACTATGGTGTTTTAAGTAAAAGAAAACTTGAAGACCTTATCCACAATACACGGGCTTTGGATGGTCAAAGTGATAAAAAGAATCCTCAAGATTTTGCCTTATGGAAGCGTGCCGAACCACAACACATTATGCGTTGGCCTTCACCTTGGAGTGATGGGTTTCCTGGATGGCATTTGGAATGTACAGCCATGAGCACAAAGTATCTCGGTGACAATTTTGATATTCACGGAGGCGGTATGGATTTGAAATTCCCACATCATGAGTGTGAAATTGCACAAAGTGAAGCGGCTAAAGGCCAAACACCTGTCAATTATTGGATGCATGCCAATATGCTTCATCTCAACGGACAACGCATGTCTAAATCTACAGGAAACACGGTTAATCCTAGTGAATTATTGTCTGGAGATAATGCATTTTTCAGTAAAGCATACGCGCCAAGTGTGATTCGCTTTTTTAACGCACAATCCTCATACAGGAGTGTTCTAGACCTTACAGATGATGGCTTATTAGCTAGTGAAAAAGGTTTTTTCAGACTTATGGATGCTATCAATCTTTTAGAGGACTTAAAACCATCTTCAGAATCTTCGTTTCAGGTGGCAGAATGGCGACAGAAATGTTATGATGCGATGAATGATGATTTTAATTCTCCGATTTTAATTGCGCATCTTTTTGAGGCAGCCAAACACATCAATCAAGTAAAGGATGGCAATGCTTCTTTAACTTCCGAAGATTTAGAACTCCTTAAAAAAACTATGAATGCCTTTACATTTGATGTTTTAGGATTGGTGAATATCTCTAAGGCTGAAACAGGAACAGACAAACTCAGTGGTGCTGTAGAACTTCTTATTCAATTACGTCAAGATGCACGTGCCAATAAAGATTTTGCACTTTCTGATAAAATTAGAGATGAATTAGCAGCGAAAGGTATTCAGCTTAACGATGGCAAGGATGGCACTACTTTTACGACCAATTAGTCATGAAACGATTATTGGTTGCACCTTTGCTTTTTCTAATTAAAATTTATCAGACGTTCATTTCGCCAATAACACCTGCCACTTGCAGATACCAACCGACCTGTTCACATTATACAAAAGAAGCGCTAGAAGTTCATGGGTTTTGGAAAGGTGGCAAACTAGCGTTAAAACGGATTTTTAGCTGTCATCCTTGGGGAGGTTCTGGCTATGATCCTGTTCCAGAAAAAGAAGATTAAAACTATCTTAACACCAATGATAGTTTACTCATAAATACTATCTTTATCCCATAAAATATTTTATATGATTGCTCTTAACACTGTATGGAACCCAGCCAAAGGCATAGACCTTGGTTTCTTTACGCTTCACTTTTATAGTTTAATGTGGATTATCGCTTTCATCTTAGGCCTCGTTATTATGAAGCGTATCTATAAAAATGAAAAGCAATCGAATGAATCCTTAGATTCATTATTTATTTATTCTGTGATAGGTATCATGCTAGGTGCGAGATTAGGTCATGTCATTTTCTATCAGTCTGAGCTTATTTCTGAAGATTTCTTCAGTATTTTCTTGCCTTTCAGTTTCAAAGATGGCATTGAGTTTACAGGGTTTCAAGGATTGGCAAGTCATGGTGCAGCCATCGGGATGATTATTGCGATGTATTTGTACAATAAAAAAGTTTTAAAGAAAACGGTACTTTGGATTTTAGACCGTGTTGTGATTCCTGTAGCTTCTGGAGCTATCTTCGTGCGATTGGGTAATTTTATTAATTCTGAAATTATAGGTAAAGAAACAGATGCCTCTGTTGGTGTGCAATTTGTTCAGGACCATTATAACAAATACGAAATTGTACAACTCACTGGCATTAAGAATGCCAAAGACGCTTACAAAGCGGTAGGAAGTGATCCGCAATATGCACAGTTATTAGAAGCTGTACCTTCTAGACATCCGGCTCAATTGTATGAGGCAGGCAGTTACATTTTTGTGTTCCTTATCTTGATGTACTTCTATTGGAAGACGAATAAAAGCGAACAACAAGGGTTTCTATTCGGTCTATTCCTATTACTATTGTGGAGTGTGCGATTTTTTGTGGAATTCGTAAAAGAACCTCAAAATATAGAGCGTGCCGACTGGATATTGAACACCGGACAATTATTGAGTATTCCTTTTATTCTTATAGGTCTATATTTTATGTTTATCTATAAACCTAAAACCAAGCTAAGTTAACATGTGCTTTGTGTCGTCTCGTAAGTTAGCGATCCTATTCCTCGGATGGATTTCATTGACCTTGTCGTATTCATGTCAAGACACACGAAAATCGTCTGAAGTAAAAGAAGTGACGATTGCATTCGAAAAAGAAGGCGAATTACAATTAAAAACGAAAGACACAGACTCTTTAATTGCGAACTTGGCTATTGAAATTGCTGATAATGCATACGAAACACAAACGGGTTTGATGTATCGAAAGCATATGGCGAATAACCATGGCATGCTTTTTATCTTTCCCGATTCAGATAACCGATCCTTTTATATGAAAAACACTGAAATCCCTTTGGATATCATTTACATCTCAGAAAAAAAGACAATTGTCAGCATTCAAAAAAACGCCCAACCTTTTGATGAAACGTCATTGCCATCGGAAGGTCCCGCAAAATACGTATTGGAGGTCAATGCAGGATTAAGTGACCAGTGGAAACTTACTAAGGGTGATTATATCTCGTTTACTCGAAATTAATTATTAAATACAAAATTCTTTAATCGTCGGTCAAGATTAAAACTTAAGGCAAGTCTGTGATGACTGACATTGTTCAAATCTCCTTTTTTTAGAGGTATACCATAACCGTAAGTAAGATTAGCCCATCCACCTAAACTTATTCCTAATTCTGGTAGTAGGCGAAATTCTGATTGTGAATTCTGGAAATAATTTACAGCTGATAATCGCAACACATAGACAGTTGCCGATAGCTCATAACCAATTTTGGGAGCAATAGTGTAATTATTACCACTTCGTATATTTGATTCTATTCCCAATCTAAAGCCATTGGCACCAAAAATAGGAATCTTACTATTTTTCTCAACATATACACTTCCAAGGAATAGATTGAATTCCAAAAACGTATCGTGCTGAATAATAATTCCTGGCGAAACTAACAACTCATTAAATTTCCTAGTCTTTGTGGTTTCAGTGTTATGCTGTGAAAAACAGCAACTTGTTACACAAATTAACAATATAAGAATAGGTGTTTTCATGATTTATTTATAGTTGAAGCTAAATTTAACAATAAAAAAAGCCACTTCAATTGAAGTGGCTTTTTTTAATAACTTTAAGATAGACAATAATTTTTGTCTTCGTCCGATTTTGAGATATTATATGGTTTACTAGTGAACAAACAGTTTGGTTAACAAAACTTTATAACGGACTTGCCTATAATCTTATCAATTTTTTAACTATTGATAGTTGCATATCCTTAGAAGATAGCTTCAAAAAATAGGGTGCTTTTTCCAAAGTATTAAGATGTTCAATATTAATTTCGCCATCCATTACTGAATAGGTTTTATTGAAAAACACGCGGCCATGGATATCAAAAATAGTAATGGAAATATCTTGGTTATTGAATTGCTGTGGTAAATCAATGGTAATCGTATCGTTAAATGGATTTGGATGAATTATAAGATTCTGATCTAAAAGATCATCTACACTCAACAAATCCCCATCTACGCCATCACAATTTTCGTCAATCCCATTTCCTACACTATCGGTCCCATCAGGATTAATTAGGTTATTGCTATCATCACAATCTAAATCATTGGCAACATACCCAATAGGAGGAACGTTAGAACATTCTTGAACCGAACTATCAGCATCTCCAAAACCATCACCATCTGAGTCTTCATAGTATGTTATTGGAGGCTGACTTTCTTCAGCGACTGTAATACATACTTCTTCAGTAAACTCGCAACCAAATTCATCCATTACTCTATAGGTATAACAATGAATTCCAGAGGTTGAAGGCGCTACAGTAATAGAATTTCCATTAACCTGTGTTATAGAAACATCAGTATCCCAAGATTCAGAAATAATTGCAGGCACAAACGAAAAGTCCTCCTGAGGAACGCTTTCATCAAAATTGAGCTCCCAAGAAAAAATATAACCATTATCAATCGCTAAGTTATCTATGATTTCGATACACCATTCTCCATTTAGCGGACTTCCAATCAAAGCATTAAATGATTCTACTGGCAAATAAGTTCCTGGCTCCCAAGAATTACCGGGTGGAGTAGAACCCGCAACAATAGTATTAGCATTTGCCAATAATGTAGATGCTGTCATTGAAAAACAATAATCAGCTCCAACTCCAGGCGCATTAGTATTGTCATCATTGGCTGCACCAAAATATGTTCCGCCACCAGCTTGCGTAAACAGATATGCTTCTTGACCGCTTGGTGAAATGATTTTTATATCTAAATCTCCTGAATAAGAATGTTCTATATTTAAACAGATATCAAAAATTTGAGACGCATCAGTTAGAACAGCATCTGGTTCAAAACAAGTAACATTTATACAGGTAAAATAGGCTGCTCCGTTGCCATCTGGCAAAAAAGTTTCATCACTTTCAGGAGGTGGGCAATTATACAATAATGTGTTAGGAATAGCATCACCAAGAATCACTGTAGAATCTCCAAAACACAAAGTATCATCTACAGCTTGAGTACCAGTAAAATCAGGCATCCCTGAAACTCGTATCACCTGATTAATAGCATTTGTATTTGGACAACCTCCAATATAATTGTCAGTATTTGTATCTCTTATATCTAAGTTAACAAGGTACACTCCAGGTTCATCATATGAGATATTGACCGTTTGACCATCTACTGCAGTACCATTTCCCAAATCCCAAGTATAACTTGCTCCTATTCCATCATTTTCAAAAATTCCACTCCCACTTAAAGTTATATTTTCTCCTACACAAACCTCAACAATACCTTCTTCATTTGATAATGGAAAAATCGAATCTAAAACTGCCTCAATATTTTGGCAAGGAGTTGTGCATGAAATAGAAGCTTCCCATCCTGAGTTAGTTACCGTACCATCTGAAATGAACTCAATAGTCAAACAGCCTGTAGGATTATTTAATGTAGCCGTAATATTTGGCCAATTAGAGTTTCCCGTAAAAGATCCAAACCATAAATCTGATGTACTTTGCCCATCATATATATTCATAAAGTCTCCATTAGCTTGAAGATCGAAACTTTGAAAATCCAAACTAATTCTCTCTCCTGGATTTTCAGGACAAATAGTAAAAACGAAATTTTCATTATTCGAGTAGTTCAGAAGATCACCACCAGTATCATAAAAAGTTCCTGAGCAAGAGACGATTGACCCATTTTGCATTAAATACTCTTGTGCATTAATACTAAACGCCACGACCATTGAGAGAATAAGTAATATGTGTTTCATAATATGAATATGGATGGTTTATGGTAAGATACAAAATGTTGTAAAAGGTTGCGTCAAAAATTTGATTTAAATAAAAAAAGCCACTTCAATAGAAATGGCTTTTTTTATAATCACTTGAATGGATTACTATTTATCCTCGTCCTCTTTTGGAGGTGCGATTCCTTTATTCTTTAAAGTGTCATACATTAATGGTGTTGCGATAAATACCGAAGAATAGGTACCCACTACTACACCAACTATCAATGCAAAAAGCAGTCCTCTCAATGATTCTGCTCCAAACACAAACATGGCAATTAATACGACTAACGTTGTTAACGACGTATTTAATGTTCTACTCAATGTACTATTGATAGCAGAATTGATATTGACACCACCTTTAAAACCAGCTTTTTCTGCTAACACCTCTCTAATTCTATCAAACACGACCACGGTATCATTCAACGAGTAACCAATTACCGTCAAGATGGCCGCTATAAATGCTTGATCAATTTCCATACTAAAAGGCATAAATTTATACAGTAAAGAGAAGATTCCCAATACAATAATCACATCATGAAATACGGCTGCCACAGCACCCAATGAGAATTGCCATCTCTTGAATCGGAATAAAATGTATAAGAACACCACTATCAATGAGCCCAAAACAGCCAATAAAGACTCTTTCTTGATATCATCGGCAATGGTCGGACTTACTTTACTGGATAATACTTTACCTATACCATCGGTACCTTCAGAGAAATCTTGGTAAGAAAAATCACTTGGTAAATACGACTTCAAGCCATTAAAAAGCATGGTTTGCACTTCTTCATCTACTTCCACTGAATTCTCATCAACCTTATATTTCGTAGAAATTTTCAACTGATGATCGTTACCAATAGTTTTCACTTCTACACTTCCAAAGACATCCGTAAGGTCTGATGCTACTGCTTCAGAACTTACCGCATCAGCAAATCTTACTTGATACGTTCGTCCTCCAACAAAATCAATACCTTGATCTAGTTTGTTTGTAAATAAAGATCCTAAACTTACTAATATTAAAATTCCAGAAACAACATAAGCTACTTTACGCTTTCCGATGAAATTAATGTTATTGTTCTTAAATAAGTTCTTTGTTATTGAGGTAGAGAAATCTAACGACTTACCTCTATTAACGTACCAATCCACTAGTAATCTCGTAATGAAAATTGCCGTAAACAAAGAGGTCATAATACCTATTAATAAGGTCGTTGCAAACCCTTTAATTGGTCCTGTTCCAAAAACGAATAAGATAATAGCCGTTAAACCTGTGGTAATATTGGCATCTAAAATAGAAGACAAAGCATTTGCGAAACCATCTTTAACAGCTTCTTTTTGAGCCTTTCCTTTGGCCAACTCTTCACGAACTCTTTCAAAGATAAGAACGTTAGCATCCACAGACATACCAATTGTTAACACGATACCTGCTAAACCTGGCAATGTTAATACCGCTCCTAAACCTGATAGCACTCCAAAAATCAATAAGATGTTTAAGAGCAAGGCTAAATCGGCAAAAATACCAGCTTTACCATAGTAAAGTATCATCCAAATTAATACGAGAGATAAGGCAATTAAGAATGATTTGGTACCACTATCAATGGCTTCCTTTCCTAAAGAAGGTCCTACTTGATCCGCTTGAACGATTTCTGCACGAGCAGGTAATTTACCAGCTCTTAAAACATTGGCTAAATCGATCGCTTCAGTTACTGTAAAGTTACCAGATATTTCGGTGTTACCACCTGAAATCGCTCCATTAGAAGCCGTTGGTGCCGAATACACAATATCATCTAATACAATCGCTATTTGCGTTCCTTGAGCAGCTGCTCTTCCTGTCATTTCTTCCCAAACCTTAGAACCTTTAGCGTTCATTTGCATGGTCACTGTAGGCTTGTTTGTTTGACCATAAGACTGACGCGCATCTGTTACAACACCACCACTTAATTCTGGCTCATCATTTCTGTTGCCTTTTAAAGCATAAAGATCAACATACTCTATACCAGTTTCAGCATCTAACTCTGGTAAACCAAAGGCAAATTTAGTGTAACGTGCCTCTGCTGGTAATCCGGATTTTACTTCTGGCATTTCCAAGTAAGATTGTAAGGTCGCTTTATCCTCTAATTTTACAGCTAACATCCCACCTGTTCTTGGTGGACCTAATATATCAAACAATGGATTTACTTGATTGGTCGCTGTTGAATCTGTAGATGTTTCTCCTAATAAGTTATCAATCGTACTGTCGCTATCAGTCGCTGTTGAAGCTTGTGTCTCTGTAGCTGCTTCTTTTTCATCTAAACCTAATTTTGTCTTTAGATTCTCATTAGCTAAGGCAAAGAAATCGCCAAGCGCTTGTCCGTTTTCAACATCCCAAAATTGTAACTGAGCTGTTGTCGTAATTAATTCTGTGGCACGCTTTACATCCTTCACACCTGGCAATTCTACCAAAACACGTCCAGAGTTTCCTAAACGTTGAATGTTAGGTGATACTACACCAAATTGGTCAATACGCTTACGAAGTACTTCGAAAGCAGATACAATAGATTCATCTACTTTTTCTTCCAATACTTTTTTCACATCGGCATCCGACATCGAGATATCTACGACATCATCTAAATCTCTATTGGCAAAAATATCTGGTGATGCCAATTTCTGATCACCTTTTACCGCATCCCATGCTTCAAAAAAGGATTCTAAATAGGATTCTTGAGCATCCTTTTGAATTTCTTCAGCATTATCCAAAGCCTTATTAAAGGCTATATCGTTGCTGTTATTAGCTAATCCTTCAAGAATATCTCTTACTGAAATTTGAAGAATAACGTTCAATCCACCTTTTAAGTCAAGACCGAGATTCATTGACTTTTCCTTGACTTCTTTACCTGTGAAACTTGCGATTCCAATATTGTAAGCCTCCTGGTTTGAAATAGAATCCAAATAGCGCACCTCAGCATCGCTAATCGCTTCTGGATTATCGTAATTGTTTACTGCATAAGTTTTCGCAGCCTCATCGATTTGATTGTTTTTGAATGTAAATGATAATTGGTAAATACTTACCAAACCAAATAACACTGCAAAAAGCTTTACTAGTCCTTTGTTTTGCATTATGTAATATTTAGGTCAAATTTTAATCACGCAAATATAGAATTTACGTCTTATCTGACAATTATTTTTGAATATATGTTATGTTGAAAGACAGGACCATATGTTAGGACCTGCGTTGATCATTATGAAACGACCGTTTCATGTTTTTCTGAAAGTTTCTTGGGAGGGAGATCAAGCCTTTATAAAAGTCCCATTGTGCCAAGGGCCAGCTCTTACTTCAGGAATTATTCTAGATTTAAAATCCTTTTCTATCGCCTCATCCAATCCGATTTTACAAGTGGACTTTGGCATGTGTTGAATGCTTATTTCATCGAAATAAGCAGATGTTCCAGTAATAGTAGGATTTGCAAACCTATCATATCCAACTTTAGTCTCTAAGGCTAATTTGCCATCGAGATGAGAGACCTCGTCATTCTGTTGAATTTCATACACATCCACATCACAGGTGACAGACGTATCTTTCGATGGCGCATTTTCACTAGGACCGTTGGTTGGAACGTCTAATTGTAAGGAGTCATCTGAAGAAAGTAAAACTTTAATACTATGGACATCTTCAGTGCTGTAATAGGTAATTTTTAATTGGCCATCGGCCTGTTCAAGCACCTGTATGTTCTCAGCTTCTGCTGATTCTAACTGCTGCTTGATGAAATTAATTGTAGACTGCGCTTCATCCGAAGTACCATTACTATTGGTAAATTGCACCACAATCTCTTGATTAGGTGCCGTGATTTGCTGTGTATTCACAAATCCACCCAAACAAGTGAGCGTTATGATAATAATACTAATGTACCATCTTGAAGTCATGCGCCAAATATATAAAAAATAACCAATCTAGTATTGCACTTTATCGTTAATAGGTCATTACCTAACGAATTTTAGATTCATGACTCATTCTTTTACATTTAAAATGCTATCAGCACTGTCCATCTAATATAAAAAAGGCTATCATAAAAATGATAGCCTTAAATTTTAAAAAGTAAAGCATCTTACAGTTCTAAAAGACCATTTGTTTTTTGAACACCTTCTGCGCTTTCTTTAAGGTGTGTCGTTTCCGCGTCACTTAATTTTATTTTGACAATGTCTTCAATTCCATTTCGACCTAAAATAACTGGAACACCAATACAAAGATCATTCAAGTCATACTCCCCTTCCAACAAGGTAGAACATGGAAACATTTTCTTTTGATCACAAGCAATAGCCTGCACAAGACCACTTACAGCCGCTCCAGGTGCATACCAAGCAGAGGTGCCAAGAAGTTTTGTTAATGTAGCGCCACCAACTTTAGTATCTTCTTTGACCTGATCCAATCGTTCCTCAGACAAGAATTCAGAAACTTTTACACTATTTCTAGTCGCGTGTGCTGTTAAAGGCACCATTCCTTTGTCACTATGTCCGCCAATAACCATGCCATCAACATCGCTAATAGGTGCACCTAAAGCTTCCGCTAATCTATACTTAAAACGCGCAGAATCTAAAGCACCACCCATACCAATAATTCTATTCTTTGGTAAATTGGTTGTTTTATGCACAAGATAGGTCATGGTATCCATTGGATTACTAACCACAATAATGATGGTATTTGGAGAGTGTTCAATCAAACTAGAAGCTACTGATTTTACAATGCCAGCATTAATGCCAATGAGTTCTTCTCTAGTCATTCCCGGTTTACGAGGAATTCCCGACGTAATTACACAAATATCACTACCCGAGGTTTTAGAATAATCATTTGTTACTCCTGTGATTTTTGTATCAAAACCGTTTAAAGAGGCCGTTTGCATTAAATCCATCGCTTTACCTTCAGCAAAACCTTCTTTAATGTCTAACAATACGACTTCACTTGCAAAGTCCTTAATGGCAATATACTCAGCGCAACTTGCGCCAACTGCTCCTGCTCCAACTACTGTTACTTTCATTTTTTATGTGTTATTAAATTTGTGTTGTTTAATGAGTGTGCAAAATTACAAATTTTAACAGTGTTAATGAAAAAAGCGCAAGAGAATTTCTTGCGCTTTTACAATGTGGTGATGACTTAATTGGCCCTAGTTTAAAAAGAAAAGTTAATCCCTAAAGTGGCACTATCAAATTCGGCAATGGTATAATCGGCATTAAGACCAAAAAAACCTAGTTTTAAGTTGGCACCTACGGTACCTCTAACGCCAGAAATATCTTGTTCTATTGAAAATGGATCATTAATTTCTTCGGAAAACAAAAAACCATCTGTTACTCTATAGGTTCCTAATAAATCGGTCTTCGATGTTCCAGTAATATAACCCAAGCCACCATAAAAATTGATGATTTTTAATTTGGTCCCAACGATAAGCTGCAAAAGCAACGTATTGACATCGGTATCTACTCTTTGATTGTCACCATCAACAAATTCAGCATCCGTGAAATCATAACTCCCATCCAAATGTGTATAAGCAACTAATCCCGAGATAGCGACTGGTAAAACCTTATCGGCTGGCAACCAACTTGTAAACTCTTGTTGGATGCCGAAGCCATAGAGTCCAATTTTAGTATCTTCTGTGTCCACTTTTGGAAAAAATCGTCCTTTGATCTGTGTGCCTTTAAATGGTGAGAAACTCGCTTGCAGAAATCCGGTTGGAATGATATTAATCCCTTCTGAACCGATGCCTGTTGGCAATATAAGTTCGGTTTCCTGACTCCCGAAAATGGGATCATCATACGTGATGATCACGGTAACATCTGGATCGTTATTACCTAAAGCGGTTGCTACCATTTGAGAGGAACTGCCATTCTCAAATCTGATATTTTCGTAATCGGCAATATTCATCTGAAAGGATTTTTTTTCATCCTTAATAAATCCAACATTCCCGATAACTGATAATTCAAAACCAAAACGCTTTGGAGATTTGGCGTTATTAAACCAACCGTTGTTGATACCAAATCCAACAGCTTCAGATGCTGGTGCGATATAATTTTGAGTGTAACGTTGAGCATCGGCAATACCTGCCGCTAATAAATCATTGACATTTTCCTGTGCATTAAGTGTGAGTGCACCTAGAGACACTAACCCTATCAAAACTATGTTTTTCATGGCGTTTTCAGATCTTTTAAAGCTTTCTTATTTTGATAACGCTTTTTATCCAATATTCTTTTATAAAAGACAAAAGCAACTACATATAGATATACGCAGTTGCTTAGTATTTAGTTTTTTTGAATGTTATTGATTACAAACTTTACACCATTAGGCGTCAATATTCGCGTAAATCGCATTCTTCTCAATAAATTCTCTACGAGGAGGTACTTCATCTCCCATTAACATGGAGAAAATACGATCTGCCTCGCCTCCGTTGTCTATATTCACTTGACGCAGTGTTCTGAACTCAGGATTCATAGTGGTATCCCAAAGTTGCTCTGCATTCATTTCACCAAGACCTTTATAACGTTGGATTTTTGAGCCATCACCATACTCTGCAATAAGAGCATCACGTTCTTTATCACTCCAAGCGTACTCTTTTTTCGCGCCTTTTTTAACCAAGTAAAGTGGCGGAGTAGCGATATAGATATGACCATTCTCGATCAATTCTTTCATATATCTAAAGAAGAATGTTAAAATAAGGGTTGCAATGTGACTACCATCAATATCGGCATCACACATGATGACTACCTTATGATATCTTAATTTTGATAAATTAAGTGCTTTACTATCTTCTTCCGTGCCGATGGTTACACCAAGTGCTGTAAAAATGTTTTTGATTTCTTCATTTTCGAACACCTTGTGGGTCATGGCTTTTTCAACATTCAAGATTTTACCACGTAATGGTAATATGGCTTGAAACGCACGATCACGACCTTGTTTAGCCGTTCCACCTGCCGAATCACCCTCAACCAAGAATACCTCACACTTTGCAGGATCTTGTTCGGAGCAATCACTTAATTTTCCAGGTAAACCACCAATACTCATTACCGTTTTACGCTGTACCATTTCACGCGCTTTTTGTGCGGCATGACGAGCCTGTGCGGCCAAAATTACTTTTTGAACAATGGTTTTGGCATCATCAGGATGCTCTTCTAGGTAATCGGTCAACATTTCAGATACCGCTTGACTTACGGATGCAGAGACTTCTCTATTTCCAAGTTTCGTTTTAGTTTGACCCTCAAATTGTGGTTCAGCAACTTTTACTGAAATGATGGCAGTTAATCCTTCACGGAAGTCATCACCCGAAATATCAAATTTCAATTTGTCCAGCATGCCTGAATTATCAGCATACTTTTTTAGTGTATGAGTCAAGCCTCTTCTAAATCCAGATAAATGCGTTCCACCTTCATGCGTATTAATATTATTTACGTAAGAATGTAAATTTTCAGCATACGAGGTGTTATAGATCATAGCAACCTCAACAGGAATATCATTCTTCTCACCTTCAAAAGCAATAACATCGCTCATTAATGGCTCACGATTGCCGTCTAAGAACTTTATAAATTCTTTTAGACCTTCTTCTGAGTGAAAAGTTTCACCCTCAAATTCGCCATCTTCTTTCTTAGATCTTCTATCTATTAAATGAATCGTGATTCCTTTATTTAAATACGCCAATTCACGCATTCTACTTGCCAAGGTATCATAGCTATACTCTAAAGTTTGGGTAAATATGGTTGGATCTGGTTTAAATGTAACAACCGTACCACGCTTATCTGTTTCTCCTACAGCTCTTACGGGATACTGTGTTTTACCGCGTTCGTACTCTTGTTCCCAAATGGTACCATCTCTATAAACTGTTGCCTTTAAATGCTCAGACAGGGCATTAACACAACTTACACCAACACCATGTAAACCACCAGACACCTTATAAGAATCCTTATCAAACTTACCACCTGCACCAATTTTAGTCATCACCACTTCAAGTGCTGAAATCCCTTCTTTCTTGTGCATATCTACAGGTATCCCACGACCATCATCTTCGGTTGTAATAGAGTTATCTTCATTGATAATTACGGTGATATTATTACAGTGTCCTGCGAGTGCCTCATCAATGGAGTTATCCACAACTTCATAAACTAGGTGGTGAAGACCACGTGTCCCAACATCTCCAATGTACATGGATGGTCGCATGCGCACATGCTCCATGCCCTCTAATGCCTGAATACTATCGGCTGAATACTGTTTTTTATTTTCTTCGCTCATAAATTATTATGTATTTTGAAATCTTTAGTTTATCCTATTGGCAGAACAATAATTAGCATCATGCCACATAAAAAAAGATGCCTTTCTAGCATCCTTTTGAACACAAACAAAGATAAGAATTTTAGAGGCTTTTTAAAAGCATTTTGTCGAAACTATCGAATAATTATCAACATTTGTTAATTACTAGAAACGCTCTTAAATGAGCTAAAAATGGCCTTAAAATTGATTTCAGCACTTTTTAGAACCTCCGGAAAACGGCCAAATACACAAAAGTGCTTACAAGTGCTATTTTTAATTTTATACACCGTAAAAATTAATGGAATTTCTGCTTAAAATTTAGAAATATCCAAGAGTGACAATCAAAGGCATCCGAGTTTCAAAAGTGTTCATATAAGCATACCACATACTTTCTCCATAATCATTCTGGCAGATCGCTTTTAATGACTTTCGTCACCTACATTGTTTATTTGAAATGTTTTCGAATGATCTTTAAGGATTAACTTGACAAAAATCAATGTTAAAATTGACGGCAATAAACCCTTCACTATTTGTAACAAAAAATTATGCCACTCTGAAATTGGCGTTCTTGAAATTTCAGTAAAAATCAATTCACCATATGGTTGGTTTTGGAAGAAACATGTATTTATTAGATTGACACCTAGATGAAACCCCAAAGCCATCATGATAGAGGATGTTTTATAAAACGTATAAGCCCAAACATAGCCAGCAAATCCCGTAACCACAATCACATACACAATGGGAATTACTCGACTTCCAATCATTCCGTAGGAAAACACGTGATATATCCCAAAACACAGTGCGGAAACAAGAAGAGCCCAAGGCGCTCCCAACCTCTTGATAAGAATGTATAAAATAGCACCTCTAAACACTAAATCCTCGGTTAACGCCGATTTAAAATGATAGATAATGGCTTCAAAAATCACACGGCAGCTAATCTTTGATTGTAGTACCCAATCGATGTCTAGTACCATACTTTCTAGGTAGATAGTCATAAGACTAATCATCATTATAAACACTAAGCCAACCGTGAATTGTACCATATGACTAACGGTGGGAACCATCCCTAAGACGGTTATATTTTGTTTCTCAATGAGATATAAAAGTGCCCATGAGACGACTATGATTAGTAATAATCCTAACATAACTTTAAAATATAAATTAAATGATTAAGCCTTTTTAGGCTTTAAAAAAGGAATAGAAAGCGGATAGTAACAGGTTCCTGAACCTAACGCAGTAAAGATATTTTTAATACTCACAATAATTCCGAAGAGAAAAACCGCAGTTGTTAGAAAAAAATTATGACCCGGAAATGGAAAGAAAAGCAGTAATGATATGATTAAATAAAGAATCAAGGAGGAATGAAAATTAATAACTGCGCGACCATGACTATCATAAATTTTATTGTCTTCCGCTTTACTTATCCAAGTAAATAATGGAAACAAGACATTGGCAAAAGGGATGATCAATCCGAAAAACGGAGAGGCATGTAGCAATAACATCCATTTTCGTTGTATCGTTTCTTCCTTCGGATTATCCAGAACAATTAAATCTTCTACTTCAATATCTAATCCAACCGCTAGTAATTTTACGGTTTGCAAGTGTGGTTGCACTTCTCCTTTTTCTATCCGTTGAATCGTACGGACGCCCACGCTCGTTCTTTCCGAAAGTTCATCTTGAGTATAGCCTTTTGATTTGCGATGAAATAATAAATTATCTTTAAGTGATTGCTGTTTCATTTTGTATCCTATTTGTTGGCACAAATCTAATCAGTATTTCTCGTTTTTTACACGTCATTTAAATGTCACCTATCTGTCACTTGCAGTAAATATAGGTGTTTCAAGCACAAAAGCAATTAAATTTTGAAATTCGTCATATGATGGCATAAAAAAAGATTGGCATGGCAACCAATCTTATTTTGTTGAATACGGGTTGTTATTTACCCGATTTTAATACGCATCGGCATGCACATTCGCAACCGCTCTACCACTAGGATCGTTCATGTTTTTAAAGGCTTCATCCCACTCTAAAGCAATTTGAGTACTACAAGCCACACTCGCTTCCTGTGGCACACACAAGGCTGCGGCATCGCTTGGGAAATGTTCAGCAAATATGCTTCGATAATAGAATTCTTCTTTACTCGTTGGTGTTTGTATTGGGAATTTATACTTCGCGTTTGCCAATTGTTCATCAGACACTTCAGTTGCGACAATAGACTTAAGCGTATCAATCCAACTATAACCTACACCATCACTAAATTGTTCCTTTTGCCTCCAAGCCACACTCTCAGGCAGCATATCTTCGAAGGCCTTTCGAACCACCCATTTCTCCATGCGCTCCCCATGGATCATTTTATCTTGAGGATTGATACTCATAGCGACATCCATAAACTCCTTATCTAAAAAAGGCACTCTACCTTCGATGCCCCAAGCCGCTAAACTTTTATTAGCCCTTAAACAATCATACATATGTAGTTTACTCAATTTTCTGACGGTTTCCTCGTGAAACTCCTGAGCGTTTGGCGCTTTATGAAAATACAAATAGCCACCAAAAAGCTCATCAGCGCCTTCACCAGACAAGACCATTTTGATTCCCATAGACTTGATAACGCGTGCCATCAAATACATAGGTGTACTTGCTCGGATGGTAGTAATATCATAAGTTTCTAATTTATAAATCACATCTCGGATAGCGTCCAATCCTTCTTGAATGGTAAACTTGATTTCATGATGAACCGTACCAATATGATCCGCTACTTTTTGAGCAGCCGCCAGATCTGGAGATCCTTCTAACCCTACTGAAAAGCTGTGCAATTGCGGCCACCAAGCTTCCGAAGTATCATCACTTTCAATACGTTTTTGAGCATACTTTTTTGCAATCGCAGAAGTCACTGAGGAATCCAATCCTCCCGACAACAACACACCATAAGGCACATCACTCATTAATTGTCTGTGGACGGCCGCTTCCAATGCTTCCTTGATTTTAGCGATACTTGTTTCATTACCTTTCACGGCTTCATAATCGGTCCATTCACGCTTGTACCATTGCACAAATTTTCCATCTTTACTCGACATATAATGTCCTGGAGGAAACAATTCAATTTTTGTACAGACCCCTTCCAATGCCTTTAATTCAGAAGCCACATAAAAGGTCCCATTTTGATCCCAGCCAATATACAGCGGAATAATTCCCATATGGTCTCTAGCGACGAAGTATTCGTCCTTTTCTACATCATATATAGCGAAACCAAAAATCCCATTCATCTCATCCACAAAATCGACGCCTTTTTCCTTGTATAAAGCCAAAATGACTTCACAATCACTCTCTGTTTGAAAATCATAACGACCTTCAAATTGCTTACGAAGACTTCTATGGTTATATATTTCGCCATTAGCAGCTAATATGAGTTTTTTATCTTGACTGAATAATGGCTGCTTTCCCGAAGCTGGGTCTACAATAGCCAAACGTTCGTGAGCCATAATGACTTTATCATCACTATAAATACCACTCCAATCTGGACCTCTATGCCTTATGGTTTGAGACATTTCCAATATTTGAGGTCTTAATGCCTCAGAAGTCTCTTTCAAATCGAACGCACATACAATTCCACACATAATCTTATAATTTTAATTCTTTATATCTTAATTGAAAGACAAATATGTACTACTTATTACAATATAAAAACATTAAATCAAATATAGGTTACATATTAAAACTTATATTGATCTTTTTAATAAATATTATAATATAAAATCAACAAAACAGCTTATTGATATGAAAATCTGTAAATTTTAACATCACTTTACGACCATTCATTGAGTATTGCCAGCAATACTATTTATCTTTAACATTCAAAAAAACTAATAGTACATTATGAAAACAACGTCAATTACCACAACCCTTATCTTATCGTTTCTTATGCTTTTTTCTCTGCAAATAAATGCTCAGGAATTCTCTCCGATTGATAAGAGCCCAATGGATGCTGCGGCATTCCCGAACGATTATAAAGAGGCCAACAAACTCATTAAAATTGTTTATAGTAGACCACAATTAAAAGGCCGTAGTCTTGAAAAGCTAGCGCCAAAAGGAAAAGTTTGGAGAACAGGAGCGAATGAAGCTGCCGAACTTACACTTTATACGCCAATGATGTTTGGTAAAACAAAGGTGCCTGCTGGTACGTATACGTTTTATGTCATTCCTGGAGACAAAGAATGGACTGCTATTATCAGTTCAGACCTGAATGTTTGGGGAAGCTACTTTTATAAGGAAGAAAATGATGTTGCACGAATGGCTGTTCCTGTAGAGCAAGTCGATGAAGCCTTAGAGGCTTTCTCTATTGTATTTAATGAAGGAAAAAGCGGTGTAAACATGCATCTTGGATGGGGAAATACACGAGTAATGGTGCCATTTAATATGTAATAAACATCTCAATTTGATACAAAAAAAGCTTTGTTTTCACAAAGCTTTTTTTTATTGCAATTTTGTTATATGTTTTAACTAACCTAGTGTATAACTTCCAAGAATCGACAACTAGAATCAACCAACATCCATTTGTTTTTCATCAAAGATTTATGGAATATTCAAATACTTATGTGTTTGCAGCGATACTTTCCATTTAGGATTTGCCATGACATAATCCACTATCATAGGAACCACTTTATCGCGCTTACTCCATTCGGGTTGAAGGTATAAAATACAATCCTTGTTGACTTTTGAAGCTTGCTCTTCCGCAAATTTAAAGTCGTTTTTATTGTAAATGATGCATTTTAATTCATGCGCCTTTTCATAAACTTCTTCCGTAGGTAATTTCATCTTTTTAGGCGACAAACAAATCCAGTCCCATTCGCCCGTGAGTTGATATGCTCCTGACGTTTCTATATGTGTTTGTAACCCTTTAGCCTTTAACTGATGGGTCAATTCGGTCATATCCCAAGTTAAGGGCTCTCCTCCTGTAACGACAATTGTTTTGCTATATCGAGCTGCATTTTCAACGATTTTTGAAGTTTCGGTAGGAGGATGTAATTCAGCTAACCAGCTTTCTTTAACATCACACCAATGGCAGCCCACATCACAACCACCAATTCTCACAAAATATGCAGCCGTTCCTTTATGATACCCTTCGCCTTGAATCGTGTAAAACTCTTCCATTAAGGGTAATAGCAACCCTTTGTCAATTAGATCTTGTCGTTCTGTTCTTGTCATAGCTTGCAAATATACTTCAAAGTTCGTAGATAACCCACTATTGAACTGCAATCACATCGATTTCAATTCGAGCGCCTACAGCTAGACCTGAAGCTGCAAAAGTAGTTCGCACAGGCTTGTTGGGAAAATACGTTTCATAGACCTCATTAAAGCTCTTAAAATCTTCAATATCTTTAAGGATTACAGTACATTTCACCACCTTTTCTAATGAGGAGCCATGATGCTTCAAAACACTGTTGATATTTTCAATACATTGTCTCGTTTCGGCTGAAATCCCTCCTTTAACCAATGTTCTAGTTTTGTGATCCATTCCAACTTGTCCCGCTAAAAACAGGAATCCGTTAGCTTCAACCACATCACTAAAAGGTGCTTCCGCTTTTTTGGGTTCGTGCGACTTGTGAAAGATGATGGGTTTATCCGAATCTTGGCAATTGAATAAACTCAAG
The DNA here is from genome assembly GCF_052983595.1 of Psychroserpens sp. BH13MA-6. NCBI lineage: Bacteria > Pseudomonadati > Bacteroidota > Flavobacteriia > Flavobacteriales > Flavobacteriaceae > Psychroserpens > Psychroserpens sp. BH13MA-6. Next base: position 9,810 of record NZ_JBRJGE010000010.1, on the reverse strand, counting down.
ACCATGAGCAGCATAGTAAGGTATACGCTATTTTTCATTTTGCTGATTTTAAACTTGACTAAAATTACACTATTTTTATGCAAATTTTGAACGATGAGCAGAACAGACGATTTTTTAAAAGAAATCATAGATGGCAATTCCAATAAAGGTGATTATATCACATTGGGTTCTGCCATGTTGGATGGAGAAACATTACCAAATGCCTTTATCAATGTACCGCTAAAAACCATGAATAGACATGGCTTGATTGCAGGTGCAACGGGTACTGGAAAAACGAAAACTCTTCAAGTATTAGCGGAAAATCTCAGCGAAAAAGGGGTACCTGTGTTGTTAATGGATATTAAAGGGGATTTAAGTGGCTTGGCACAACCAAGTCCTGGGCACCCAAAAATAGATGAACGACACGAAAAAATAGGATTACCCTTTGAATCCAAATCATTTCCGGTGGAGATCTTAACCTTATCTGAGCAAGATGGTGTAAGATTAAGAGCTACAGTGAGTGAATTCGGACCTGTATTATTGTCTCGTATTTTAGATTTAAGTGAAGCACAATCTGGCGTAGTAGCTGTCATATTCAAATATTGTGACGATCACAAATTGCCATTATTAGACTTAAAAGATTTTAAGAAAATTCTTCAATATGCAACGCAAGAAGGCAAAGAAGAATTCACGGAAGCTTACGGACGAATTTCAACAGCTTCTACTGGAGCTATCTTGAGAAAAATAGTAGAGCTCGAACAGCAAGGTGGCGAACGTTTTTTCGGTGAAACATCTTTTGAAGTTGATGATTTGTTGCGTGTTGATGACGATGGTAGAGGGTTTATCAATATCATTCGCTTAACAGATATTCAAGATCGTCCGAAGTTATTTTCAACCTTCATGTTGAGTTTATTAGCTGAAATTTATTCCACTTTTCCAGAGCAAGGCGACAGTGGAAGACCTGAGCTCGTGCTATTTATTGATGAGGCACATTTGATTTTTAACGAAGCGTCAAAAGCGTTACTCAACCAAATAGAAAGTATCGTAAAGCTTATTAGAAGTAAGGGTGTTGGTCTTTATTTTGTAACACAAAATCCTACAGACGTACCCGAAGCAGTTTTGGGGCAACTGGGATTGAAAGTACAACATGCCTTGAGAGCATTTACCGCAAAAGACAGAAAAGCCATCAAACTAACTGCTCAAAACTATCCTGATTCCGAGTATTACGATACGGCAGACGTGTTAACGTCTTTAGGAATTGGAGAAGCTCTGGTTTCTGCTCTCAATGAAAAAGGGAAACCAACCCCTTTAGCCGCTACCATGATGCGTGCACCTATGAGTCGGATGGATGTATTGACAGAATCTGAACTTGGAGCACTGTTAGCTAAATCCAAGCTCGCCAAAAAATACAACGAAGCAGTAGATCGGGAAAGTGCCTACGAGATGCTCAATAAAAAAATTGAGATTGCCGAAGCTGAGGAAGCCAAGGAAAAGGCTCGTAAGGAAAAAGAGGCGCTTGAAAAAGCTGAGAGTAAACGTCGTACCACAAGAAGCAGAAGTACGCGTCAAAACCCAATAGTTAAAGTTTTAACAAGTCCCACAGTGATCCGAAGTGTTCTTGGTATCTTAACGAAGATGCTTAAATAATTATAAATTCATATTTTTACCCTAATCATTTTAATCGTGCATACATACTATAAAATATTATCTGTTTTTTTAATTGCAACCTTGGTCCTTACAAATTGTACTTCTGAGAAAACGCAAGATCCGTTTCAAGTTTCCAAACATCATATTGGATTACTCACAGACTCTACGCAAGTCAAAGACCTCGAACTGGCTTTTCCCAATGACTCTATCGTTAAGGTTACTGAGGATAACGAATTTACAGGACAAATCAATGACATTGACATCTATTCAGGCGGAAGCAAAATCCTAACTTTAACGCCTAAACAGGCATTGGATTCCACATCTGTCATAGAAAGTGTTCAAATTTTGAGCGACCAATTCAAAACAGACAAGAACATTTCAACGCTAAGTACATTTAAAGATATTCAAGACAATTACAAAATTTCTAGTATTAATAACCTCATTAAATCAGTAGTCGTATCAGTTAACGAAATTAATGCGTCTTTTACCATTGATAAAAAAGAATTGCCAGCCAATTTACGTTATGATATGTCACTAAATATCGAAGCCGTTCAAATCCCAGATCATGCCAAAATTAAATACTTTATGATACACTGGTAATTAAATAAGTACAATTTTGAGCAAATCATACACCATTCAAAAATCGCCTTTTGTCGTACCAACAGACGATGGCAAATTAATCGAAGAGCATTTTGGAAATGCTACCGATGGTAATTCTAAAATCAGTATTGCGCATATGATTGCGCCTGCTGGCTGGAGTGAACCTTTTCAAACCCCAGAATTTGATGAATTCACTTATATCATCAAAGGGAAAAAACAATTCATCATCAATGATGACGTGGTGATCTTAGAAGCTGGTCAATCCATAAAAATTAATAAAAACACCAGAGTACAATATTCAAATCCGTTTACAGAAATTTGTGAATACATCTCTATTTGCACACCTGCATTTTCTATAGACTCCGTAAATAGAGAGACCTAAATGAAAACGTTAATTGCAAAAGGAATTGGTCAAGTCATCAATCTTATAAGTTTTTTGTCACCGAGATATGCTGGTAAAATAGCGTTAGGCTTATTTTCAAGACCACGTAAGATCAAACTTAAAGAATTAGAGAAAGATTTTTTAATGACGGCCTTTATTGAAGATATTCAGTATGATAATCTCAATTTGATGACCTATCGCTGGATTGGCAAAAAAGAAACGGTTTTATTAGCACATGGTTGGGAAAGTAATTCTTTCAGATGGCGACCACTTATTGAGGAACTAAAAGCTCTTAATTATAATATCGTCGCTATGGACGCGCCAGCACATGGACGTTCAAGTGGCAAAAAATTCAATGCTATTTTATATGCCGAATGTATTCATGTGGCCGTAAAAAAATTTAATGTGAATATCATCATTGGGCATTCAGTTGGTGGTATGGCCACTGCCTTTTATCAACAGAAATACCAATTACCTCACGTGAATAAGCTAATTCTTTTGGGAGCACCTTCAAACTTCGTTGGTGTTTTTAGTAGATATGTGCACATGATGGGATATAATCAACGAACAGCTAAGGCCATGGATGATTTGGTTTTTGAAGAATTTAAGCAAAGACCTGATTATTTCAATGCTGCCAAACTTTCGGAAGCTATTACGATTAACGGACTCATCATACATGATGAACACGATAAAATTATTCCATACAATGACGCCGAAGATTTTAAGACCTTCTACAAAAAGGCACAACTAATTCCAACCAAAGGTTTTGGTCATGGTCTCAAATCTGAGGAAGTCAACAACCACATCATAGAGTTTATTAACGCTTAGTTTTGTAACTTTGACGTATGTCAGACAATTTAAAACGTATTAACAAATACCTCAGTGAAGTAGGCTACTGCTCACGACGTGCAGCCGATAAACTTATTGAAGCGGGTCGTGTCACGATTAATGGAGAAATTCCTGAAATGGGAACCAAAATCGCTCCGAATGATGTTGTTCATGTCGACGGAAAAGAAATTAAGAATACCAAAGACAGTTTTGTGTATTTAGCATTTAACAAACCAGTTGGAATTGTTTGTACGACAGACACGCGCGTGGAAAAAGATAATATCATCGATTATATCAATTACCCTAAACGTATATTTCCAATCGGACGATTAGACAAACCTAGTGAAGGACTGATCCTATTGACAGACGATGGTGATATTGTCAACAAAATTTTGAGAGCGAGTAACAATCACGAAAAAGAATATGTTGTCACTGTTGACAAACCCATATCACAAACCTTTATCCAACGCATGTCTGATGGCATTTTTCTTGAGGAATTGGGACAAACGACTAGGAAATGTAAGGTCAAAAAGATCAATAGCCATACCTTTAGTATCATTCTAACGCAAGGACTTAATCGTCAAATTAGAAGAATGTGTGAATATTTGAATTATGAGGTACAAACTTTAAAGCGTGTTCGTATCATGAACGTGAAACTCGATATACCTATTGGAACATATCGTGAATTAACCTCTGAAGAATTCAAAAACTTACAACACTTAATCGCTGATTCTAAAAAGCACATACAGCGGCATTCATAACAAAGGAATAACTCATGTCCTTCCTAAAACACATATCAAACACCAGCAAGAATATTTTAGCTTTGGTATTTATTGTTGTTTTAGCCATCACATTTGAAACGTTGCAACAATTATACTATGTTAAAAGATTCCAACTTGCAGAGGATGTCATTTTTTTCGATCTCTTAAAAAACCAAGCATTCAGGTGGTTCGTATGGTTACTATTGTCACCGATATTGATTTGGCAAATTAAAGTTCAATGGTCAAAATCAAATGCTAGATTTAGAATTCAAAAAATCATTACTATTATCTTAATTCTGGTAGCTATCAATATCCTCGTGATTTCGGTATGTCAGATTCTCATATCAAATACACCTTTTTCATGGTCCATTTTATTTTCAGAATTCATCCCTTTTTTCACCTATCAAAAAGTTCCAATGTACACACTTGGGTATATTGCTATCAGTATCATTGTTTATCTTTATTTTGAAAATGAAAAACTACAGATTAGTGTTCAAGAGCTTTCAGAATTGAAGCTTACCCATTCAAAGTTATATAAAAAATTGAGTGAAACGATTGATGAAAAAACGGCCATTTTAAATATTAAAATCGGCAACAAACGCAAAATCATACCTACAGATCATATTTGCTGGATTGAAGCTGATGATTACTGCGTAAAAGTCCACACCATACATGATAAAGCTTACACAATGCGGAGTTCACTTAAAGCCTTGGAAAATAAATTGAGCCATAATTTCTTACGTGTTCACAGAAAGGCAATTGTCAATATGGACAAGACCAAAGAATTACAATTGTCACAACCACCAAATATTTTATTGCATAATGGAAGTAAGATACCTGTGTCCAAAAGTCAATTGAGAACCGTGAAAAATTTTCTGGATTAAACTTTTGATTTTATTAACATGTTTTACTGCAAATTACAGGTCATTCTCTGCATAACAGATCGGTTTTAGATTTATTTTGATTTGATTTATAGGCTAAAAACAAATCATTATGAAACAACTTCTCTATCCTATTTTTTTACTCATAACCACTATTGGCTATTCGCAATATCAGTATGAAGCATCTGATGTTTTACCCTATGGTAAAGCACATCCTGAAGCTCCAAATGAGGTTAAGGATTTCGAGCCCATGATTGGAACTTGTTATTGCAATTCTACTACCAGAAAGCAAGATGGGTCGTGGACGACACCAGAAGACATTATTTGGAAATGGAAATATATTATGAATGGTCAAGCGGTCCAAGATGAAACCTTAAAACCCGATGGGTCTCATTCTGGAAGTATTAGGCAATTCATCAAAGATAGCAGTCGTTGGTATGTACATTGGTATTCTTCGAAAACACCATCCGCTACATTTCCTGTTTGGAATGGTAAAAAAGAAGATGATAAGATTGTTCTTTATCGCGAACAAAAAGCACCTAATGGTAAAGACGGCTTTTTTAGATTAACTTTTTATGATATGAGTAAAACGGGCTATAAATGGATTGGTGAATGGGTCGACACCACAGAGACTATCGTGTTCCCTACATGGAAAATAACGTGTACCAGAACCAATTAAATCTGAGGATAGGTTTAATACAAAAAAGATTCAAAACAATCATTTATTGACGCAAATGCGCCGTTGATGTGAAACTTGCATGAAATATTCTTATTTTTGATTAAATCAATTTTATTATGATAAGAATTTTAGCTTTAATTTTAACTATTGGCGGCATGATTGCTTTGATTTTAGGAGTCTTAGGAATCTTCGGCAACAACTTTGTATCATTAAGCCCGTGGGCTTTAACGATCTTAGGAGGTATCTTTTTTTTAGCAGGCGTTTCTATGCTCAAGTATCGTAAAGACCAACCTACTCAATAACAATATGGCAAATTCCATTGCTCCCTTCCACATCGCAATCCCAGTTCATAATTTAGAGGAATGCAGGCGCTTTTATCGCGATATATTAGGCTGTAAAGAAGGAAGAAGTAGTGACAATTGGGTTGATTTCAATTTATTTGGACATCAATTAGTCATTCATTACAAATCTAAATCAGAAGAATCTTTACATACCAATCCGGTAGACGGTAAAGCGGTGCCAGTACCGCATTATGGTGTAGTATTACCATGGGACACCTTTCAAGAATTTAGTCAATCACTCGCCAATAAGGACGTACAATTTATTATTGAACCTTACATTAGGTTCAAGGGTGAGGTTGGTGAACAAGCCACCATGTTTTTTCTCGATCCTGCGGGAAATGCTCTTGAGTTTAAAGCGTTTAAGGATATCGATCAACTATTTGCAACATAAAAAAAACACCCTCAGCAAAAGTAGCTGAAGATGTTTAGTTGCTATTAATCTAAAAAAAGATTTAAAGATCTATTTATCTATAATGAGCTTTTTAATTTGTGATCCATACGATGTTGATACTTTGACATAGTATACCTGGCTCGGTAAATTTCCTAAATCTAGTACCATATCCTTGTTGTTCTGTCCAGAATAATCTTGCGAGAACATCAATGTCCCAACCAAATTAAACACTTCAACTGTGGTCTTATCTGTCTTTGCATCTAACAGTTTTACATTGACCATTCCTTCTGATGGATTTGGATATAGATCGAAAACAATTAATCTATTAAACTCACCTCGGTTTAAAACATCCTTTTTAGTGCAACTAGACTTGAACAGAATTTCACAAGACGTCATGCAACCGTTGGCATCTGTAACCGTCAAATAAAAGTGCCCAATACCGATTCCTGGCAAGAAATCTAAGGTACTATCAGAAGTACTGTTTGGTAATTCCCAATAATTATTCTCAGAACTTGGATCTAAGCTCCATGAATACTCTAATGGCCCTTCACCACCAATGGTATTGGCATATAACTGATTATTTTCAGTATCGCTACAATTTAATTGTTTAGAAAATTTAGGTCTTGTGATCGTACATTCGAATGGATCAGGTTCCGAAATCACAACAATAACAGCATCTTCACAAGGGTTATTCGCTCTTTCTGCATCTGTTCCTTTTGAAAGCCCTGTCATTCTTGAAGAATCGTCGATGAGATTAGCTTCAACAATATAAGTCCCAGGACCGAAGAATTCTTGACCACTTAAATCCGCGCCATAGCCATTCTTCTTTATGGTATAAAAGGCACCTTCGCTGATACTTTCAATAGTAATGGTTCCGTCATTCGCGCCATAACAAGTGATATTGGTTGAACTCACTACAACATCCACGGCTACTGGCTCTTCAATAGTTATTTCTTCTGAAATTATACATTCAGGATTGTCGTTACCCTCGAAATAAGCCGTCACTGTGTAAACTCCAGGCTCATATAACATCTCAGCATTATAAGGCATACCATTTACCGTAACTGTAGCTCCTGGAGACACATATTCAACTGAAATCGTTCCGTCATCAAGACCAAAACAAGAGACATCGGTATAAGTTAATTCCAATTCAATACAAACACATTTCGGTGCTACAACATCGATACTCGTTGTACAATTTGTTCCTGTTGTCGCGGTTAGAATAATATTTTGACCATTTGGAATATCGTCAATAGACCAAAGTCCGTTGCCATTATCTGTGACATTTCCAGCGCTACTTATCAAGGTCCCTTCTGAAACTTGAACTTCAACGGAGTAGCTTCCATAAACCTCATCACAAACAGGTTCATTTGGAGTTATCGTAGGAAGACTATTTACGAAAATAATTTGCGTTGTCGTCACGGAACTGTTACCGCAACCGTCATCAGCCGTATAATTTCTTACAATATTATAACCATTATCTAAGGGCTCAATAGTCTCTATTGGGCTCACGATGATTTCACCTTGACAAGTATCATAAGCAGTAAGATTCTCTGCGGCTGGAATCGCGTCACCTTCACATATAGCCAAGCTGCCAGGAGCGGATGGAATTTGTGGTGGCGTGGTATCTGCCCAATTAATTGTGAAACTACAACTATTATTCAAATTACCGCAAGCATCAAAAAGATCAATAGTATAAGTGGCGGTTCCGCTACAGCTATCGCCATCTAGAACGGGATCGGAAATATTCACCTCAGCAATTCCGCTACAATTATCATCATAGAAAGCGCTTAAATTATTCTGAACAAATGCTTGCTCTGCTGCATCACCTGAAGGTAATTCGGTTTGACATTGCACATCAGCATAGCCGAAATCAGCAGCTGTTGGACAATTATCAATCACATTTGGTGGTGTGGTATCTGCCCAGTTAATTGTGAAACTGCAATTGTCATTCAAATTACCGCAAGCATCAAAAAGATCAATAGTGTAAGTGGCAGTTCCGCTACAGCTATCGCCATCTAGAACGGGATCGGAAATATTCACCTCAGCAATTCCGCTACAATTATCATCATAGAAAGCGCTTATGTTATTCTGAACAAATGCTTGCTCCGCTGCGTCACCTGTAGGCAATTCTGTTTGGCATTGCGCATCAGTATAGCCGAAATCTGCAGCCGTCGGACAATTGTCAATGACATTTGGAGGCGTGGTATCTGCCCAATTAATTGTGAAACTGCAATTATTATTCAAATTACCACAAGCATCAAAAACATCAATGGTGTATGTTGCAGTTCCACTACAGCTATCGCCATCTAAAACCGGATCGGAGATATTCACAGCGATTCCACCACAATTATCCTCAAAGAAAGAGAAAAGATTATTTTGAACAAGTGCTTGCTCCGCTTCGTCACCTGTAGGCAATTCTGTTTGGCATTGCACATCAGCAAAGCCGAAATCAGCAGCCGTTGGACAATTATCAATCACATTAGGAGGTGTGGTATCAGTCACATTTATTAACTGTACACACTCGTCCATATTTCCACAATTGTCAGTAGCCCTCCATGTTCTTGTAATTACATAATTACCAGCGCAATCTCCGACTGTTACCAGGTCAGAAAACGTAATTGTTGGGTTAGGATCTCCTAAATCTATAGCGGTTGCTACTCCCGTAGCCGAAGGACTTGTATCCAAATCTTCAGCACATTCCAAATCGACATCTGCTGGACACGTAATTGTTGGTGGTGAATCATCACCTACCGTAATTAATTGATCGCAATTAGAAGTGTTTCCGCAGCTATCAGTAGCTGTCCAAGTTCTCGTAATCGTATAATTTCCATCGCAATTTCCTGGAGTAATGACATCATTAAATGTCACAGTAACTCCACCACAATTGTCAGTAGCAGTGGCACCACCAGTTGCATCTGGACTTGTATCTAGATCAGGACCAAAATTTAAAACAACATCACTCGGACATAAAATCTCAGGTGGTGTATCGTCATTAACGTTGATTGTCTGACTTACACTACTTGTATTACCGCAAACATCGGTAAAAGTCCATGTGCGTACTTGAGAAAACTGGTTGTTACAAGGGCCAAAGATCGTTACTGAGGTAGGACTAACAGTAATGTCACCATCACAGTTATCCACCGCTGTCAGTTCCACTATATCTGGCACATCACTTGCACATTGCAAATTAAGCTCTGCAGGAGCTGTAGGTGCTACTGGAGCGGTATCATCGTTCACGTTAATCGTTTGGCTGACGCTACTCACGTTACCACAGCCATCTACGAAGGTCCATGTGCGTACTTGAGAAAACCGATTATT
>NZ_JBRJGE010000009.1:0-45072 GCF_052983595.1 Psychroserpens sp. BH13MA-6 | reverse complement strand
ATGGCGATAAGCTTTATATTCATTTGGCGTAAAAAATCTTCCAAAATAATTTATAATATATCTTACTCTTTCTAATTCCATTCTCGATGTTTCTTCAGCTTGCAGGTAACGTAATTGTGTATGATATCGTGCGACTGGAAACGATCGGTATTTTCCGTCGTTACGATTCAAAAGTTTAAATATAAGAATTAAAACCGAAGCTAGAGTAGAGCATGGATTATACACGTTGTTAGCTACTGTAGGGCAGAAGAGGTCACAGGCAAATCACAAAGCTGCGGAATATTCCGCATTGCAACCGAATCAGAATGCACAGAAAACAATTTGGCTGACAAGCCCAAGAATCCGCTGATTCACCAAACACAAAACCTTGACAGTCTCATTTAGGTTGCAACCTAGTTTGGTCACGGTCGTTTTGTTCCGGAACGTATTTTTAAAGAAATCCAATAGGCTGCGATTTATTCAGAAAGTCTCCTGGGAAGCCTGATTTTCGGGAAATGCACTATTGTTGCTAACTAGTTATATCCAAACAAATATAACATATTTTAAACGCTACAGTTGGGATATGCCAAGTTTTTGCTTCTGATTATCCGTACCAACATACTGCTTTACTGCAATGTCCAACGGACTCTTAATATTCAACAAATCCTTCTTCGCGACATGCGTGTAAATCATAGTAGTCTCCGGTCGCGCATGCCCTAATAACTCCTGAATATAACGTAAATCAATGCCGTTCTCCAATAAGTGCGTGGCATAACTGTGTCGTAAAGTATGTGGTGTCACACGCTTCGTAATACCTGCTAATTTACAAGAACGTCGTAAAAAATGACGAACGCTCTCTGGGCTATAACGCCTCGCTTCATGGCCTTCTACAAACAAACGATTGGGAACATAAGTGTGCAAATAATTATACAACAATGGTAAGAAACTCTCAGCAATAATCACATAACGATCCTTACGACCTTTAGAATTTCGAATAAACACTTGCCGTCGGTCAATATCAATGTCTTTAATCTCTAAACTCAATAATTCGCTAATCCGAAGTCCGCAAGAATATATCATCGCAATAATCGCTCTGTGCTTGAGGTTTTTCGTGGCCTGTATCAAATGAATCACCTCTTCCTTAGACAAAACCGTAGGCAAATAACGACTCTTTTTTGGTCGTACGAGTTCCAAAGCATCAAAAGCAACCTCTGGATGAAACATTTTGAAAACCTTCAAAGCACTAATAAATTGCCGTTGCTTACTAATAGAATAACGACGCTTTATATAAACGTCTTCAATATATAACTCAATGGTTTTATTGGTTAATTCTGCAAAGGCCTTTTGGTTATAGTAGGCGATGTAATCACTTACTAAAAATGAATAAGTCTCAATAGTGCTGGCACTGTAACGTTTGCCTTTTAAATACTTAGTAAAACCATGGAGCGTTTGACGCTGCACTTCGGTTAACGATCCCAGACGTTTAGTGGCTTCTAATTCCGTAGCTTGTTTGAGGCGTTCTGTGTCTATGGTATAACCCTGAAAGATCTCTTTAATCTGCGCAATAGCTTCAGGTGAATACCTAACATACCAACATTCTAAAGTGGCACTCCATTTGCGATTCGGAACTGTTTTAATTAATTCAATAAGCGCTTTACGATAGTCAAAAACAATCAGTAATTGTTTAGCTTGTCTATGCGTTTTAATGGATAGGACGATGTCTGGTTTTTTCATAAGATTGAAGTCCAAGATAGCAACCTTAAATATAGACTATATTCTACATAAAAACAAATGAATGCCTGTTGAATGTTTTTATTGAAATGGGATGTGTTATGACTTCGGAAATATCCTAGGATTTAAAACCTAGCAAATCATCAATAGTATTGGCAGTTACTGAATGGTAATTAGGACGTGCTTTTTTGTAAATCGCTAAGGCTTCGTCTACTTTATCATGGCGTTTGAAGGCCTTGTAAAGCGTGGAAACATACCAACGTCTGCCTACGCGAATTAAGAAATCCTCGATTTCCCGATCAACACCATTGTCGTGATAGTTAAGATTAATGGCCTGCTCATACCATACCATAGCAATATGTGAGTTTTTTGAATGTGTAAAGTCAAAAGCATCATCCAATCGCTTCATGTCCTCGGCAGTCATGCCCTCTGGAAAGTTTCTGATAAAATGAACCCATTCTTGAGTGGTCCAATTGGTCGTTAGTGAGGTGTCAATAGATTTTTCGCTGATGAATCTTTGCAAGGTCCGTTCGGCATTTTCAAATTTATCCGACGTGATCACTGCTTGATTCTCTGGAATGCCAGGTTCATAAATCCATTCATTGACATTAAAATCCACTTCATTCGGTTCCAACAGGTGCGTATTCAAATAATCCACGAATGCCTCCGTCGTAATCGTTGAAAAAGCATGGCTCTTAAAATACTGTTTCAGAAAGGCATCAAACTTGTCGCGACCTACTTTTTCTTCTAATGTGCGTAAAAATAGATACCCTTTATCATAGGCGATACTATTCATGCCGTCGTCCGGATTTTTATCGCTTAAATCCAATTTCAGTTTGGTCATTTCAGGAGTTTCACTAAACGCCTCAATTTCTTCGGTTAAATCTTGTCGTCCTATTAAAGCAATCATATTAGCACGTTCCACACCATAAAGCGCTTCCATGATTCTAATTTCAAAGTAAACCGTGAAACCTTCATTGAGCCAAAAGTCGTTCCAAGTGGCATTCGTTACCAAATTTCCTGACCAAGAATGTGCCAATTCATGAGCAATCAAGGATGTTAAACTTTTATCTCCAGCAATAACTGTTGGTGTGGCAAATGTAAGTCTTGGATTTTCCATACCTCCAAACGGAAAACTAGGAGGAAGCACAATCACATCAAACTGCTCCCAATCGTAATCACCATATAAATTTTCGGCAGCCACTACCATCTTTTCCATATCAGAAAACTCAGCATGTGCTTTGTCTATCATCGATTTTTCTGCGTAAACACCTGTACGGTCGCTCACAGCTTCGTATGCTAAATCACCAACAGCTAAAGCCATTAAATAAGGAGAGATCGGTTGTTGCATCTTGAATTCATACTTACCATTAGCGACAATTTCCTTAGGGTTTTCAGCACTCATAACAGCCATAAGACCGGACGGAACTTTCACTTTCGCATCATAAGTAATCCGAATTTGCGGACTATCTTGAATGGGGATCCATGTACGTGTTAAAATAGCTTGACCTTGTGTGAACAAAAATGGGTGTTCCTTGTCTGCTGTTTGTTGCGGATTCAGCCATTGCAGCGCTTCGGTTTTTTCCGTCGTACTGTAATGAACGGTGACTTGTTTGGTGTCTTCGGAAATTTCTATAATCAACGGACTTCCCAGCTGTTCGTCAAAGTCGCCTAATTCAAAATAGGTAGGCTTACCATCAGCTTCAACCTCATGAATTTCTAAATATTTAGTGTCTAAAATAAGTTTTGATGAGGCCCGACTTTCAATATCGTAGGTCGCCTGCCCTTCAATCACCTGATTGTCAAAATCGACACCTATATTCAGATTGAGGTGAGTCACGACAGCTTTATTTGGTTGGGCGTAAGAGTGTGTGTCTTCCACATATTTAGTCGATGCTTTCTCGGTACTTTCTAAAGGCTTTTCAGCATCTTTTTTACAGCTGAATGTCAAGACTATCAAGGTCAATAATAGGGTGTGTTTTGTCATAATTTCTAATCGTTATATAATTCGCCACGATGCGGTTTCAGCGCATCTCTAATAGGCTTCATCTCGTCTTCCATGACCACCATAAAAGCAATACTATGCAGGTCGTTGAGCATTTCAAAACCCGTAATGTCTAATGTTGTTTGTTGAATAGCGATGTATTCCTTGAGGTGTTTTTCATGATGCTCCGCGATTTTTAAAGCGTCTGGACCACGAAAATCCCAAATAAGTTTCAATTTTCGCATACAGAAGTTCCGTGTTCGGCAAAATTCTTAAAATCTTGCATATACTTCATCGATTGTTTTTTAAAGGCACTTGGCATAAGATACAATAAAATTCTCATGACCAAATTTAAGGGTAAAAATTCATTTTTGGAAGTCCATTTCGTAAAACCATCATTGGTTTTTTCAAAAAAGTTCTTTTGAATATTGTGCATGCTCTTTGTCGTGTAATTCGCATGGAACTCGTTCGGTAAATTACGTTTGGTAATGGTCTCAATTAGTTGCATACGTCGACGACCAAATTTGTAATTGAGTTGCATCTTAGCGCCTAACTGACCTGGATCGCCAGAAATATGTTCTGCAGAAACCAAACCACGTTGCCAGTGCTTCATGTTCTCAACATTATCCATTTTGCGGATAAATTCTTCCAAAGGGACATTCACCTTTATTTCAGTAGTATATTGCATTGTCGAATACAGAGGGATTATTCAAAATAAAGATACGTGAAATTTGGAAATAATAATGCAATGAAAGTTCAACAACCATTAAATTAGATAAGTGGTTAGATGCAGACTTTCAACATTCATTTTTTGAAGGGCACTTCATACTAAGATAGGCGCAAAGACGTTTGTTAAATGCGACTTGTTTTATGTATATATTGTATTATTTTTGCTGAAATAGGAATTGCCTTTTTAAAGATTGATATATGAGATTATTATTAAGTACAGTTTTAGTTTGCGTGACCTTGTGCGCACAGGCACAGATCAAGGATACTGATGTCTTATTCACGGTAGATGACGATCCAGTGATGGCATCAGAATTTGTAAGGGTTTACAATAAAAATTTGGATTTGGTAAAAGATGAAAGTCAAAAGGATATTGACACCTATTTGAAATTGTTTATCAATTACCAACTCAAAGTAAAGGAAGCACGACGCTTAGGTCTTGATAAAGATGATAGCTACTTGCGAGAATTCAACAATTACAAGCGTCAGCTTACCAAAAATTATATGTCTGATAGCCAAGTCACAGATGCCTTAGTGAAAGAGGCTTACGAGCGCACAACCAATGATGTGAAAGCATCTCATATTTTGGTGCGTTTGGATGAGACTGAAACCGATACCATGGCTGTTTACAAACAATTGATGGCCTTGCGAGATCGTGTCATCAAAGAAGGCTATGAAACCGTTCAAAAATCGGTGCATGATGGTAAAACCATATTCGCAGAAGATTTAGGCTATTTTGGAGGATTCAAAATGGTGTACCCTTTTGAAACAGCAGCATTTAATACACCTGTAGGCGAAGTGTCTATGCCGTTTAGAACACGTTTTGGTTACCATATCGTTAAAGTATTCGATAAGCGTCAGTCTTTAGGAGAAGTGACTGTTGCACATATAATGATTTCTAACAAACAAAAGGATTCGACCTTAAATCCTGAAACTAGAATTCGTCAGATTTATAAAAAAATAGAACAAGGAGAGAAATTTGAATCATTGGCAAAGCAGTTTTCCGATGATAAAAGTTCCTCTAATAAAGGTGGTGTTTTAACACCGTTTACAGGCGGACAATTAAGTTCTAAGGAATTTGAGGATGTGGCATTTTCCTTAGAAAATCCAGGTGACGTGTCAGAACCTTTCAAAACGGATTACGGTTGGCATGTGATAAAACTGATAAATAAAAAAGGCATCTTACCGTTTGAAGAGGTAAAGATGGAGTTAGAAAACAAGGTAAAGCGTGATACGAGATCAAATTTGATCAATTCGGCTTTAGTAAAAAAACTCGCTAAAAAATATGATGTTGAGGAACATGAAGAAAGCTTAGCCTATATCGAATCTATCCTCAATGAAAATTATTTCAGACAAGCCTGGAATGCGCCCAAAGATTTTAAAGGTGATGATGTTTTAATAAGAATTGAAGATACCCAAGTGACTAATAAAGATTTTATATCGCATTTGATGCAGGTGCAACGCTTGTACCGAAACAAACGCGTGGATGTAAAGACCTTAATACAAAAAGAGTATCAGTCATTTTATGAGGCACAAGTATTAAAATACCACGAGGATCACCTCGAATTTGAGAATGAGGAATTTGCCTTTGTACTAAAGGAATATCGCGACGGACTCCTATTATTTGATTTAATGGAAAAAGAGGTGTGGAATGCAGCTTCAAATGATTCAATCGGTCTGCAGAAATACTTCGAAAACCATAGAGACAATTACCTTTGGAAAGATCGTGTTGATGCAGTGGTCTTATCATCTGCTTCAAAAAGTGATATTGAAAAAGTACAAACGCAATTGAAAAAGGATAGCTCCATCGAAGATATTTTGACCAATCTTAACGTTGGTGATGAAATGAATGTACTACCTACAAAAGGTGTATTTGAAAAAGGTGATGCTATATTGCCTGAGAATTTTGAATTTGAAGAAGGCATTTCAAAAATTTATAATCATAATGATGCTTATCATGTTTTTAAAGTCCACAGTGTAATGCCAGAAGGTCAAAAAACATTGGACGAATCTAAAGGAAAGGTGGTCAGTGATTACCAAAATTATATTGAAGAAAATTGGGTTAATTCCTTAAATGAGCGTTTTGATGTTGACATTAATTCATCTGTTTTAAAACGTGTCAAAAAACAATTACTAAAGCAATAATTTGAAACGACTATCCCTCTACATAATCGTCTTACTTACCTTGGTGTCTTGTGATTTCTTTAAACAAACAGACGATCGCGTTCCAGTAGCTCGCGTAGGAGAGAATTATCTGTATCAAGAAGATATTGAAGAACTGGTTCAAGAAGGTACACCAGCCGATGATAGTACGCAAATTGTGAGTAGCTTTATTCAACGTTGGGCCACACAACAATTATTGCTAGCTGGTGCAGAACGAAATTTGCCAGAAGAAAAGCAAGCCGATTTTAACAAACTTGTAAGTCAGTATAAAAATGATCTGTATACCAAAGCTTATTTGGAGGCACTTGTCAAGAAAAGCATAGATACATCGATCAATCAAGCAGAAGCTTTAGAGGTTTATGAAGCCAATCAGGAAACCTTTAAGTTGAATGAAGAATTAGTAAAGTTTCGTTACATCACCATTCCTCAGAATGCCATTAATGAAGCGGAAATTAAAGAGCGCTTTAGACGATTTGATGCTGAAGATAAAGTGTATTTAGATTCCATTTCGGTGCAATTCAAAAGCTACTCCCTGAATGATTCTATTTGGGTGAAGGCTTCTCAAATTACTGAACGGATCTCCGTTTTGAATTCTGAAAACAAAAAAGAACTGTTAAAAAAATCTAATTTTGTACAGCTCAAAGATTCATTAGACCTATATTTGATGCAAATTAAAGACGTCTTGTCGCAAAACGATTTGGCGCCTTTAGAGTACGTAAAACCTACGATACAACAAATTGTAATTAACAAAAGAAAATTGGAGCTGATAAAGCAGCTTGAAAAAGATATTACCAAAGATGCAATTAAAAACAAACAATTTGAAATCTATAACTAAATCCGTTGTCGCTACAGTTCTTCTAGGACTTTTTGGCATGACTTATTCAGGAGCACAGGAAATCATCCAAGATGTTGTGGATACCACGAAAAAAGAAATGGACTCCACCAATATGTCTGCTAGAAAAAAAGTGGATGGTGTGGCTGCTGTGGTAGGAGACTTTGTGATCTTAGATTCTGATATCGATAAAGAATACATTCAACTGCAAGCGAGAGGTGTCTCTATTAAGGACATCACCAGATGTAAGTTATTTGGAAAATTATTGGAAGATAAGCTATATGCACATCATGCTATTCAGGATAGTATTACCGTAAATGAATTGGAAATACGTTCCAATATCGAACAGCAAATTGATGCCTTTTTGGAACAAAAAGGTGGTTCCATGGCAGAATTGTTAGAGTATTATAACAAAGACAGTGAGCAGAGTTTAAGAGATGAAATGTTTGAAATCAATAAGAATGTGAAATTGGCTTCAGACATGCAACGTAAAATTATAGAAGACGTTGAGGTGACTCCAGAGGAAGTTCGGGATTATTTCAATAGTATTCCTAAAGATGAACGTCCTATATTCGGAACCGAACTGAAAGTAGCGCAAATTGTAGTCATTCCGGAAATTAGCGAAGAATCGAAGCAAGAAGTCATCGATAGATTAAAAGAATACAAAGCAGATGTCATAGAAAATGGCGCGAGTTTTACGACCAAAGCAGTCTTTTACTCGGATGATACAGGATCGCGTTCTAAAGGTGGTATGTATACCTTAAACAGAAAGCGTCCGCAGATGGTTAAAGAGTTTCGCGATGTGGCATTTTCGCTTCAGGAAGGGGAGATTTCAGAACCGTTTGAAACAGATTTCGGATATCATATCATTCTTTTAGAAAAAATTAGAGGACAAGAGTATGATGTACGTCATATTCTTTTAAGACCAGATGTTACGGAAGAAGCTATAAAAGCTGCAAGAGAAAAAATAACGAAAGTAAGAGAGCAAATCTTAGCAGGCGATATGACCTTTGCAGATGCAGCTCGCGAGTTTAGTGATGAGGAAGAAACTAAGTATGAAGGCGGTCAATTAATCAATCCTTACACACAAGAATCAAGTATGGAGTTAACTAAAATGGATCCAGAACTTTACGGACAAATACAAGATTTAAAGGATGGAGAAATTAGTTTGGTTCTAGAAGAACAAGACCGTGTTAACCCAATTAAATTTAAAATATTAACCGTTACAGATCGTATAGATGAACATGAAGCCGATTTTGCTCGTGATTATTTAAAGATCAAAAACCTTGCGCTTCAAGACAAGCAATATAAAGTGATTGAAAAATGGCAAGAAGAAAAAATTTACGACACTTACGTTAAAATTAATGACGATTATAAGGGTTGTGAATTTAATAGTAACTGGTTAAAAACAGAAAAAGAATAGTATGTCTGACGTTGCTGCAATAGAACAGTTTGTAAAAAAATATCATACCCTAAAAACCGAAATTGCCAAAGTTATTGTTGGTCAAGATGAGGTCGTAAATCAAATTCTGATTTCTATTTTCTCTGGAGGCCATTCATTACTTATTGGTGTCCCTGGTTTGGCGAAGACCTTAATGGTGAATACTATTGCACAAGCACTCGGACTCGATTTTAAACGTATTCAATTTACGCCAGATTTAATGCCTAGTGATATATTAGGAAGTGAAATCTTGGATGAAAATAGACAATTCAAATTTATCAAGGGACCTATTTTTGCTAATATCATTTTGGCAGATGAGATCAACCGTACACCGCCAAAAACGCAGGCAGCTTTATTAGAAGCGATGCAAGAACGTGCCGTAACGGTATCAGGACATCACTACAAATTAAATTTGCCTTACTTCGTGTTAGCTACCCAAAACCCTATTGAGCAAGAAGGAACCTATCCTTTGCCAGAAGCGCAATTAGACCGTTTTATGTTTGCGATTAATTTAGAATATCCATCCTTTAAGGAAGAGGTTCAGGTGGTAAAAGCAACAACAACAGATGTGCAAGCAACTGTTAATGCCCTTTTTACCGCTCAAGAAATTATCGATTTTCAGAATGTTATTCGCCGTATTCCTGTGGCAGATAATGTGATTGAGTACGCGGTAAGTATGGTAAGTAAAACGCGTCCTAATGCCAGTTCTGCATCCGATTTGGTTTCAGAATTTGTAGATTGGGGAGCAGGTCCAAGAGCCTCACAAAACTTGGTGTTGGCAGCAAAAACACATGCAGCTATTCATGGTAAATTCTCTCCAGATATAGAGAATATTCAAGCCGTTGCATCAGGAATTCTAAGACATAGAATTATTAAAAACTACAAAGCAGAAGCCGAAGGTGTGAGTGATGAGCAGATCATAAAGAGTTTGTTCTAAGTTCTAAAAACTATTCGTACTTTAGACGCTTAACCATGTAACACTTTTTTATGAAAATTAAATTTTTAGCCATAGCACTTTTAGTGCTTACGATGTTCTCGTGTAGTAGCGATGATGGAAATGGCGGATCATCTGGCGGAGCCGAGTCTTTTACTGTTATTAAGGATGGCGTGACCTTTGAAGGGGAAAACTTCAATCATACACTGATTATTTTATCGGATGGTACTGTTGAAGGAAGACGTATGGATTTGCGTTGTGATATCGATGGAGGCACCTTTATCTTGTCTATATCGAATTGGGATTTTCAGAATCCTCCTGCCAATGGGGTTGTTGAGAAAACCTATGATACGAACATTGATATAGGTCCCAATACCCAATGTGAAACTATCGAAGGATCGACGTATTGCGATGAAGCCCTTGTGACCTTTTTATTGGGACAAGAGGTATTTGTTTCAGAATTAAATGATAATGATGACATCGGTGGTATCACCATTACAGCTAACAACCCGTCCAATCAAACCGTGTCTGGAACATTTGATTTGTTATTGAGAAATTTTAATAGCCAAGAAGAAACTTACGTGACCTATACTGGAACGTTTACCAATTTAAATTATACCGTGTTTCAATAGGAACTGTTAACAACACAACGAATTTTAAAACGACTGTCATTCGATGGTCGTTTTATCTTTTTAAGAGTGTTTGAATATCCGATTTCAATAAGGTCACTTCTTGTGGTACCAGTAAATTATAAAATCCTCTGATATGTTGTTGTTTGTCTATGAGCGCTACATAACTAGAATGATAGAAATCTGAATCGTCCTCATTTGGTTTAAAATTGGTTTTTAAGGCATTTGCCATAGCTTGTAACTGCGCTTCGGAATGTGCTCTTAGTAATTGCCAATGCTTCGAATGTATATCATGTGTAGCAGCATAGTATTTCAATTGTTGCAACGTGTCGCGTTTTAAGTCCATGGTAATGCCATATTGCTTAAAGTGTTTTTCGTCTGAAAACGTGTCTGCCAAATCAGATTGAATAAGGCGCATTGGCGGACATATAGAAGGGCAGGTGGTGAAAAAGAAATTCATCGTATGAACGATGCCCTTGGTAGAATCGGCAGTAATAAGATGACCGTTTTGATTGATGAACTCAAAATCATCAATTTTATAAATTACTTTCTTTCCGTCCTTGTAATTGTAACTTAATATAGGAAGTTCAGCAGACTTGTTAGCGCAACTCGTAAATATACTGAGCGCTATACAGGTACATATGTTATGAAGAAGTTTAAAGTTGACTTTCACGAATCTTTAGTTCCATATCAGGATCGTAATAAAAAATAGCCATACTAGCCATCATTTCTTGATCGGTATCCGTCGTGTTATCTATTTCTAAAAGCATTTCATAGGTGTGATCTTCGTACATCCAAACCCCTTTTTGACTTGAAAATGACGGTGTTTGTTTTAGGCCAATTTTATTTGAAAAATTCTCACTTTTACAATCATAAATGATGTCATTAGTGGTTTTATCTTTCAATTGAAAACGTTCAGCAAAAGGATGAAGGTGTGAGGTGATTTGGTGCAATCTAATACTGTCTTTTATGTTTAATTGCGCAGACGTGTCGTAACTGTATTGATGTTTCCCTGGTTTAATAATCCAATGTCCAGATAAGGGATTGCCCTTGGTGTCTATATAGGTATGATTTTTAGTCTCTACAGGAATACAAGCATTTGGTAGTTGCTCTGTTGGACCTTGGTAGGGATTTTCTGGATCAAAAGGAAACATCATAAAAACTGTTTTGGGCTGTAAAGGCGTCAATGCTTTATCACGATGTTTCGTATAGCCGATTTCAATTTTATGCTTGATGTGAAACGAGGAATCCGTAATGTTATGGTTGAGTGCTTGCGCATTGATAAATAATCGTTCATTTGAAAACACTGGAAACCCAAAGCCTTCAGGTAACTTAAAATCTTCAACACCATTGCTAATCGATGTTATTCTAGGATATTGCGAATTAATGCGCTCTGACATATTCCACCGATTGTAATGCTCGGCGTCGCGATATTCAAAATTCGTGTGGCAAACAAAATCATTAGACATTTTACGTGACTCATCGGCAGATACAGCATTCGTTTTAAAAGAAGTAAGCCATAGGAGTTCTTCTTTAGAATCATCAATAACAATGAATTGATCAGACTTCGGACCTTCCATGGATTTGTAAATGTTAGAAATGACAAAAGTAGGTGTAGTGAATACCACCCGATCATTGCTCAAGTCTTTCTTCCATTCAGAATCGACAAGGTTGAGTGCATAATAAACTTTAGATTTGATAAGTTCCTGATGACGGGTTTTTAGGGTGTTGAAATAAATAAATCCACCAGCTAGAATCAAAACCAAAAAAAATAGTATAAATTTAAGTTTTCGTCGCATCCTATTATGAGTCTACTCAAATGTAATGAAACCCTAAGTATAAAAAAAATAAGGTAAAGACCAATTTCCCACTATTAACTATGGGTATAAATTACGAAAAACGCATTTTTGGTTTAGATATTATGAGAGCTGTTGCTATTCTATTAGTCGTGGCTTCTCATGCTATATGGATTTTTCCACCCACTAAAACCATATTTTCTGAACTTCTTAGTGTTGCTGGACTTTTAGGTGTGGAGATATTTTTTGTGCTGAGCGGATTTCTTATAGGACGCCTCATTTTTAAACAATTTACAACTACCGACTTTAGTTTTAATTCCGTGCTTTATTTTTGGATAAGACGTTGGTTTCGAACCCTACCAAATTATTATCTGATACTCCTTTTTAATATCGTACTTGCCATTATTTTAGGAATTGCTTTACCTGATAGTATTTGGAAATATGGCGTTTTTATTCAGAATCTAGCTTGGGAAATGCCCTTGTTTTTTGGTGAGTCTTGGAGCTTGCCCATTGAGGAATTCGCTTATATCATAGGACCGTTATTATTGTACATTGTACTCATTTTTAATTGGAAGATCAAACGCAGCAAACTCTTTTTGATAATCACCTGTTTCATAATTATATTGTTTACAATTACAAAGATATTGTACAACGCGCATCATCCAAACACCAATATGATGTTTTGGAATGTCAATTTGAAAGCAGTCACAATCTATAGAATAGACGCTATTTATTATGGTGTTTTAGCGTCCTATGTTGCGATGACCTATCAAAAATTTTGGAGCAAAGTGAAGTATCTGTCATTAATACTCGGAGGTGTTATGTTTCTCGCTTTAAATATTGGTGTGCCAGCACTCCAATTATTTATTGAAGATTATCCGTTTTTCTGGAACGTTATGTATTTGCCAATAAATAGTTTGGCTATCGCCTTAGTGTTGCCTTATTTGTCACAAATTCAAT
Source organism: Psychroserpens sp. BH13MA-6 (assembly GCF_052983595.1). Lineage (NCBI taxonomy): Bacteria > Pseudomonadati > Bacteroidota > Flavobacteriia > Flavobacteriales > Flavobacteriaceae > Psychroserpens > Psychroserpens sp. BH13MA-6. The sequence goes on along the minus strand of NZ_JBRJGE010000009.1, from coordinate 31,897 downwards.
CGGCACCTAAAGTCATCATGTATCCAATTACATTGATTAGTTTGATATCCTATTCTATGTATTTATTGCATTATTCTGTCATATTACAATTGATGAAACATATCATGCCTACTGAAGGATTATCTTCCCTTCAAATCATACTTTATCTTTTGGGATATGTAGGCTTAACAATTATAGCGTCCTATGGATTGTATCAATTTTTTGAAAAACCAATGACCAACCTAAGGGATGCTTCTAAAATTAAGAATCATTTTAAATAGTGTTTATTTGTTAAATTAATAATTTTACTGTATTTTATTTATGAATATTTTATTTTAAACACATGTTTTATGTGTTTTATTGATTTATATTCAATGTTTTTAGCATTTTGTTACATATTTTAAAATCTGCTTTAAAATTTGTAATTTTGCAAGACTTTTAAACGATAGTTAACCCTTAAATACAATTTATGGCTTTTGATATAGACATGATAAAAAAGGTTTATGCAAACATGTCCGAGCGCGTTGATGCTGCGAGAGATATTGTTGGTAAACCATTAACACTTTCAGAAAAAATATTATACTCACACCTTTGGGATGGAAACCCAACAAAAGCGTTTGTGAGAGGTAAGGATTATGTAGATTTTGCACCAGATAGAGTAGCATGTCAAGATGCGACAGCTCAAATGGCTTTGTTGCAGTTTATGCAAGCTGGAAAAGATAAGGTTGCTGTTCCTACAACAGTGCATTGCGATCACTTGATTCAGGCGAAAGTAGGAGCTACCACAGATCTTCAACATGCCATCAATACGAGTAATGAGGTGTTTAATTTTTTAGAGTCGGTATCAAATAAATATGGTATAGGGTTTTGGAAGCCAGGAGCAGGAATCATTCACCAAGTAGTGCTTGAGAACTATGCCTTCCCAGGCGGCATGATGATCGGAACCGATTCACATACGGTTAATGCTGGTGGATTAGGAATGGTTGCCATAGGAGTTGGAGGTGCAGACGCTGTTGATGTCATGGCTGGTATGGCTTGGGAGTTGAAATTTCCGAAGTTAATAGGTGTAAGACTAACAGGAAAGTTATCCGGATGGACAGCTCCTAAAGATGTGATCTTAAAAGTGGCAGATATTTTAACCGTAAAAGGTGGTACAGGTGCCATAGTGGAATACTTTGGTCCTGGAGCTAAGGCCATGTCTTGTACAGGAAAAGGAACGATCTGTAATATGGGAGCTGAAATAGGCGCCACAACGTCAACCTTTGGTTACGACGAATCTATGGAGCGCTACCTTAAAGCTACCGACAGAGAAGATGTCGCGGAAGCAGCCAATCAAATTAAGTCATACCTCACAGCAGATCCTGAAGTATACGCCAACCCGGAACAATATTTTGATCAAGTAATTGATATCGACTTATCAGAGTTAAATCCATTATTAAACGGTCCATTTACGCCAGATTTATCAACGGCAGTTGGTTCATCAATGACTGATAAAGCTAAAGCTAACGATTGGCCACTTAAAGTTGAATGGGGATTGATTGGATCTTGTACCAATTCCTCTTACGAAGACCTCTCAAGAGCATCTTCAGTGGCGCAACAAGCCTTAGATAAAAACTTAAAAACGAAAGCTGAATTTGGAATTAATCCAGGTTCGGAAATGGTAAGATATACAACAGAACGTGACGGTATTTTAGAGATTTTTGAGAAATTAGATGCGAAAATCTTTACAAATGCTTGTGGTCCTTGTATTGGACAATGGGCACGTTATGAAGATCCAAAGAATGCACCAAAGAATAGTATTGTACACTCTTTTAATAGAAACTTTGCTAAGCGTGCCGATGGTAACCCTAACACGCATGCCTTTGTAGCTTCTCCAGAAATAACAGCGGCGATTGCCATTGCTGGTCGTTTAGATTTTAATCCTATGACCGACAAATTGATCAATGAAAATGGGGAAGAAGTGATGTTGGATGAACCTACAGGATGGGAATTGCCTCCTAAAGGATTTGCAGTAGATGATAATGGCTATTTGGCACCAAAGGAAGATGGTAGTGATGTAGAGGTGAAGGTCGCTGATGATTCTGAACGTTTACAATTATTAACACCATTCCAGCCATTAGGCGATAGCATTACTGGAGCGAAATTGTTAATTAAAGCATTTGGAAAATGTACCACAGATCATATCAGTATGGCTGGACCTTGGTTACGTTTCCGTGGACATTTAGACAATATTGCGAATAACACCCTTATTGGCGCTGTGAATGCTTTTAACAAAAAAACAAACTTCGTGAAGAACCAATTAACCGGTGAGTACGGTGGAGTTCCTGATACCGCTAGAGCTTATAAAGCAGCAGGTATTAGCTCTGTAGTTGTTGGTGACCATAATTACGGTGAAGGATCTTCTAGAGAGCATGCCGCTATGCAACCTCGTCATTTAGGTGTTGCGGCTGTTATTGTAAAGTCTTTTGCAAGAATCCATGAGACCAACCTTAAAAAGCAAGGAATGCTTGGGTTGACTTTCGATAATGAAAATGATTACGATTTGATTCAAGAAAATGATACCTTCAACTTTTTGGATTTAAATGAATTTGCACCAGACAAACCACTTCATATCGAAGTCGTTCATGCTGATGGCAGCAAAGACACTATAAAAGTGAATCATACTTATAACCAAGCACAAATTAATTGGTATAAAGAAGGTTCTGCACTGAATTTGATTAAAAAGGAAAATGCCGCTTAGTCATAAGCGTTTTACAAAAGCCCTTGAGTTGTCAAGGGCTTTTTTTTTGCTGAATCTGTAAGTCTCCAGAAGGAACCACGACGAATAGGTATCTAACAATAAAACATCTAAAATGAAATCATTGTGGTTCTTTGACGATGTCAATCTTTTTAAGGTGCTTTGTCCTCATAAATTTAAGGCCTATAAAAGCACACACGAATTTGATGCCTACAAGAAAAAAGATTACATCTATTTTGAAGAGGATGCTGCCAATAAAATATACCTTATAGAGAAAGGTAAAGTGAAAATTGGGTATTACACTGAAGATGGCACAGAAATCGTAAAAGCGATACTTTCTAAAGGAGAATTGTTTGGTGAAAAAGCCATTTTAGGTCAAAACAAGCGTGACGAATTTGCTCAGTCTATCGATAATCAAACTTCTATCTGTCCTATTGGTGTTTCAACAATGCACGATTTAATGCGTGACAATCAAACGTTCAGTTTTAAAGTCTACAAGTTTATCGGTTTTAAATTTAAAAAGTTAGAACGTCGATTACAGTTGTTATTGTTTAAGGATACAAAAACACGATTGTTGGAGTTTTTAGATGAATTGTGTACAGACTATGGTTATGACTGTCCTAAGACGGGAGGCCATATTATCAAGCATCCCTATACCCAAAAAGATATTGCATCCTTAATCGGGACCTCAAGACCTACCTTGAATATTCTACTTAATGAATTAAAAGAAGAAAATTATATCGACTTCAACAGAAAGGAAATCCGAATTTTAAAACCTTCAGCGTAATACGTCTATTTTTTATATATTTTTTTGCTTAGTGTTAGCTAGCTAACATTTTATCACTAGGTCTATCTATAATTTTGAAGTATAAATTTAAAATTATAAAGTGATGATTAAAAAAATGTATTTAGCAGTCTTGGCATTCAGTACGCTTGCCATGTCTTGTAGTAGTGACGACGATAGTAGTGGTCCTACAAACGCTGATTTGACACTAAACTTAAGTGGTTTGGAAGCTTTAGGAAATGATTATGTCTATGAAGGATGGATTATTGTAAATGGCGCTCCTGTCTCTACAGGAACCTTTAGCAGTGTCACCTTTCCACAAACGTTTTCGGTAAACGCAGCACAATTAAATAGTGCTACGGCCTTCGTTTTATCTATTGAACCAGCCATTGATCCAGATCCTGCGCCTGCAGACACAAAACTCTTAAGAGGTGATTTCTCCGGAAATCAAGCAGCAGTGAACACGGAACTTATTGGTAATTTCAATGCGGCATCAGGTCAGTTTTTCCTGAGAACACCAACAGACGAAATGGGAATGAACAACATGAATGATGAAAACGGCGTCTGGTTTGGAACACCAGGAATGCCACCAACTCCAAACTTTGTACTTCCTAGTTTGCCTGAAGGTTGGACTTACGAAGGATGGGTTGTAGGAGATACAGGGCCATTAACGACAGGGACTTTTTCAGCATTTGATTCAGCAGATAATGCTGCACCTTTTAGTGGGACAGCTCAGTCAGGACCTCCAGTGCCTGGAGAGGATTTCTTTATGAATGCACCTGCAGGAGAGACCTTTCCGTTAGATATTAGAGGACGTATGGTCGTGATTTCAGTAGAACCAGTTCCTGATAATTCACCAGCACCATTTGCTATAAAACCTTTAGTAGGAATAGCAGGTGATGAAACAGCACCTGCCACTCATAATTTTGGGCAAAACTTGGCTTCTTTGCCAACAGGAATGGTCACAAGAAATTAATGATACTAACAAATATTTAGAGTTTTGTTGTTAGATTAGAGCCGCGTTACCGACATAGGTAATGCGGTTCTTATTTTATGAATATATGGCAAAAACAAAGGCAGCTAAAATTACCAATGCGATTTTTATCATTCTGTTGGTTCTTTTGATTATCCCACAGACAAGGAAACCTATTCAGGTTGTCCTTAATAAAGGGATGGCTTTAATCATTAAACCTAAGCTCATCGATACCTCCAAACAAGTAGTTCTATCAGATTATCATTGGAAATTGCAAACGATAGAAGGGGAGACCTTCGACTTTCAGTCTGTAAAAGGAAAAGTAGTCGTTCTAAACTTTTGGGCGACTTGGTGTCCACCGTGCATTGCAGAGATGTCAAGTATGGAAGCACTTTATCAACGCTATGAATTCAATGATGAGGTGGTTTTTATGTTTGTGTCAAATGAAGACGTTGAGGTATTACAAAAGTTTCTAGTTTCAAAAAACTACACATTTCCCGTCTATCAACCGGTGAGTACATATCCTGAAGCATTTAACGTATCGTCCATTCCTAGAACTTTCGTGTTGGATAAAAATGGCGCTATTGTCATCGATAAATCAGGCGTAGCAAATTGGTCGAGTGACGCGGTAATTGAAACAATCGATAATTTGATTACAGCGTTTTAAAGAAGGCCTTGATAAACGTCCATGACCATAATGAGTTCATAATTTTCAATTCTTCTGTTAAGCTCGATTCCTCGTCTAAAAACCGAAACATTGTGTCGACGGAGTTTTTACCGTAAAATCGTTCAAACAGCCATTCACCTTTGTGGTTGTTGTCCTTTAAAACTTTTAAAAACACCTTGTCGTAAAACTTATATTTTCTTTGGAAAAAACCAGAGGAAGGTATGCGATGCTGTTTTAAATTTTCGATGATTGTTGCCACTTTCTTTTCAGTATGCTTAAAAGAATACCCTGTGGAACCCTTCACCCAACCACCTGAGGTTCCAATTTTTGTGATTTGCGGCGTATTGAACACTTCAAACTTAAAATTCGTCATCGGTATTTGACCACTTTCAGTTTCTTTTATGGTATAGTCGTCTATGTTTAAATAGTCACTAATATAGCGTTTAAGATAGGACTCATAGGTGCTTTTCTCGACAAGATGTTCCGTGAAATAAGTGAATTCAACTAAGGCTTCAGTAGTTGAAAATGGTAGCACATACATAAAATTTGTCTTGTCATTTTCTTTTAGTCGGAAATCCATCATCACCACTTTATTGTCGTCAAAAACAGGAGAATTTGTTTGAATGACCCAACCTTTAAAGTGCTGAATAAGGGTAATGCTCTTGGTTTTTCCTGTATGAAAGATTTCAGGAATACGACTATCAAATACATGAGTCGCTGTATAGGTGTGCTTTTCAGTTGTTACCTTTAAAGGGATACCTTCCGAAACTGAAATAACCTTTTCAATTAAAAATTGAACGTTTGTCTTTTTGGCTAATTGCGATTTGGCCATTTCATAGAAATCAATAGCACGAATCGTTTTGTATTTATAGGGTTTTAAATTGAGATCAATACGCTTTTTATTGGTAAGGATGGAGGCTTCATTCCAAGTTTTATGGACTATGGATTCCCAAGGAGACGGAACGGTTTCCCAGAAACTCCATGTTTTATCATTTTCGGATTTTTCGGAAGGATCAATTAATGCGATGCGTTTATTGTCAAAGTAGGTATCAGATGTTAACTTTAGGGCTAGTTGTAAACCCGCTAGGCCATTTCCTATGATGATATAATCGAAATGGGATCTTGTAGACATATCCGCGTTTGAATGCTATTTCTTAAAGTATTTGAATGGTACGAAAAGCATTCCGAAGCACTCGCCATCTTCCTTTCCAAGATGTTTGTGGTGAATTTTGTGTGCACGTCTTACCCCTCTAGCATACCAGTTATTAGCATTTCTAAATATTTTAAAGCGCTGATGAATAAATATATCATGAACTAGAAAATATGCGGCACCATAGGCCATAATTCCTAAACCAATGGGTAATCCGTACCAGATGTCTTCATAGCTCCACAGATAAAAACACACCATACTCACAACGGCGTAAAATATAAAAAAGGCGTCGTTGCGTTCAAACCAGCTATCATGATCTTTATGATGGTGGTCTTTGTGCAGACTCCATAAAAACCCGTGCATGATATACTTGTGCGTAAACCACGCCATGAATTCCATGGTGCAAAACACACCTAAAAAAATAAGGATCCAATATAAAGTATGCATAGGGTTATAATAAATTTAATTGATATTTGACATAGCTTCTCGTGAGCAGTTCGAACTTTTTGTAGTTCGGTACTCGGATTCTCGTCGATTTTATTTCCAAAGCAGGTGTTTTCTTTAGTTTTTTCAGCAATTGATGATAGTACCTGTAAGCCATAAAGACACCAAATTTTGCCTCAATTGGCAGTTTTTTAATACCGACTAAGCCATTGGCAAAGTCATTTTCGATATCCGAAATGATGGCCTGTTTTGAAGCTTCGTCCAAATGGTTGAGATCGGTATTTGGAAAATAGGTACGGCTTAAATCTTCAAAATCGGCTTTTAAATCTCGCAGAAAATTGACCTTTTGAAATGCAGATCCTAGGCTCATAGCCGAATCTTTTAGGGTATCATATTTTTCCTGATCGCCTTTTACAAAAACTTTGAGGCACATGAGTCCGACCACATCTGCCGAGCCATAGATATAGGCTTTATACTCATCTTCTGTGAGGTAGTTTTTCTTGTGCAAATCCATGCGCATACTGGCCATAAAGGCATCTACCAAAGCCCTATCAATATTGTATTTGTAATAGGTTTCCTGAAAAGAATTAAGAATTGGGTTTAAACTAATTTTATGTTCTAGCGCCAATTCCAGATCATCAGAGAATTTATTGAATAAAAATGGCTTGTCGTAGTCATGAAAACTATCGACAATTTCATCGGCAAATCTTACAAACCCGTAAATATTGTATATATCCTGACGAATATTGTCAGACAACATTTTTGTGGCTAAGGAAAAGGAAGTGCTGTAAGACTTGGTAACTGCCTTACTACATTTTCTAGAAACGGTGTCAAAAATAGATTTCATATTAATTAGCGTGATGTTTTTTTATAAGTTCTGCCACCAATTTTCCTGAAATCAATGATGGTGGAACTCCTGGTCCTGGAACCGTTAATTGGCCTGTGAAATAGAGATTGCTAACTTTCTTGCTCTTTAAATTAGGTCTTAAAAAAGCAGTTTGGAGCAACGTGTTTGCCATTCCATAGGCATTTCCTTTATACGAATTATAATCTTCGATGAAATCCTTAACACAAAAGGATTCCTTAAATATAATATTATTTTTGACGCTTTGAGAAGTCAAATTTTCAAATCTTGTTAAAATTTTATTGAAATAGGTGGATCTGAGTTCCTCAGTATCTTCTAAACCAGGCGCTAAAGGAATAAGAAATATTCCTGCTTCTTGACCTTTTGGCGCCACTTTGTCATCAGTAATAGAAGGGAAACTTGCGTAAAACAATGGATTATCGGGCCATTTAGGATCGTCATATATGTCTTTAGCGTGCGCATTGAAGTCGACATCAAAAAATAAGGTATGATGATTGACGCGCTCTAATTTCTTATCAAAGCCTACATAAAATAACAGTGATGATGGAGCAAAGGTTTTTGAGTTCCAATACCGTTCGCTGTATTGCACATATTTTGAATCTAAAAGTGTTTCGGTATGATGATAATCTGCGCCACTCAGTACAATATCACTTTTAAAAGTCTGTCCGTTTGCAGTAATCGCTGTAGCTTTTCCATTATCTACGATGATATTATCAATGTTCATGTCAGTTTTAATGGAGACACCTAGACTTTTAGCAAGTGCTTCCATAGCCAAAATAACTTGATACATACCACCTTTAGGGTGAAACGTTCCAATACCAAAATCGGCATAATTCATAAAACTGTAAAAAGAAGGTGTGTTATCTGGTTTCGCTCCCAAAAATAAAACTGGAAACTCCAGAATCATGGCGAGTCTATCATTTTTAAACTCCTTTCTCACATCTTTTTTGATGGTACTAAAAAACTGACCTAGTTTTTTCATGGTCACAGGTGTCACCAATTCGAAAGGAGAGACGCCAGGTCTGTAAACTAAATCCTTGATGGCTACTTCGTAGTTGTCCTGAGCATTTGCAATAAACTTTAACAGCTTCTTTGAGCTTCCTTTTTCTTCCTTTTCAAAAGCGACACATATTTTCTCTAGAGTATCTTCAATGGTGATGGCATCTTCCTTGCCGAAATATACGCTGTACGCGGGATTGAGTTTTTCTAATTGGTAATAATGGTCAGGTGTTTTATTGAAATCTGCAAAGAAACGTTCAAAAACATCTGGCATCCAATACCATGTCGGACCAATATCAAATGTAAAACCCTCTTTTTTAAGTTGTCTTGCACGACCACCAATCGTCCTGTTCTTTTCGAAAATGGTTACGTCAAATCCATCACGTGCTAAATAGCAAGAAGCGGCAAGAGCAGAAAAGCCTGAACCAATAATCGAGATGTGTTTTTTCATTGTTTAACAAATTTAAAAAAAAGTTAAACAAATATAACTTGAACTTTCAAAATTTAGAGTTTTTTAACTAAATCTTTAATAGAGTTGAAGGGATAGATTTGTTTAGGAATTGAATTTAAGTTAATTTCTTCTAACATTTTACCCAATACCCAAAAATTAATGGATTTGTTGACTAAAATAAGCTCTGAGAATCGTTCTAGATATGACATTAATTCGTCCTTGACGGGTCTAACTGTAAAATAGGAGACAAAGGTGATGTTATCATAGTAGCTCAGTAAATCTTTTAAGCTACTTAACGGAACACTTTGCCCCAAAAATATCACTTGGTGTCCCTTAGCCACCAATTCATAATGAATGAGCATTAGCCCTAACTCATGAACCTCATTCTCAGGTAAGAATAGTACAAATACCTCGTTCGTATTTATCTGATTTTTAGATTGAATGTCTTCAATATTTATAAGTATTTTATGTCGAATTAAAGAGGTTAAAAAATGCTCATGTGCAGGCGTAATCGTGTCTGTTTGCCAAAGCAATCCAATCTCAGATAACAGCGGAATGAAATCTTGATAAAAGATATCAGTAAATGATTTTTCGGTAATTAAACTCGCGTAGGTGTCGTAGAATAATTTTTGATCAAAATTAAGCATCGAGAGTTTAAAAGTGTCAATTGCGTGATTATTGGTAGCGTCATTTTGTGCTACTTCTTTCACCAATTGATTAATCATATCTTCTTTCATGGCAGCAATTTTGGAGATTTTATATCCGTTGCTGTTCAGGTAACTAATATTCAGTAGCTTTTGAAGGTTGTGAAGACTATAACATCGAATGTTTGTACCCGTACGTTCAGGCTCGAGTAAGCTGTATCTTTTTTCCCAAATTCTGATTGTATGTGCCTTGATTCCGGTTAAGTTTTCAAGGTCTTTAATACTAAAGGTACTTTTAATATTGTTCATTTTTAGCTTAGAAAGGTTAAACAAAAATAAACTTTTTTTGTATGGAAACGCTATTTTAAGGTTTTTTTAATACTAAAGGCAAGGAGTAGAAGTGTTCTTGAAGTAAAAAAAGTGCGCACGAGAAGATTCGAACTTCCACATCCTAAACGGATACTGGCCCCTCAAGCCAGCGCGTCTACCAATTCCGCCACGTGCGCCTAATTTCAGTAAAGATAAAAAAAAAGTTAAGCGAATGGCTTAACAATTTTTAGTGTGACTTGGCTGGGGCTCGAACCCAGGACCCTCTCCTTAAAAGGGAGATGCTCTACCAACTGAGCTACCAAGTCATTAAGTGTCTCTAACGAGGGTGCAAATATAAAACGATTAATTAATATTCCAAACCAATTTTTAGATAATTTTTCGTTTTTTTGTGATTGCATATCTTATGTTTTTAATAATCAATTTATAAGAAAAAAATGACGCTATTTTTAGTTGGATATATGGGGTCTGGAAAATCGGTAATCGGTAAAATAATTTCAGAGGTTTTGAATTATGATTATGTGGATTTTGATACCTACATAGAAACAAAAGAGCACGCAACAGTATCGTCATTGTTTAAACATAAAGGTGAAATATATTTCAGAAAGGCAGAGCAGACATACTTGCAAGATACTTTGAAAATGGATAGAACGGTCGTGTCTTTAGGAGGTGGTACACCTTGCTATGGAGACACTATGGATCGTATCCTTGCATCCCATCAAGCGACTACCGTTTATTTAAAAGCATCCATCAAAACTTTGACCGATCGATTATTTGATGAACGTGCTAAGCGACCCTTGATTGCACATTTAGAGACGAAAGAGCAGCTCTATGAATTCATAGGTAAGCACCTTTTTGAAAGAGCGCCATTTTACGAAAGGTCGGATATAACGGTACTTACAGATCATAAAAACCTGCAAGAAATCACTGAAGACATCGTTTTAAAACTACTTTAAAAATGCTTGATGTTCCTTTCCTGTTAAGACAATTTCTACGTGTTCATTGAGTGAAGTGGATAAGGAAATTCCTTTAAAATCGGCTTTAACAGGATACTTTTTGTGATTTCTATTCACCAAAACAGCGGTCTTAAATTGCTTTAATGGGACATCTAAAAAATGTTTGACACCGTAGATTAACGTGCTCCCAGAATTTAGGACATCATCAACTAATACGATAGATTTGTTCGTATATGCTTCTTTTTTCAACGAGGTCGTAATAGGACTTAACGGATTCTTTTTGTCGATAACTACTTTACAGAGCACAGGTTTTAAATCAGAAATCTTTTCTAGATTCTGTTTTAGCTTTTTTGCAAGCACGTATCCATTAGATTCAATGCCAGCCAAGATGAGATCTTCCTCATAAACATTACTTTCATAAATTTGATAGGCAATTCGCCTTATTTTATGTTGGATTTCTTGGTGATTGAGTATTAAGTTTTTGGAAACGCTCATGCTGTTACGGGTTTGTTCAAAGATAAAAAAGAGTTTTATTAAAATGGATACGTTTGACTAGATATCTTCCTCAGGTGTTTCGTAAAAATCATCAATATCTCTTCGGTCTTTTTTGGTAGGGCGTCCGGTTCCTTTTTTTCGATAATAATCCTTTGAATATTTCAGTAATTCTTTGGCTTCAAAAGCTTCTTTTGGAGTTGTGTCTGTTCTGTATAAGTCCACCAATTTTGCACCCACACGACTTTCAGGTAGATCATTCACTGTTATAAGATAATTAACTTGATCCTTACGAAACTCAATCTTATCTAAGGGATAAACCTCTCGACTTGGCTTAACAATTTGACCATTTACTTTTACGTGGCCTTTTTTACAAGCTGTCGTTGCAATGCTTCTTGTTTTACAATATCTGATACACCAAAGGTATTTATCGACTCGCATATGAAAACTGTGAAATTGACGTTAATAGTATTGCACAAAAATATTATATTATTGTATCTTGCGCAGTAAAAATAAGCAATATTGAACGATTCAAAAGTTACTTTTGAATGCTAGAAAATTTACACACTATGAATTTAAAAAACAGACTCATTATATTTGGTCTTTTAGTGATTACAGCTCTTGCCTGTAAGCCTGATGAGCCAGAATTTGTACCTGTTCCTGAAAGAGATCGAACGGAACAGCAATTGGTTGATCGTGATTCTTTGATTGGATATCTTGAAACGCATTATTATAATTCAGGGGACTTCAGTGATTCGGGAACAGATTACTCCATGGGTGACATTATTATTTCTGAATTGCCACAAGACGCGAACGGAAATTATTTAGAATTGCCGAACCCTGATGAAAACACGCTTTTAATCGATGCGGTTACAACCTATACGACTACTTTTCAAGAGGTGGAATATGAATATTATATTTTAAATATTAATCAAGGTGGTAGCGATTACAGTCCGAATTTTACGGATTTAGTTGAAGTGATCTACTCTGGTAATACGATGGATGAAGAGGTATTTGATAGTGCCATCAATCCAGATAATGCCTTTGATCTATTATCGTTAATTGAAGGATGGCGTCAGGTTTTACCCAAATTTAACACCGCAGCATCCTTTCAAATTAATCCAGATGGTACGGTACAATACAGTGATTACGGACTTGGGATGATGTTCTTACCTTCGGGACTAGCATATTATGCATCGCCTCCTTTTGGTATTTCAGTATACTCCAATTTAATTTTTAAGTTTGAATTATACAGGGCGCAACCAAACGATCATGATTTAGATGGTATCTATTCACATTTGGAGGATCTCAATAGCAATATGAATGTTAATGATGATGATACCGATGAAGATGATTTACCAAACTTTTTTGATCAAGATGATGATGGTGATGGCGTTCCAACTATCAACGAAGATTTAAATAATGATGGTGATCCTACAAATGATGATAGCAATGGTGATGGTATTCCGAATTATCTAGATGAAAATGCTACAGAATCAAATGAAGAAAGCTAATTAGTGATACTCATACAAATAAAAAAAGACGCTCTTGAGCGTCTTTTTTTATTTTATAATTGTGAGATTATAGGGCAATAGATAAACTCAAAATTAACTGATCAGGTCTAGTGTCTATTCTACTCACCACGCCTTCACCAAGATTGTTTCCAATGAAGGTCGCTTCGTTATCGCTAAATCCACGTTCGTAACGTAAGTCGATACCTATTTTATTGAGGTTCAAACCTATTCCGAAGTTCAATCCCACAGAAAAATCATCTTCAACATTGTCGATATTAATGCCATCAAATTCTGTATCTAAAATATACTGAAGTGATGGTCCACCGAAAACACTCACAGGGCCAATGACTTTCACACCAACGAGTAAAGGCGCATCAATTTTTTTCATGCTGAAGTCGTCACTGTCATAGTCACTTTTCGTGCTTGTATACACTAATTCTGGTCTAAAATAAAGATCGTTTCCTATTTTTCCGAAGACACCAAGATGGTAACCTATGTTACGATCTGGATTTTGCGCGTTGTCACCAATAGATTCAAAATAATCACCATTGGCATTGTAGTTTAAACCACCTTTAATACCGAAAGAACTACCGTCTTGGGCACTTGCGGTCAGGCAAACTAAGGTCAATAATAATGTGCTAATAATTAATTTTCTCATAATTTTCGTTTTTCGATTTAAATGTTATAGTATCAAAAACGTTGCCAAACGAAAATTATTTCCCGCAACAAGTGCTCAATCCAGTAAAAAATTGACTGAAAAAGGGAAGCATGAAAGATGAGAAAATTAAGCGTCTATTATTTTCGCTTTAAGACGCGTTCAGTGGCTTTTACAATGGCTTCAGCATTTAAACCATATTTTTCCATAAGTTGCGCAGGCGTACCAGATTCACCAAATGTATCCTGAGTGGCCACAAATTCTTGAGGTGTTGGCTGATGTTGTGATAATAAACGAGCCACACTTTCACCAAGACCACCCAAGTAATTGTGTTCTTCAGCTGTCACAATACAACCAGTTTTCGCGACAGATTCTAAAATAGCTTTATCATCGAGTGGCTTAATGGTATGGATATCTATAACCTCTGCTGAAATGCCTTTTTCGTTTAGAACTTTAGAGGCTTCAAGTGCTTCCCAAACTAAATGGCCTGTAGCAACGATAGTGACGTCGTTACCTTCAGTAAATTGAACAGCTTTTCCTATTTCAAAAGTCTGATCTTCCGGTGTAAAATTAGGAACTTTTGGTCTGCCAAAACGTAAGTACACAGGTCCGTCATAATCAGCAATGGCTAAAGTTGCAGCTTTTGTCTGGTTATAATCACAGGTATTAATAACCGTCATTCCTGGTAACATTTTCATTAAACCAATGTCTTCTAGGATTTGGTGTGTGGCACCATCTTCTCCCAAAGTGAGTCCTGCATGCGACGCACAAATTTTTACGTTTTTACCAGAATACGCAACACTTTGTCTTATTTGATCATACACACGACCCGTAGAAAAATTGGCAAACGTTCCCGTGAATGGAATCTTTCCTCCAATAGTCAATCCTGCTGCTAATCCAATCATATTGGCTTCGGCAATTCCCACTTGAAAAAAGCGATCTGGATGATTCGCTTTAAAATCGTCCATTTTAAGAGATCCAATTAAATCGGCACAAAGCGCAACGACGTTATCATTGGTTTGTCCTAGTTCTGTTAATCCAGCTCCAAAACCAGAGCGCGTATCTTTATTTCCTGTGTTAGTATATGTTTTCATTCTGTGATTTTGAAACTGTAATTAATATTTATTGTTTTAGTCGATGTCTCCACATGATAGGCTTCTAACATCGTTTTCCCTTTGTTGGTGACTTTCATGATGAGACCTTCAGGGATATCCACATCTACTACTTCGCTACCCATTTGCGATGACAGTATCATCTGAAAGATTTTTTTGAAGAGTTGTTTATTTTTTACTTTCAAGTCATTATTAAAAGCAACAGTCATAATGTCTGTTTCTTTGTTCGATGGAAAGATGTCATAAACTGTAGATTTATAATCGAGAACTTCTATGACCTCTCCTGTGTTTTCTGAAATGAGCTCATAAGAATCCATATCTCCATCTTGTGGTATAGGAGGTAAAAAGTTGGAGATTTCAAATTTGAAAAATATTTCATTTTCTCCTGAAAGGAAACACATCATGAGCAAGGCATTTTCCGTGTCATAAATAATCGCCAAATCTGCATTTTCTAATAATTCAGGATTTCTTCGAAAAATACTTTTACCGAGATCTTGAGCTAACGCATTACTATTGGTCCAAATATATTTTCCGTCTTTTTGATAGCCAACAGAAACCGTATCCATTGCTTGCTGTCGTCGATTAGGAATGAGATAATCTACCGTGTAATCTATGGAAATAGATTGTTCCTGAGAGAATCCAGCAACGCAAAGTAATAGGATACTTAAAGTAACAAGATTTTTCATATTAATAGTCGCCTAAGGTTTCTGGGTTTTGAGATAATCCTTCCGCCAATTGTTCATCATTAGGAGCCTTACCGTGCCAGGCATGTGTATGCATCATAAAGTCTACACCATTACCCATAACCGTTTTCAAAAGGACACATACAGGTTTTCCTTTACCCGTAAGAGATTTGGCAGTTGTCATACCGTCTAGGATAGCTTCAATATCATTGCCTTTTTCGATGGACACCACAGTCCATCCAAAAGCTTCAAACTTCGCTTTTAAACTACCCATAGGAAGAACGTCATCTGTGGCACCATCAATTTGTTGTCCGTTAAGATCGACGGTTGCAATAATATTGTCTACATTATTTGCAGAAGCGTACATAATCGCTTCCCAATTTTGCCCTTCCTGTAGCTCACCATCACCATGTAAACTATAAATTAAGTGCTGGTCTTTATTGAGTTTTTTACTTTGAGCTGCACCCAAAGCAACACTCATACCTTGACCTAAAGAACCAGAAGCAATGCGCACACCAGGTAAACCTTCATGAGTTGTTGGGTGCCCTTGTAAGCGAGAGTTGATTAATCGGAATGTATTTAATTCTTCCACTGGAAAATATCCGGATCTGGCAAGTACGCTATAAAATACTGGAGAAATATGGCCGTTAGAGAGGAAAAATAAATCTTCTCCGATACCGTCCATATCAAAAGTATCCTTTCTATCAAGTAGCTCTTGATAAAGTGCTACAAAAAATTCTGCGCATCCCAAGGAACCACCAGGATGTCCCGAGTTAACTTTATGTACCATACGTAGAATATCTCTACGAACTTGTGTTGTTAAATCTTGTAATTGTTGAGTGTTAGGCATATGATTAAAGTGAGTAAATTCAGGGTCAAAAATAGTGGTTTCATAAGCCTAATCAAAAATTGAAACGAATCACTTATTAACGATTTTAATCAGTTGCTAACAATTTAATTCATATTCAAATTATCAGACCGTGGTTTTAAGTTTTCCGTAGGATAAATTTATTAAATGTTTAAGACCTTAATAAAGTGATATAATTATCTTTGCCCACTGATGACCTTTTTTTATGAATTTTGAATTAAAAGCAAACGATACTCAAAGTAAGGCAAGAGCTGGTGTGATAACAACAGATCATGGCCCTATTGAGACACCTATATTTATGCCTGTAGGAACTGTAGCCTCGGTAAAAGGCGTACATCAGCGAGAACTTAAAAATGATATTAATCCTGATATTATTCTAGGTAACACCTATCATTTATACCTCAGACCTCAAACGCCTATACTAGAAAAAGCAGGTGGCTTGCACAAATTTATGAATTGGGATCGCAATATTCTTACGGATTCTGGAGGTTATCAAGTGTACTCATTATCTGCCAATAGAAAAATCAAAGAGGAAGGTGTCAAATTTAAATCACATATTGACGGTAGTTACCATGTCTTTACACCTGAAAATGTAATGGATATCCAGCGCAGTATTGGTGCAGACATCATTATGGCATTTGATGAATGCACACCTTATCCTTGTGATTATAATTATGCCAAACGTTCTATGCACATGACACATCGTTGGTTGGAACGCTGTTTGACACACTTAGATAAGACACCTTTCAAATATGATTATGAGCAAGTCTTTTTTCCAATTGTACAAGGAAGTACGTATAAAGATTTAAGACAACAATCGGCTGAATATATTGCCAATGCTGGTGCACAAGGAAATGCCATTGGCGGACTCTCAGTTGGAGAACCTGCTGAGGAGATGTATGCTATGACCGATGTGGTTTGCGACATTCTTCCTTGGGACAAACCGCGATATCTTATGGGTGTAGGAACACCGATAAACATTCTTGAAAACATCGCTTTAGGAGTGGATATGTTCGATTGTGTGATGCCAACGAGAAATGCTAGAAACGGCATGCTGTTTACAGCACATGGCACCATTAACATTAAGAATTTAAAATGGGCCGACGATTTCTCGCCCATAGATGAGATGGGAATAACGTTTGTTGATACTGAATACAGCAAAGCCTATTTACGACACCTGTTTACTGTTAATGAATTATTGGGTAAACAAATTGCCACCATTCATAATCTCGGTTTTTATATGTGGTTGGTAAGAGAGGCAAGAAAGCATATCTTAGCTGGAGATTTCAGAGCATGGAAAGAAAAGATGGTCAAACAAATGGATAATCGCTTGTAATTTTGAAGATACTAGATTGGTACATATTAAAACGTTATCTCTTCACATTCTTGATGATGTTACTACTGTTTATTCCAATTGGAATCACGGTGAACCTCGCAGAGAAAATTGGAAAAATACTAGAGCGTGAAGTTCCATTCCCAGCAGTAGCACAATATTATTTGGATTTTACCATCTATTTTGCCAATCTTCTGTTTCCTATTTTTTTGTTCTTATCAGTCATTTGGTTTACATCAAAATTAGCCAACAATACAGAAATAGTCGCATTTTTAAGTTCGGGTGTCTCATTTTGGAGATTCTTAAGGCCTTATATGATAGGCGCTACCATTGTTGCGGTTTTCGCTTTAATAATGGGATTATACTTAGCACCCAAGGCAAGCAAAGGCTTCAATCAATTTAAATATAAATACTTGAAGAATAATTCTGAAGTCGTTAAAACGGATAATATTTACAGGCAAATCAATGATCATGATTATATCTATGTGAGTAATTTTAACCCAGTGAGTAAAAGAGGTGTGAATTTCAGCTTAGAACATTTTGAGGATAATGAACTGAAATATAAAATTACCGCTAATTCCATAAAATATAACGATTCCATGTACCGTTTAATGACCTACACAAAACGTACCTTTGGAAAGCAAGGCGATATTCTTGAAACGACCAGAAGAAAAGACACCATTCTTCCATTTGATGCTGAAGATTTGACACCCGTAGAGTATATTGCGGAAACCTTACAATACAAGGAGTTGATTCATTTTATTGAGAAGGAACGAATGAGAGGATCTTCAAATATTGGAAGGTATCTCGTAGTGAAATATAAAAAGTGGAGCTTACCTGTTTCTGTGTTCATTTTGACCATTATTGCAGTGGCTGTATCTTCTATCAAAAGACGTGGTGGTATGGGTGTTAATCTAGCATTCGGAATTACGATTGCGATGGTTTTTGTTTTCTTCGATAAAGTGTTTGGTGTCATGGCAGAACAATCTAGTTTTAGTCCCCTTGTCGCTGTATGGTTTCCTAATGTTGTTTTTGGTATCTTAGCGGTATATCTGCTATTCAATGCCAAACGCTAAACTTAAAAATTATCTCCATTTACATGTTCTGGTATTTATTGCAGGATTCACTGCTATTTTGGGTGAACTAATATCCATCGGTTCAACGGCCTTGGTATGGTACAGAATGCTTATAGCAGGTGTGCTTATGTATGGTTATATTAAAGTTGTTAAATTGAATATCAACGTTTCTTTGAAATCGAAGCTACAATTTTTTGGTGCTGGTATTATTATCGCCTTACACTGGATTACCTTCTTTGAAGCCATTAACCAATCCAACGTCTCAATTACCTTAGCTATGTTTTCTACGGGTGCCTTTTTCGCATCATTCATAGAACCTATAATATATAAGCGAAAAATCATTTGGTTCGAAATTTTCTTCGGAATACTGGTAATCATTGGGGTGTTTTTAATTACACAAAGTGAAATAAACTATTTGAACGGTATCTTATTAGGTCTTGTGTCGGCTTTGTGTTCAGCATTGTTTGCAGTCATTAATGGAAAGTTTATCCAACAACACTCAGCAACAACGATTTCATTTTATGAATTCGTTAGTGGTGTCTTATTTTTGTCGGTTTTTATTATCATTTTCAATGACGGGTTTTCAGTGAGTTTTTTCGAATTGAAAACTATGGATTGGATCTATCTCTTTATTTTGGCATCTGTCTGCACCGCTTATGCCTTCATTGGATCGGTCAAGGTTATGAAGTATGTGAGTCCATACACGGTTATGCTTACTTATAATTTGGAACCTATTTATGGGATAGCCATGGCAGTGTTGCTATTTCCTGATACAGAATTGATGAGTTCACAATTTTATTATGGCGCATTTTTGATATTAGCGACCGTTATAGCTGATGGGTTCCTAAAAACTAAAAAGCCCATTAAAAAGCGAAAGATCTTAACAAATAAACCCAATTAAAGTTTTTATATTTGCACTGACTAACTAACCACTAATTAAGAATTAAATCAATATTTCAATGGAATATTTAGATTTTGAATTACCCATTAAAGAATTACAAGAGCAACTCGAAAAATGCCAATTGATAGGAGAGGAGAGTGAAGTAGATGTGACTCAGACTTGTAAGAAAATAGAAAAGAAACTCGTTGAAACCAAAAAGGAAATTTATAAGAATTTGACACCTTGGCAACGCGTACAACTGTCCAGACATCCAGATAGACCTTATACCTTAGATCATATTAAAGCGCTTTGCGGTGATTCCTTCTTGGAATTGCATGGCGATCGTAATGTAAAGGACGATAAAGCGATGATTGGTGGTCTTGGAAAGATTGGCGATCAATCTTATATGTTTATTGGTCAGCAAAAAGGCTATAATACTAAAACCAGACAATATCGTAATTTTGGGATGTCAAACCCTGAAGGCTACAGAAAAGCATTGCGCTTGATGAAATCTGCTGAAAAGTTTGGAATTCCGGTGGTTACTTTAATTGATACTCCTGGTGCATATCCTGGCCTTGAAGCGGAAGAGCGCGGACAAGGAGAAGCCATTGCTAGAAATATTCTAGAAATGACACGTTTAAAAGTGCCTATAATTACGGTAATTATAGGTGAAGGTGCTTCTGGTGGTGCTTTAGGAATTGGTGTTGGAGATAAAGTACTCATGTTAGAAAATACGTGGTACTCTGTTATTTCACCAGAATCTTGCTCTTCTATTTTATGGCGAAGTTGGGAATATAAGGAACAAGCTGCAGAAGCATTAAAGCTGACAGCGCCAGACATGAAAAAATTGAAATTGGTAGATGATATTATCAAAGAACCACTCGGTGGTGCTCATAATGATAGAGAGGCGACTTTCTTATCTGTAAAAAAGGCTATCGAAAAGAATTATGAGGAACTTAAAAACTTATCACCAACAGATTTGGTGGCTCAACGCATGGATAAATATTTAGGCATGGGTGTTTTTAAAGGCTAATCCTTATGATTCAGCGCATTTAAAAAACTGAAACAATCTGTTTCGGTTTTTTTTATTGCTATTAACAATATAATCAAGTTATTAACAGTTAAATTGTTGATGACTTGTTAAGATTGAAAATTTGTAAAATTCAATTTTAGTTGACAATTTAGTTACATTCGCAGTTATGAAACAACCAAACCAAATGCAAGGCTATAAGGTCGATAAAAGTACGATTATTAGCTTAGAGAAAGGTAAAATACCACCTCAAGCTATTGATTTAGAGGAAGTTGTGCTTGGAGCAATGATGATTGATAAAAAAGGTGTTGATGAAGTCATCGATATCTTAAGTCCGGATGCATTTTACAAGGAAGCACATAAACATATCTTCGAAGCTATTTTCAAATTATTTGAAAATAGTGAACCCGTCGATTTATTAACCGTTTCTAGTCAACTGAAAAAGGACGCCAAATTGGATTTGGTTGGTGGTGATTTTTACCTTATTTCATTGACCCAGAGAGTGTCATCATCAGCGCATATAGAATTTCACGCGCGAATCATTCTTCAAAAATACATTCAGCGTAGTCTCATCAAAATTTCTAATGAAATTATTGAAGAAGCGTACGATGAAACCAAGGATGTTTTTGATTTATTAGACAATGCAGAAGCGAAGCTCTACGAAGTCACACAAGGTAACGTCAAGAAGTCTACCGAAACAGCTCAGAGTTTGGTGATCCAAGCTAAAAAGAAAATTGAAGAGATTTCTAATAAGGAAGGTTTAAGTGGTATACCAACTGGATTTACCAAACTTGATAGATTAACTTCAGGTTGGCAACCAAGTGATTTGATCATTGTTGCTGCACGTCCAGGTATGGGTAAAACGGCTTTGACACTTACTATGGCAAGAAATATTGCCGTCAACACTAATATTCCAGTGGCGTTTTTCTCGCTAGAGATGTCTTCAGTACAGTTAATTACCCGTTTGATTTCTTCGGAAACAGGGCTGTCTTCAGAGAAATTAAGAACTGGTAAATTAGAAAAGCATGAATGGGAGCAATTAAATGTCAAGGTTAAAACTTTAGAAAAGGCACCACTATTTATTGATGATACACCATCCTTATCAATTTTTGATTTGCGTGCAAAGGCACGTCGATTGGCATCTCAATACGGTATCAAAATGATCATGATTGATTATCTGCAATTGATGACCGCAGGAGGCAGTCAAAAAGGCGGAAATCGTGAACAGGAAATTTCGATGATTTCTCGAAATCTAAAAGCATTAGCCAAAGAATTAAATGTTCCGGTTATCGCATTATCACAGTTATCACGTGCCGTAGAGACTCGTGGAGGAAGCAAACGTCCTCTGTTATCTGATTTACGTGAATCGGGTGCGATTGAGCAAGATGCGGATATCGTGAGTTTTATCTATCGTCCAGAATATTATAAAATTGAAGAATGGGATGACGAAGAGCGTTCACCAACAGAAGGACAGGGTGAATTTATCGTTGCAAAGCACAGAAATGGTGGTTTGGAAAATATCCGATTGAAATTTATCGGACACCTTGGTAAGTTCGATAATCTTGACGATTTTGACACACCGTTCGGTGAATTCCATTCAAAAATGAACGCTGCAGCCAACGATGATACGTTTAAACCGGAGAACTTCCCTTCGGCTAATGATGCTTTCGGTCCATCTGAAGAAGATGATAATGATGTACCATTTTAAGATTTTTTAAGATATTAAGACAACTTAATAACTTAAATTTGCGTTTCAGCTAAAACAACGATTGCCTCATGTTAGAACAACGACGTACCACAAATATCCTACTGCTTTTTATGGTTGTACCTTTAGTATTTTATCTACTAAAGATTTTGTCGTTTATTTTTATTCCATTGATTTCTTCCATGTTTATTGCATTGTTGTTTCTACCGCTTATGCGTTGGTTAGGACGTCGAAATGTGCCGAGATTAATTAGTATTATAATTGTTATTGCCCTGATAGTTATGGGTGTTTTGATAGGTATAGAATTGGTACAATTATCAAGTAAGCAAATATTATCCAACCAATCTGGATTCTTTGGAAAGGCTGAAGTAAAGATTAACGACCTGATGTTGTATATGCAAAATAAGTTTGGCGTGGAGTACAATACTGATGGAAATTTTCTCGGACAATTTTTAGAGCGGGATAATATTGGGACGACCTTTGATTTTGTAAGAAAGTTTTTAACGAATATCCTAATGATTACCTTTTTTACGATTCTTTGGCTTTCCGAATCAATCAATATGCATAAGGTGTTGAACAATACCATTTTGAAGCAGAAGCATACGTCTATAAAGGCATTTATGAAGATTGAAAAAGACTTGATAACTTTTATAAAAGTAAAGTTCCTAGTCAGTCTACTTACAGGAATTTTTACGGGTTTAGCTTGCGTCTTTTTTGATGTTAGTTTCCCTATTTTCTGGGGTCTTTTTGCCTTTCTGATCAATTTTGTTCAAATGGTAGGATCGTTTATTTCCGTCATCTTACTGTCAATTTTTGCGTTTGTAGAGTTGGATCCAACGAGTACTTTGCTCTTCTTTATCATATCCATTACGGGTGTTCAAGTTTTATTTGGTGCTATATTGGAGCCTATTTTTATGGGAAAATCGTTCTCCATCAATGTCATTACAGTACTCATCATGTTGATGCTTTGGGGTTTTATTTGGGGAATTCCAGGATTGATTATGGCGATACCTATTACGGTTTTTGTGAAAATTATCTTGGAACAATTTCCGAATACTAGAGTTTTAGCGTCCTTACTCTCTGGTCCTGAACGGAAGGTCAAACCACTCAAATAAGCTATTAAACCTACACTTTTTTAAGTATCTTACCGATGTAAATTTAAAACATATGGTATGGTTCATGGAACGCATAATGCGGAAGCTGATGATAGAAATAATCACGTAAAGATATTTATCAATGGCAGCTTCCATCATCGTGAAGATGCGAAGATTTCTGTTTTTGATAGCGGTTATTTGGTAGGTGATGGTATTTGGGAAGCCTTGCGTTTGCACAAAGGTGTTCTTGTATTTTTGGACGAACATCTCAATCGTATGTGGACTGCCGCTGCGACTGTCGGCATGCAATTACCATTCTCAAAAAAAGAACTCACTCAGACCATATGGAACGTCTTAAAGGAAAATCAAATGAACGATCATGTTCATGTGAGAATTATGATCACACGTGGTATTAAGAAAACACCATCTCAAGATCCGAGATTGACCATTTCAGGACCGAATCTGGTCATCATCCCTGAGTATAAGAAAGCTTCCGAAGAAAGCAAGCATAAAGGAATTACCTTATTTACTAGCAGCATCCGAAGAGGGTCTCCAGATTATTTGGACCCTAAGCTTAATTGCCATAGTAAACTTCATGAAGTTCAAGCCTTAATACAAGCCATAGAAGCAGGTGCCGATGAAGCACTTATGTTAGATGTGAATGGGTTTGTGTCTACTTGTAATGCTACTAATTTCTTTATGGTCAAAGATGGCGAAGTTTGGACTTCTACAGGTCAATACTGTATGAATGGAATCACGAGGGCGAAAGTCATTGAAGCTTGTCAAAAGCACCAAATTGTTTGTCATCAAAAGAACTTTTCGCTATTTGATGTGTATGGCGCAGATGAAGCATTTGTGACTGGGACTTTTGGCGGATTAACGCCTGTCACGAAGATTGATGGTAGAACGATTGGATCTGGAACTTTTGGAGAAATGACTAAGACCTTGAGCCAACTATATCAAAACTTAATTACTGAAGCTATCCAAGATGCCACACAATAACATCAATCGAATCGCACTCTGGTCTGGACCTAGAAATATTTCTACGGCTTTGATGTACAGTTTTGCGCAAAGGTTAGACACCAAGGTTTTTGATGAACCTTTGTATGCCTATTATCTCAGAAATTCTGAGGCAAAAGCATATCATCCAGGTGCAGAAACTATTTTGAATACTATGGAAAATGATGGTTCAAAGGTGGTAGAGCTGATGATGAATACAGCTGATAAACCCGTCTTATTTTTTAAAAACATGACCCATCATCTTCTAGATTTGGATAGAAGTTTCATGAAACACATGACCAATATTATTCTTACAAGAGACCCGAGAGACATGTTGCCTTCATTTGATAAAGTCATAAGTCATCCCAACATGTATGACGTGGGTTATAAAATGCATATTGATTTGTTAGAGTATTTCGAACAACATAAGATAGCTTATGTGGTATTGGATGCTAAAAATGTACTGCTAAACCCAGAACGCGTCTTAACTCAATTATGTGAGCAGACAGGGATTACTTTTGATAAACGAATGTTAACATGGCAGCCATCTAAACGTGAAGAAGACGGAGTCTGGGCAAAATATTGGTATCAGAGTGTGCATAATTCATCGGGTTTCGAGACGTATCAACCCAAGACGGAAGCATTTCCTGAACATCTAAAACCCTTATTAAAGGAATGTCAGCCTTATTACAATCGTTTGAAAGAATTGGCGTTAACTTAATACAATAGATTTTACTTAAAAAAACATAAAACTATATTAAACCCTTTAGCTTAGGAATAATTTTTGAGTATATTTCAATTGTAAAAAATGACTGAATTAGAATGAAAAAGCCACTACTTATATTGTTTTTATTACTCATAGCATTACCATCTTATGCCTCCTATATTTTGATTCCGATGGATGCGGAAGGACAGGATAATCACCTCAAAGCTTACGGAGTGACTTATTGGACCCTTGAAAAGCAACTAAAAGTTAAATGGCTGCTAAATTATAAGGGAGGTTCTTTTTTATTACCAGATTCTGAAGAAATTAGGCGAGAATGTCAAATTAGAGGGGTGAGTTTTGAAGTGATTTCAGATAGTAAGACTGAGGAAATTCTCAATATGATTGCGAGTCCGTCCCAAAACATGGAGGCGGTTGTTCTAGAAAAAGCACCAAAAATAGCCGTTTATACGCCTAAAGGATTGCAACCATGGGACGATGCGGTAACCATGGTTCTTACTTACGCCGAGATTCCCTACGAAACGGTATATGATGAAGAGGTACTGAATGATGCATTACTACTTTATGATTGGTTGCATTTGCATCATGAAGATTTTACAGGACAATACGGAAAGTTTTATAGAGCATATCGCTCAGCTTCTTGGTATATTCAAGAAAAAAAAGAAGCAGAAGAATTAGCCGCACGCCTTGGTTATAATAAGGTGTCTGAGGAAAAACTTGCGGTAGCACAAAAAATCAGGGATTATGTTATTGGAGGTGGTTTTATGTTTGCCATGTGTAGTGCTACAGATAGTTTTGATATCGCTTTATCTGCAGACGGTGTAGATATTTGCGAACCTATGTTCGATGGCGACGGTAGTGATCCAGGCTATCAAAACAAAATCGATTATTCAAGAACTTTTGCGTTTAAAGATTTTTTATTGGAAACCAGTCCTAATGTCTATGAGTTTTCGTCCATAGATATGACGCGAAAACGACGAATTCCAAAAATGACCGATTACTTTTCACTTATGGAATTTTCAGCAAAATGGGATCCCATTCCTTCCATGCTATGTCAAAATCATACCGCTTTGGTAAAAGGATTTATGGGACAAACCACCTCGTTCACAAGGGAGGAAATAAAATCCAATGTTTTAGTGATGGGTGAAAACAAGACTAACGGTGAAGCCAAATATATTCACGGTATTAAAGGAAAAGGATTTTTTACCTTTTATGGTGGTCATGATCCTGAAGATTATACCCATAAAGTAGGCGATCCTAAAACAGAATTGGACTTGCATCCAACATCACCAGGATATCGATTGATTCTGAACAATGTCCTTTTTCCTGCTGCTAAGAAGAAGAAACAGAAAACATAATTCTGTACAATCTTATCCGATGGATAGGTTTAAGCTAAAGACCATTTGAGGCATATATCATGGGTCAATTGTTGTCTAGTAGTTCAAATCCGTTAAATATAATGCCATTCCAATCACCATTTGAATGGCATTTTTTATACATTTAGAGAACTAATCCTATCATCTAAAATGTCTACCAAAGAGAAAATACTCAAGAAAATAGAAATATTAATCACCAACCATTTTGAATCACCTGAGGCTGCTTTCAAGTTTTTTGATAAAGATGAGAATCTCACTTTGTCCAAAACAGAAATTGTAGCCCTTCTGAAACAAGCCGAGATTAGTGGATTCATTCGCGGTATGGTATCATCGAAACTAATAGAAGGCTATGATAAAGACGGCGATGAGCAAATCAGCTGGGAAGAATTCAAATTTGCGGTAGACGAAATTATAGATAGCTCCAAATAAAAATGAATGTATAGTATTAAACAATTTTTTAAGCAGCTGATTTTCGCAATTCTATTTTGGATTGTGGCTTTTTCTGTTTTTATATTAATTCGATTCGTGGCACACGGAAGTGAGCAAGGAGAAACTTTTGTGCAAGCAAAAAATGTGGTTCCAGTAACAGAGTGGATGCACTTTGGGGTCATTCTTGGCGTGATTGTTGGCTTATTTTATGCCTTTATAGAGTTTGTTTTTGATAAACTCATTACTAAAAATATTTATTTAGGCATCGCTATTATCCTGAAGATTTCAATATATATCGTAGTGTTGATCTTTTCATTTACCCTTATTTTGAGACTGATTGAACATGATATGGATATTGATTTACCTAATGAAAGACGATGGTGGAAAGATAGTCCACTGTTTTGGCTGGCAACAGGATATTTCTTTATGTGTTCATTTATTTTCTTATTTCT
Organism: Psychroserpens sp. BH13MA-6; assembly: GCF_052983595.1. NCBI lineage: Bacteria > Pseudomonadati > Bacteroidota > Flavobacteriia > Flavobacteriales > Flavobacteriaceae > Psychroserpens > Psychroserpens sp. BH13MA-6. The sequence continues at coordinate 4,499 of NZ_JBRJGE010000009.1, read as the reverse complement.
GAAGCTGGCCAATGAAAAATTTGGAAAAGGTATTTTGTTTAATATGCTTATCGGTAAATACCGAAAGCCTACTGAAGAAAAACGGATTTTTATGTTTATCGATTTAAAATCTTCAACCGCTATTGCTGAAGATATCGGACATTATAAATATAGTCAGTTATTACAAGATTGTTTCTTCGACCTTAACAAAATTGTGAATCGTTACGATGGTGAAATTTATCAATACGTAGGTGATGAGGCGGTTATTAGCTGGAAATATCAAAAAGGGATTAAAAATAATAACTGCCTGGAACTTTACTTTGCTTATGCCAAACTTCTAAACAAACGCTCTAAATATTACCTCAAGAATTATGACTTAATTCCTTTTTTTAAGGCAGGTGTTCACGGTGGAAAATTAATCATTACACAAGTTGGTACTATCAAAAAGGAACTAGCATTTCATGGTGATGTTATCAATACTACCGCTCGCATTCAAGATGAGTGTAATAAATACGATGAGTCTTTATTAATCTCAGAGGAACTGTTTAATGACATCGAAGTCAAACCTAAATTCCAATTCCAAACAATTGGCGATTTATTGCTAAAAGGCAAACAAGATTCACTTAAAATATTAGCAATTACTAAATCATAGGTCTAATGGGCTCCAACATGACAACCACAGTTGGCACGACTAAAACTTTGGGTCTCTTCATGCCAACGAAAGGCTTGGTTATATTTTGAGTTTTCCCAGTAAAATTTAGAATGTTCTTTGGGATGGTTACCAATTTCATTCATAATTTCTCTATCGTAAAGTCTCCCATTTACTTTTTTTATCTTGACTAAAGGTAATAAAGACAATGAGTAGAAATAGGGTTGCGATTAAGTGAATACGTGTCATTAAATGAGTTTTGATGACACCTAAGTTAGGTATAAAAAATGACACTCTTATTCTTTCTATACCGACAGATTTAAGTAAGAAGATGGCATAAAATAAAAAACCGACTCATTTCTGAGTCGGTTTATAAGCGAATTGTTGTTATTGTTTAGGCAAATGCCTTACTTTACTTTGTTTACTATGGCTTCAAAAGCTGCTGGGTTATTCATAGCTAAATCTGCAAGTACCTTACGGTTCAATTCGATATTGTTAGCTTTTAATTTACCCATAAACTTTGAATAGCTCATTCCATGTTGTCTTGCACCAGCGTTTATACGCATAATCCAAAGTGAACGGAATGTTCTTTTTTTGTTTCTACGGTCTCTATACGAATATTGCATCGCTTTGTCAACCGCATTTTTCGCTACTGTCCAAACGTTTTTACGTCTTCCGAAGTAACCTTTTGCTTGCTTAAGAACCTTTTTTCTTCTGGCTCTTTTCGCTACTGAATTTACTGATCTTGGCATTTCTTAAATTTGTTTTTTGTAGTAGGCGGTCTTATCGACACTTGCTAAATAATTTTGCCTAACTCCAGGGTTTATAAATTGTTTTAACCGATTAAAATGAGGTTACTTTAAACGTAACATCAATTTAATATTGTCCTCATCTGCTTTGTGTACCAAAGTGTCATGAGTTAAAGCTAGCTTACGCTTTTTAGATTTTTTTGTCAATATATGACTCTTAAAAGCATGCTTTCTTTTAATCTTACCAGTGCCAGTTAGTTTAAAACGTTTCTTAGCACTTGATTTTGTTTTCATTTTAGGCATTTTCTCCTAGTTTTATTTACGTTTCGCTTATTATTTTTACGCTGAACGATTCAGCTTATTTTGCTTTTTTAGGTGCGATGAACATGGTCATTCGCTTTCCTTCCAGTCTCGGCATTTGCTCAACCTTTCCTAATTCTTCCAAGTCTTGGGCTAATCTCAATAATAAGATTTGACCTTGTTCCTTGAAAATTATGGAACGTCCTTTAAAAAACACAAAGGCTTTAAGTTTGGCACCATCCTTTAAGAATTTTTCAGCGTGTTTCTTTTTAAATTCGTAGTCATGGTCATCTGTTTGAGGACCGAAACGAATCTCTTTAATAGTCACCTTAGAAGCCTTCGCTTTAAGTGCCTTTTCACGCTTCTTTTGTTCATAAAGAAACTTCTTATAATCCATAACCTTGCATACAGGTGGATCAGCTTTTGGTGAAATTTCAACAAGATCCAATCCTTGCTCATCTGCAATGGAGAGTGCATCCTTAATTGAATAAATACCAACTTCTACATTATCACCAACAAGTCTTACCTTTTCGGCTCTAATTTTTGAGTTAATTCTGTGTTGATCCTCTTTTACAACTCTTCTCGAGTTTTGTCTTCTACGTATTGCTATGGCTTATATAATTTTAGTTAAACTTATTTCTTACTTAAATGTTTTTAATGTTTTGTTTATTTCTGTTTCAACAATATTCGCAAAGTCTTCTACACTAATCATGCCTAAATCTTGACCACCATGTTGACGCACAGAAATTTTATTTTCTTGCTCTTCGTTCTCTCCAATAATTAGCATGAATGGTATCTTGTTCATTTCCGCTTCACGGATCTTTTTACCAATGGTCTCATTTCTATTATCAGCGAGGGCGCGAATTTCGTGATTTTCTAGCAAATTTAAAACTTTTTCGGCGTATTTTTCATATTTCTCACTTAATGATAGTACAATCGCTTGCTCTGGCACGAGCCAGATAGGGAAATTTCCTCCAGTGTGTTCTAATAATACGGCTACAAAACGTTCCATACTTCCAAAAGGAGCTCTATGAATCATCACTGGTCGGTGAAGCTCATTATCACTGCCTTTGTAAGTAAGATCAAAGCGTTCGGGTAGGTTATAATCCACTTGAATGGTACCTAATTGCCAATTCCTGCCTAAGGCATCTTTTACCATAAAATCCAATTTTGGGCCATAAAAGGCAGCTTCTCCAGTTTCTACCACATAATCTAATCCTTTGTCTATGGCGGCATTTAAGATAGCGTCTTCAGCTTTTTTCCAATTTTCGTCACTACCAATGTATTTTTCAGGATGTTCTGGATCTCTCAAGGATACTTGAACCTTAAAGTTTTCGAAGCCTAAAGATCCAAAAACGTAAAGCACCAAATCGATCACATTTTTAAATTCTTCATCTAATTGATCCGGTGTACAAAAAATGTGAGCATCATCTTGGGTGAAACCTCTTACACGAGTTAAGCCATGTAACTCTCCGCTTTGCTCATACCTATACACAGTTCCAAATTCAGCATAACGCTTAGGTAGTTCTTTATATGAGAAAGGTTTAGCGTTATATATTTCGCAATGGTGTGGACAATTCATAGGTTTTAACAAAAACTCTTCGTCTTCTTTTGGTGTTGTGATAGGTTGAAAACTATCTTCGCCATATTTTGCATAATGACCAGAAGTAACATAAAGTTCTTTCTGACCAATATGAGGCGTTACGACCATTTCATATCCTGCTTTTTTCTGTGCAGATTTTAAGAAATTCTCCAAGCGCTCACGCAATGCAGCTCCCTTAGGAAGCCACAGAGGTAATCCTTGCCCAACTTTCTGTGAAAAAGTAAAGAATTCCAATTCTTTACCAAGTTTTCTATGATCTCTCTTTTTAGCCTCTTCCAAAAGCTCAAGATACTCAGTTAATTCCTTTTGTTTCGGAAATGAGATGCCATAAACACGCGTTAATTGTTTGTTGTTTTCATCACCTCTCCAGTAAGCACCAGCGACTGATAGAATTTTAACGGCCTTTATGATTCCAGTATTCGGAATATGGCCACCCCTACACAAATCAGTAAAGGTAGAATGATCACAAAATGTGATGCTTCCATCTTCTAAATTTTCAATAAGTTCAACCTTATATTCGTTATCTTGTTCCTTATACAAAGCAAGTGCGTCTGCCTTAGAAACAGATCTCATATTGAAGTCATGCTTTCCTCTGGCAATCTCAATCATTTTGTTTTCAATGGTTTTAAAATCCTTTTCGGAAATCGTATGATCATTGAAATCAACATCATAATAAAAGCCGTTCTCTATGGCTGGTCCAATTGATAATTTAACACCTGGATATAATTCTTCAAGGGCCTGTGCTAGGACGTGTGAAGAAGAATGCCAAAACGCTTTTTTTCCTTCTTCGTTGTTCCATGTATATAAAATGAGTGATCCATTTTCTGTCAATGGTGTAGTTGTTTCTATAGTTTTACCATTGAAATTTGCTGAAATCACATTTCTAGCAAATCCCTCACTGATATCTTTAGCGACCTCCATTGGAGTCGTACCTTCTGAAAAGGTTTTTATGGTGCCATCTGGCAACGTAATATCTATCATAATCGTTATCAATAATTGAAGGGGCAAAGATAGTATCTAAAATAATGACATACAATATATATTAATGTATAATATAAACGAAAGATTTTTAGAGTGTAAAAATGAGTCATTAAGAATTTCTTTTTATAGTTTAGGTTGTAAAGTACTGTAAATAAGGGTTTGTAGTTGTGTGATATTAAAAAGGGGAAAAAAAAGAGCAAAAAAGTTTTGGTTGTAAGAAAAAAAGGGTTGTATATTT
>NZ_JBRJGE010000008.1:0-82598 GCF_052983595.1 Psychroserpens sp. BH13MA-6 | reverse complement strand
TTTTGTTATTTGGATGTAGTCAATTTTTCGAGTGGGATTTTTCTCAATTTTATTTGTTCCAAATATTTTATTTATCCAACTCAATTTTCTTGTTTCTTCGGGTTTTTCTTAAATGACGCACAACGTAATTGTGTATGGTTTGTTGCGGAAAATGGTGTGACTCGTTTTCCGCCATTGACTAAGATAATTAATAAGATTGAATTTCCGACAGTAAATTCAGCCGCAATGAATTATAAACGGTGTTGTGTAAAGTTATTAATAGTTTCTAATATCATGTGTCATTTGTTCACCAATGATATTACCTTCTTTATCTTTAACAAAATATACATCATATCCAATATCAACTAAGTGCTGAATGTATTCACGAAACTTTTCTGCTCCCATTTTTCCATGTCTTCCATCATATGTCGATGGTGTTTTATTGTAGGCTGAAGATTTTCTGAATATTACAAGATTTCCTCCTGTTAATCGAATGATGGTTCTGTATTTATTGGGTCTTTCATTCCATCCATCATCATATTTCTCATACCAATATTCAATAAAGTCATGTGGTTTGTACTCTAAGGGTTCAAGTTCAATTAATTCCTCAGAGTTTGAATAAGAAGAATAAATATGGTCTAACTTATCTAACTCTAAATAGAAATAGTTCCATTGCAAGTCATCGTTGAAAGAACAAAAAGAAAGTTTTTTTGGTTTTATCAAATATGGAATACCACAATCCAATTCTATCAATCCTCTTTCGTAAGATAATTTTGCTCCTTCTAAGTCAAGTCCGCCACCATCATCAAAGAACATATGGTTCAATGCTTTTATTCCGCCAACCATATTCAAAATATTCGTAATCATGTTAACATCTGTCCATTCTGCATATTCTGGAATGTTAGCTGGGAATAAATTATATTGTATTGTTTTCCAATCCAGTTCATTCTTTTCGTAAAAACTATCTTGAATCTCTTTCCAAGTATTTAGTATTTCATAGAACTCCTTGATTGAAGGTCTTAGTTTTGGGTCATTTTCAGTCGATTTTATTAATAAGTCCTCAAGAATATTCAAATATATTTCTGGAACGTAGTTAGTTAAACCTATTGAGCCTGTTGGTGAATATTGTCCTTCAAAACCATTCTCAATACCTGTTAATAGTATCCAAAGTGTTTTTGATAAACTATATACATCTGCTGAAAATCCATCTGATTTTTCAGGTTTATTGCGCATTTCTGGTGCAATAGTCCATCTAGGTCCTAAGGCATTACCAACTATCGTAAGTCCACTTTCCTTATCAGGATAATCAACCAAACCAAAGTCACCGATTATAAATCTCTCTTGAAAAAAGAGGTTTTGTGGCTTTATGTCTCTGTGAGATACTTCTTTTGCATGTAGGTTAATTAATATTTTTGAAATTTCAAGTATTGCATCTACTTTTACAATCGAAGGCTTGTTTGCCAAGTATTTGTTTAACGTTGTTGTTTCAGGCATTACATACCATAGAGTGTCAGGTTCGTCTTGAACCGAATCAATGATTTTCATAACACCATCAATATCTTGATTTTCCGTTATGATTTTTATTTCATCTAGAAATCTTGTTCTAGAAGTTTCATGAGTCTTTTTTAATATTTTTATAACTTGTTTTTCGCCATTAGAAATGTTCTCAACAGTCCATACAGAACTATTTCCACCATGAGCTATGTTTTGGATAAGTTTCCAATTTCCATAGATTTCATCTTTCGAAAATGTCTTTTTCGCCATGGTGGTTTATAATTTTACACAACTCGTTATATAAAGACCAAAAGCACCTATATCCCAATAAATTATCGAAAAAACACACATCTGACCTATTTATGAATTTTTAAAATTACTAAAAACTAAGCATCTGTGTTTAAGTAGTTTTACTTTTCTTTTAATTAGGCAGTTAATATTATTTAAAAAAATATTCTTCTAAACTTCCTGAACATCATGGGGTTGATTAAAATAAACATTAGCTTATCATAGTTATTTGTTGGAATAAATAAAGCAACAAAACTGTTGCAATAAAAGTATCAACAACTTTGTTATGGTAATTATTATATAAGATAAAGAGGCTTAAACACATGCCGTATACAATCAAATAACTAACAACAACAATATTGCAACAAAAGTTTCAACAACGTTGTTGTGAAAATCAAACAAGAAAATCTAAGATAAACCTAATATATTATACAATTAAGCCGCAGAATTTGCTTGGTTTACTTTTAGTTAAAACACTAATTAAAACTAATGAACTTTTTAAAAGTATTAGATATCATATTTAGCTCATGGTTAGTCAAAGCATCACAATACTCAACAAACTTTCTTTTGCTCCTTATAGCTTCCTATTTCAGTCTTTCGATTTCTTCTAGATATTGATCTTGGTTTTCTTTTTCAGTAGCAGGCACAATTAATTCAGCACTCATAATTTTACTTTTTTAAGATTAATTTGACTAAATACTGACTAAAATAAACATAAAAAAACCGTAAACATTTAGTTATAAATGATTTACGGTTTAATACAGTACTCAAGGTGGGAATCGAACCCACACTCCCGAAAGAACTGGATTTTGAATCCAGCGCGTCTACCAATTCCGCCACTTGAGCTAATTCGGACTGCAAAATTAAAAAATAATTTATTACAAACAATCAAAAATAGTAGGTTTTATGCTTTTTCAGTAAAAATAAATTCCTAAATTTGCACCTCGTTAAAAACAACAGGGTAACTAACGCACAAATAATTCATTACCAATGCCAAACGCAGCCACAGAAGCAAAAATTTTTGCCTGTACACAATCCAAAGCACTTGCAGAGAAAATCGCAGTTACTTTTGGTGCGCCATTAGGTAATGTGATTACATCTACGTACAGTGATGGTGAATTTCAACCGTCTTACGAAGAATCTATTAGAGGCACACGAATTTTCATTATTGGTTCAACACATCCTGGACCAGAAAATTTGATGGAGATGCTCTTGATGATTGATGCTGCAAAGCGTGCATCTGCAAGACATATCACAGCTGTTCTTCCGTATTTTGGTTGGGCAAGGCAAGACCGAAAGGATAAGCCTCGTGTACCAATTGCTGCTAAATTAGTCGCCAAAATGTTGGAGGCTGCTGGTGCTACACGAATCATTACCATGGATTTACACGCAGATCAGATACAAGGTTTTTTTGAGAAGCCTGTAGATCACTTGTTTGCGTCTACCATATTTTTACCATATTTGAAATCCTTAGGATTAGACAATCTTACGATTGCATCGCCAGATATGGGTGGATCCAAAAGAGCCTATGCCTATTCGAAAGCATTAGAAAGTGATGTCGTGATTTGCTATAAACAACGTGCAAAAGCCAATGTTATTTCGCACATGGAATTGATTGGTGATGTCACTGGTAAAAATGTCGTATTAGTAGATGATATGGTCGATACTGCTGGTACGTTAACGAAAGCTGCGGATCTTATGATGGAAAAAGGGGCGTTGAGTGTAAGAGCCATTTGTACCCATCCTATACTATCCGGAGAAGCTTATAAAAAACTTGAGAATTCGAAGTTACAAGAATTAATCGTTACCGATTCAATTCCTTTAAAACAGAAAAGTGACAAAATTAGAGTCTTAAGTTGTGCCGATCTATTTGCTGAAGTCATGCATAATGTGCATTACAACAAATCGATTAGCTCTAAATTTTTAATGTAATTTAATATTAATATAAACACAAACAATGAAATCAATTACAATCAATGGATCTCAAAGAGAAAGCGTGGGCAAAAAAGCAACAAAAGCCTTACGTAATGCTGGTCAGGTTCCTTGCGTATTATACGGAGGAGACCAGAACGTGCATTTCTCTGCACCAGAATTGGCTTTCTCTAAACTTGTATACACGCCTAATGCGCATACAGTTGTGATTGCCTTAGACAACGGCGAAACTTACGATGCTGTTTTACAAGACATCCAGTTTCACCCAGTAACAGATAACATCTTACACATCGACTTCTACCGTCTATTTGAAGATAAAGAAATCGCTATGGACATCCCAGTACATATCATTGGTACGTCAAGAGGAGTTCTTAATGGAGGTATCTTACGTAGAAACAGACGTAAATTAAGAGTTAAAGCTTTACCAAAGAACTTACCAGATTTCTTAGAAGCTGACATTACACCTCTTAAAATTGGAGGAAAATTGTATGTCACTGCTTTAGAAGGTGAAGACTACAAATTACTTCATAGCGACAACACAGTGGTCGTCCAAATTAAGACGGCTAGAACGGCGATTGTTGATGACGAAGATGAAGATGAAGATGAATTAGAGGAAGGTGCAGAAGCAGCTACAACTGAAGGAGGAGATGCTCCACAAGGTGATGAAGCTGAAGCTCCAGCTCAAGAATAAATTGAGTATTCTTTAGAAATAACAAAAGCATTCTATTAATTTAGAATGCTTTTTTATTTTTACATAAAACCGAAACGTATCTGGACATTTATAAAACATATATTTAATTGGAAATCAACAGCAACCGAGACTGAAAATAGTGATCCTATGAAAAAATTTCTTGTTGCCGGTTTAGGCAATGTAGGCGACAAATATGTAAATACAAGACACAATATAGGCTTTAAGGTATTAGACGCCTTAGCTGAGAAAGAAGGCTTGACATTTGAAACTCAAAAACTTGGAGATATTGCAACCTATAAATTTAAAGGGCGCACCTTTATCCTTTTAAAGCCGAGCACTTATATGAACTTAAGTGGCAAGGCTGTCAAATATTGGATGACAAAAGAGAAGATTCCTCAGGACAATTTATTGGTAATTACCGATGACCTGAACCTCCCTTTTGGTAGCATAAGGCTTAAAACTAAAGGAAGTGATGGCGGCCACAATGGGCTCAAGGATATTCAGAATGTTTTACAAACTACAAAGTATAATAGGTTCCGCTTTGGTATAAGTGATGAATTTAGCAAAGGTCGTCAAGTAGATTACGTTTTAGGAGAATGGTCTGATGAAGAAATCCAAAAATTACCTGAACGCCTAAACCAATCTGTAGAAGTGATCAAATCTTTTGGAACTGCTGGTGTCCATAACACAATGAACACTTTTAACGGCAAATAACTCGTATTTTGATGTTAATTTCGCCAACAAATTCAATTTTTTATTGAAAAATTCTTAATTTGTGGAACTTTAATTTTTTAAACAAATCTATAATGAGAAAAATTACTCTTAAATTTCTATCTGTGGCTCTTCTGTTGGGAGGTTTAACACTTACTGCACAACAAGGAAAAACAACCAATATGCCTGAACCAGTTAATGGTTTTATCAGATGTGCGGCTGATGAGTATAATAATGCGCTCTTACAGAATAACCCTAGAATGATGGGTAGTGAAGCATATGAGCAATTAATTGCACCAAAAGTTGCTGAAGCAAAAGCAATGATGCAATCCAATAATCAAAGAGTGCTCCAATTTACAATACCAGTAGTTGTTCATGTTATTCATAATGGTGAACCCATTGGAACAGGAGCCAATATTTCTGATGCTCAAGTTTTATCACAAATTCAAGTTTTAAATGAAGACTTCAGGAGAATTATTGGTACCAACGGATTTAACACAGATCCTAATGGTGCTGACGTTGAAGTAGAATTTTGCTTAGCTAAACGTGATCCTGATGGTTGTATCACCAATGGTATCGATAGAGTTGACATGTCTAGTGTAAGTACATCTTGGGGTGGATCTGGTCCAACTAGTAACACCAATACCATCTTAAAACCAACAACTACTTGGGATGCGTCTCAATATATGAATATGTGGTCTGTGAATTTTTCTGACCCAACACTTTTAGGGTTTGCGCAATTCCCTGGTGGACCAGCTGCTACAGATGGTGTGGTTTCTAACTACACTTATTTTGGTAGTAACGATGCTCCAGGTGTTAATATTCCTGGTGCCTTCAATCTTGGACGTACCATGACACACGAAGTTGGACATTACTTAGGACTTTACCACACGTTTCAAGGTGGTTGTACTGGTAGTGGCGATTTCTGTAATGATACGCCTGCTGTTGATGCTCCTAACTTCGGATGCCCAACAACACACCAATCTTGTGGTACTTTGGATATGGTAAGAAACTATATGGATTATACGGATGATGCTTGTATGAATGTGTTCACTAATGATCAAAAAGCAAGAGTTATTGCAACAATGAATACTGCTGCAAACCGTCCTAATACGACAACATCGAACGTTTGTACTCCTTTAGCTGATGTAAGTGCTGATGGTAGTATCAAATTGAATGGATTAGTTCCTGGCGCACCATGTTCAGGGGATTTCATACCAAATGTTAGAATTCAAAACTACGGTACTGCAACCTTAACATCTGCGACCATCACTTACGATGTCGATGGATTGAATCCAATGACTTACAGTTGGACAGGTAATTTAGCAACAAATGCTTTTGAAGATTTTGATTTACCACTTGTCAACCCAGGAAGCGGTCCTCATATATATACGGTTTCTATTTCTGCACCTAATGGTAATACTGATGAGCGAGCTTGTAACGATGTAGATGATCTTGCTTTTGACGGTATTGATTCCTATTCTGAAACAACAGAAGTGAGATTAACAATTGTTCCTGATAACTATGGAAGTGAAATTACTTGGACTTTCAGCGATGAAAATGGAACTATTGCCTCTGGTGGTCCTTATGTTGACGGAAATACTACACAAGTAGATGCTACATTCCCTGTTGTTCCTGATATGTGCTATACTTTTACCATCAATGATGGTTTTGGAGATGGTATCTGCTGTGATTATGGTATAGGATCTTACAACCTTAGAACTGATGATGACACTATTATCTTCCAAGGAGGCGAATATGCAGATTCTGAAACAACGCAAATTTCTACAGTTGCATTGAGTGTTGATGATTTCTTTGCTAACGGTAATCTTTACCTGTATCCTAACCCAGCTGGAAGCCAGTTGAATATCAAATTAGGTGATACTAATGATTTACCAACGAGTTACGAAATTGTAAATATTTTAGGTCAGTCTATTACGAAACGTACTATTGAAACGAATGAAGATCTTGCGGTAAATACCTCTTCATTAAGTAATGGTGCTTACTTCATAAAAATTACAAAGGACAATAGTTCTGTAACCTTACCATTTATTAAAGAGTAAATTATAAATCTATAATAATTAAGAGAGGGTTGATTTTTTCAACCCTCTTTTTATTTACCCATCTTTATAACTATTTTTACCAAAAATTCAGGTATTGAAATCACCTTCTACACAATCACAGTCGCCAAAAGCCTCGGTTATTACAATCGGCACTTTTGACGGCGTTCATATTGGACATCAAAAAATCATTAAACGCCTGGTTAAATGTGGACAAAACAAACAGCTTAATTCTACGGTTTTGACATTTTTTCCGCATCCAAGAATGGTGCTGCAACCTGATTTTGATATTCAACTATTGAGTACTATTGAAGAGAGGAAATCACTACTTTCGAATTTCGAATTAGACACAATCGTCATCAAAACATTTACGAAGGCATTTGCAAATTTATCTGCTTACGACTATGTGAAAACGATTCTTGTAGATGAACTAAACGCCAAACATATTATTATAGGTTATGACCACCATTTTGGAAAAAATAGAACGGCAAATATTGACGATCTAAAAGCTTATGGCCTAGAATTTGGATTTACTGTAGAAGAAATTTCCGTGCAAGATATCAAAGATGTGGCCGTAAGTTCAACTAAGATTAGAAAAGCGCTTATGGAAGGTGATATTGCCATTGCTAATTCATACCTAGGCTATCCCTATTTTTTAACAGGTAAGGTGGTCAAAGGAAAAGGAATTGGTAAAACGCTCCAATTTCCTACGGCAAATATTGACATTAAGGAACCTTATAAATTAATACCTCAACCAGGTGTCTATGTTGTAAAATCAACGATAGGAGAAACGAGGGTTTACGGCATGATGAATATTGGCAACAATCCAACATTCAATGAAAAAAAACAATCCATCGAAATTCATTTTTTCGATATTCATGATAATCTTTACGGACAAACGCTTCAAATAGATATTTTACATCGCTTAAGAGATGAACACAAGTTCAATTCCGTCAATGATCTAAAAGCACAGCTTGAAAAAGACAAAATTAATGCCTTGGCATTTATAGCATCATGAATAAATTCCTTTTCAAACATATTGATAACAGTGCCCTAATAGTTTTCAGAATGCTCTTTGGCGCTCTTGTCTTTCTTGAGAGTGCAGGTGCTATTGCGACTGGATGGCTAAAGCGTACTTTAATTGAACCTGAGTTTACATTCAACTTTATTGGATTTGAGTGGTTGCAACCACTTCCCGGAAATTGGATGTATGTCTATTATGTGGTCATGGCTCTTTTTGGTCTTATGATTATGGTGGGCTACAAATATCGCATGAGTATGATTGCATTTACACTCATGTGGTCAGCCACCTATTTAATGCAAAAATCATCCTATAATAATCATTATTATTTTCTGATGATCCTAAGCGGTATCATGGCCTGTCTTCCTGCTCATAAATATGCCTCCATAGATGTGATGCAACATCCTGATATGAAACGTATTTCCATGCCTAATTGGTGTCGATGGGTATTCATATTTCAATTGTTCATCCTTTATAGTTATGCATCGATAGCCAAAATGTACCCAGATTGGTTGGATACGAGTGTCCCGGAATTATTAATGAAGAGCAAAAAAAACTATGCCTTAGTTGGAGATCTTTTACAACAAAAATGGGTGCACTACGGTATTGCCTATGGTGGCATTTTGTTTGATGGATTAATCATACCGTTATTGTTATGGAAGCCAACCAGAAAAATGGCATTTTTTGCATCCATATTTTTTCACTTGTTTAATTCATTCATTTTTCAAGTTGGAATTTTCCCTTATTTATCTCTCGCTTTTGCCGTTTTCTTTTTTGAACCAGAGGTGATTAGAAAATTATTCCTAAAACGTAAACCTCTTTTCACAGAAAACACCATTTCAGTTCCCAATCACGTTCATATATTCAAATTTGTTTTTATTGGCTATTTTGTGATTCAAATCGCATTACCACTACGTCACCATTTTATTGAAGATAACGTTCTATGGACAGAAGAAGGTCATAGATTATCATGGCGAATGATGCTCCGTTCTAAAAGCGGAAACACAACTTACAGAGTTGTAGACAAAGCCACGAATAAGGTCACTCAAATAAACTTGCGAGACTATTTAACGAAAAAGCAGGTTAGAAGTGCGAGTTCCAAACCCGATGTCATGTGGCAATTTTCGCAGAGACTTAAAGACATTTATGCTGAAAAAGGTATCGATATTGCCGTTTACATCAGTTCCTATCTAAGTGTTAATGGTCGTAAAAGTCAGAAGTATATTGATTCTAATATCGATATCGCCAATACTGAATGGTCACATTTTAAACATCATGAATGGATTTTACCTTCAAATCTAGACGAGAATAACTGACAATTCCTTAAATTTGGCGTTTCAAAAATGGTTTAAAAGACCATTGAAGTAGACCTGTTTAATACAAAGAAAGCCATGTTACAAGTTGCATTTATTAGAGAACAAAAAGAGGATATTATTGCACGTTTATCAAAACGAAATATCGATGCCTCGAAATTGATTGATGACGTTATCGTTTTCGATGAAGAGCGTCGTCAATTACAGACACAACTTGATAATACTTTAGCAGAATCAAATAGCATCTCAAAGGAAATAGGTCAACTTTATAAATCTGGCAAAGCAGCAGAAGCCAATGTCTTAAAAGAAAAAGGCGCTAAATTAAAGGAAGACTCTAAACTGTTGGAAGACCAACTCAATTCTAAAGCTGAAGCACTCAATGAACTGCTTTATAAGATCCCTAATGTCCCTCACCCATCTGTACCAACTGGGAATTCTGATGAAGACAATGAAGAGGTTTTCAGAGAAGGTGCAATACCTCAACTTCACGCAAATGCTAAACCACATTGGGAATTAGTAAAAGACTTAGATATTATTGATTTTGAATTAGGTAATAAGATAGCAGGTGCTGGATTTCCAGTCTATAAAGGCAAAGGCGCACGATTACAACGTGCTTTAATCGCCTATTTTTTAGATAAGAACACAGCCGCTGGTTACGACGAAGTTCAAGTACCGCATTTGGTAAATGAAGCCTCAGGGTTTGGCACTGGTCAATTACCAGATAAAGACGGTCAGATGTACCATGCAACAAATGTGAGCCCTAGCTTATATTTAATTCCTACAGGCGAAGTGCCTGCCACAAATATTTACCGTGACGATATATTGAATTTATCGCAATTACCCCAAAAACTCACCACGTATACCCCTTGTTTTAGAGTTGAAGCCGGTAGTTATGGGGCTCATGTGAGAGGCTTAAACAGACTCCATCAATTTGATAAAGTTGAAATATTAAGAGTAGAACATCCCGACAAATCTTATCAAGCGCTGGAGGAAATGGTGGAACACATTAAAAGTATTTTAAACGAATTGCAATTGCCATATCGTATCTTACGCCTTTGTGGTGGTGACCTTGGATTTACATCGGCACTGACCTATGATTTTGAAGTTTTCTCTACTGCTCAAGATCGATGGTTGGAAATATCTAGTGTCTCAAATTTTGAAACCTTTCAAGCCAACCGTTTGAAATTGCGCTTTAGAAATGAAGACGGCAAAACGCAATTATGTCATACACTGAACGGAAGCTCCTTAGCCTTGCCTAGAGTGTTAGCGGGAATCTTAGAAAATTACCAAACAGAAAATGGGATCCAAATTCCAGAAGTATTGATTCCTTATACAGGATTTGATAGCATCTAAATTTGTAGGAATTTTATCTTTAATTGTCGTTTAAATGCTAAAAAAACACGTCGTTTGACGAATAATTGGCATTTTTCTTTGATTTTTAAATAATTATGTAGATGTTAGTCTTCCAAATAAGAAATAACCTACTTATTATGAAAAATATCAAACGCCTAGTACTTTTGGTGACACTCATAGTCATTGCAAGCAAAGTCTTATTATAACGTATTAAATTACTAATACGACCTTAAAAAAAAGCCACAGCAGAATATCTGAATCATTTTGTAAAAAATCGATTAATAGCACATTTATTTTGGTTGGTAATGCCTGAACTTGCGTTTGGGCATTTTTTTTGCTGTTATTTATAAAAACATTCACAATAACTAGGAAATCCTTTTGTTATATTTACATAAAATTGACCATGCAACGCCTTATAATTTACATCGCTTTTTTTTGTTGTGGCTTTTTGTTCTCCCAAAATGAACAGTTAGCTGATGAGTATTTTAAGCGTGGTGAATTCGAAAAAGCACTACTCACCTACCAAAAACTCAATGACAGCAAACGCAGTTCGAAATACATTTATAAAATCATTGAGACCTTACAACAACTCGAACGCTATGATGAGGCACAAGCCGTCATTGAGCAGCGAATGACCGAAATCAATTATCCGGCACTTTTAGTTGAATTAGGTTATAATTATCAGCTTAAAGATAGCATGGCTTTAGCCAACAAGTATTATGACCAAGCGCTTTTAAAAGTAGAAGAACGCCCAAGTTACACCTACGGGATTGCTAAAAAATTCGAAGACCATTCTTTATTAGATCGCGCCCTAGAGGCTTATAAAAAAGGGATGGAATATAATCCAGATTTTAGTTTCAACATGCAAATGGCTCGAATTTATGGCGAGCAAGGGAATATTGAATTGCTGTTTTCAAATTATATTGATTATATAGAAATAAAACCTAGTTTTTTGAGTAATGCGAAGCGCGCTTTTAGTGATTTTGTTTCTGAAAACAAGGAGAATGAAAACAACCTTATACTGCGAAAATTACTTCTTAAGAAGTTACAATCCAATCCAGAGCCTTATTGGTATGATTTATTAAGTTGGCTCTATATTCAACAAAAAGAATACAATAAAGCATTCATACAAGAAAAGGCACTGTACAAAAGGAGTCAAGAAAGTTTAAGTAGGATTATTGACCTTGCATTGACCACAGTCCAAGAGAATGAAGATGCCATAGCGAATGCCATTTTTTCTTTTGTTTTGGAGAATTCGCAAGACATAGATACGAGGTTGACTGCCCATCAATACCTATTGGAAATGGCCATTAAAAATGCGCAAAACGATGATTTTAAAGCGATTGATGAAGAATTTCAAAGTTTATTTCAGCAATATGGAACATACGAACAGACCATTGCCTTACAAATCGCTTATGGGAATTTTTTAGCCTTCCATAAACATCAACCAAAAGCGGCTAGTGACTTTTTAAAAAAGAGTTTGGAGTTGCAGTTATCGACATTTCAAGAAGCGACAGTTAAACTGAAACTTGGTGATATTTTAGTATTTCAAGAACGCTTCAATGAGGCCTTGATTTATTACACACAGATTCAAGCTAACTTAAAAAATAGTACGATTTCGCAAGAAGCTCGATTTAAAGTGGCTAAAACCAGTTATTATAAAGGTGATTTTGATTGGGCAGAATCGCAATTGAAGATATTAAAATCTTCCACATCCCAATTGATAGCGAACGATGCTTTAGAATTGAAGCTTCTTATATCAGATAATAAAGACGAAGACTCTTTGAGAACGGCTTTAAAACTCTATTCGAAAGCTGATTTGATGGCATTTCAAAATAAAACAGCTGAGTCCATTCAATTATTAGATAAAATTTTGAACGATCACAAGGGCGAATCCATTGAAGATCAAGCCTTGTTTATGCAAGCGAAACTCTACGAAAAAACGCAACAAATCGATAAAGCTATCGGGAGTTATCAATATATCATTGATAATTATAGAAATGATATTTTAGCAGATGATGCCTTGTTCTATCTAGCTGAGTTATATCAAAATCAATTAGATCAACCCGAAAAAGCCAAAGAGCTTTATGAGAACATCATTTTTAATCATGAAGACAGCATCTACTTTATTGAAGCTAGGAAGCGTTTCAGAATGCTAAGAGGGGACGCCATAAATTAATGCTGAACCCTTCCGAACTGGAGATACCAGCAAATTACAGATAGTTGTCAGCAGCAATTCATTCTTAGAAAAATAAGCCTATCTTACCAAAAAAGTCGGAATCCGCTTGAAGACAAGAAATAAACTTCTGTTATTTGCATTTGAAAACTAAGTCGTATTCATTAAACCTATCTTTATGATTATTTACAACGTCACTGCCAATATTGATAACACCATACATGACGAATGGTTGGAATGGATGAAAACGGAGCACATTCCACAAGTTTTAGGAACTGGGAAATTTGAAAAGGCGACTTTATCACAAGTCTTGGTAGATGAAGAAATGGGTGGTATTACCTACTCGATTCAATACCGATCCTATTCCAGAGAAGCGCTTGAAGCCTATTATAAGGAAGATGCCGATCGTTTGCGTCAAGAGGGTTTAAAAAAGTTCGCAGATAAAATGTTGGCTTTTAGAACGGAGCTTCAAATTATTGATGAATATACTGTAAAATTTAAATAACGTGTCAAACAACCACCAAGTAAGGGCTAAAAAACATTTAGGACAACACTTTTTAACCGATGAGTCCGTTGCAAAAAATATTGCTGACACGCTGAGCTTAAAAAACTACAATCATGTTCTAGAAATTGGACCAGGTATGGGAGTTCTCACGAAATACTTACTTGAAAAACCAATTACAACCCATGTGATTGAAATTGATACAGAATCGGTCGCATACCTCAAAGCACATTATTTAAATTTGGCAGATCGGGTTTATGAAGAGGATTTCCTTAAATACGACCTATCAGAGATTTTCAAAGGAGAACCCTTTGCTATTATTGGAAATTTCCCATATAATATTTCTACACAAATTGTCTTTAAAACCTTAGAAATGCGCGAGCACATTCCTGAATTTTCAGGCATGTTCCAAAAAGAAGTAGCCGAACGTATTTGTTCCAAGGAAGGCAGTAAAGTCTATGGTATTCTTTCGGTGTTGGTACAGGCATTTTATGATGCCGAATATTTATTTACTGTTCCTCCATCTGTTTTTAACCCTCCTCCGAAAATTGACTCGGGTGTGTTGTTGCTTAAAAGAAAAACCAATTACACCTTAGCATGCGATGAACAATTATTTTTTAGAGTGGTTAAAACTGCTTTTCAGCAACGTCGAAAAACATTGCGTAACAGTTTAAAAACATTTAATCTTTCCGATAATTTAAAAGCAAATGTTATATTTGGCAAGCGTCCAGAACAACTGAGTGTTGATTCCTTTTTAGAATTGACACAACGCATTCAAGACGATCAATAGAACTCCTAAATTTCCCAATTTGACTGAAGAAAAAGAAAACATACAATTTGAATTGACGGATGAGCTCATTGCAGCAGTTGAATCGTTTGTAGCGATAAAAAACGATAAAGCCCTCAAGGCACTTCTCAATGATTTCCATTATGCCGATGTTGCTGAAATTTTAGATGAATTAAATCTAGACGATTCCGTGTATGTCATCAAATTGTTGGATTCTGAAACAACCTCTGATATCTTAACGGAATTAGATGAAGATACAAGAGAGAAAATTCTCGAAAATCTGTCGGCCAAAGAAATTGCCGAAGAGGTTGAAGAACTAGATACCGATGATGCTGCCGATTTGATTGCTGAACTTCCAGAAAATCGCCAGGCAGAAGTTATCTCCCAGATTGAAGATAAAGAGCATCGTGATGAAATTACGGAACTTTTAACCTATGATGAGGACACAGCTGGTAGCCTTATGGCGAAAGAGCTCGTCAAAGTTTACGAAACCTGGACAGTTGCTGGCTGTTTAAGGCGTATTCGTGGACAAGCAAAAGAAGTGACAAGAGTGCATTCGATTTATGTGGTGAATAAGCAGGAAAAGCTCATTGGCCGCCTATCTCTAAAAGATTTAATCGTCGCTAAAAGTGAACAAAAAATCGCGGATATCGCTAAAGACAATGTGGACTTTGTTCATGTTGATGATGATGTTGAAGATGTCGCTAGAGTGATGGCGAAATATGACTTGGAAGCTATTCCTGTAGTGGACGATCAACAAACACTTCTAGGCAGAATTACTATTGATGATATTGTAGATGTCTTAAAAGAGGAAGCGGAGAGAGATTACCAAATGGCTGCCGGTATTACTGGTGACGTGGAGGCTGATGATAGTATTTTAGATCTCACCAGAGCGCGATTGCCATGGCTATTCTTGGGACTTGTTGGTGGTGTTGGCGCTTTTTTAATTATGGAAGGTTTTCAGAGTACCTTCGATAAATATGCTCTACTCTTCTTTTTTACGCCATTAATTGCCGCGATGGCAGGAAATGTTGGAGTACAATCCAGCGCTATCATTGTACAAGGTTTGGCTAATGACGATGTTAAAGGGAGTGTGAATAGCCGATTGATAAAAGAAATGTTGTTAGCAGCCCTAAACGGTGTTATTTTAGCCATATGCCTTTTCTTCTTTGTTTGGGCAACTCAAGGTGATCCAAGAACCGCATTCGCTATATCTGTGTCCTTAGTTGCGGTTATCATTGTTGCTGGACTTATAGGAACATTCATTCCTTTATTTTTGGATAAACGAGGCATAGACCCAGCCATAGCAACTGGTCCCTTTATTACAACGAGTAATGATATCTTCGGTATCCTTATATACTTCTGGATAGCCAAGCTCATTCTTGGTATTTAATACAAAATGCTTTTGTAACTTTACCCTTATGAAAGCCATTAACATTTCCGATAAATTCACAAAATTTAATGCCCATTGGCATCCACATCAGATTGCTATCGTTGATGACATGCAAGTTATTTTGGCCAAACTCAAAGGTGAATTTGTTTGGCACAGTCATGATGACGAAGATGAACTATTTCAAGTGATGAAAGGTACCTTATATATACAATTTAGAGATCGTACTGAAGTCATAAAAGAAGGAGAGATGATTGTGGTTCCTAAAGGTGTTGAACACCATCCATATACGCTGAATAATGAAGAAGTGCATGTGCTGCTATTTGAAAAATTGAGTACGGCACATACGGGTAAAGTCAAAGATGAACGAACACAAAACCATTACCCTAAGATTTGAAAATATTACATCTAGATAGCAACCATCCATTACTCATCGAGCAACTCAATGCGCTGGGTTTTACAAATGATGAGAATTATACCGCCTCAAAAGCGGAAATTGAAAAAATTATTCATCAATATGACGGTTTTGTAATTCGGAGTCGTTTTAAAATTGACCGGTCGTTTCTCGATGCTGGAATCCGCCTGAAATTTATTGGACGTGTTGGTGCAGGCCTTGAAAATATTGATTGCGACTACGCTAAGCAGAAGGGAATTGAACTAATTTCTGCACCAGAAGGCAATCGGAATGCTGTTGGAGAGCATAGTTTGGCTTTACTATTGTCTCTATTCAATAAACTTTTAAAAGCTGATAAGGAAGTACGCCAAGGACAATGGCTGAGAGAAGAAAATCGTGGAATAGAATTGGATGGAAAAACCGTTGGACTTATTGGCTATGGCAACATGGGCAAAGCTTTTGCTAAAAAACTCAGTGGCTTTGATGTGACTGTTCTTTGTTATGACATCAAAAATAATGTAGGGGATTCCTATGCGCATCAAGTACCACTAGAAGAACTACAAAAGCGCGCGGATGTGCTGAGCCTTCATACGCCAGAAACAGCTACAACTGTTGGAATGGTCAACAAAGCCTTCATCCAGAATTTTAGTAAACCGTTTTGGCTCATCAATACGGCTCGCGGTAAAAGCGTCGTTACTGAGGATTTAGTTGAGGCATTGCAATCTGGTAAGGTCTTGGGTGCAGGATTAGATGTTTTGGAATATGAAAAAGCTTCTTTTGAAAATCTTTTTACAACCGATATCCCAAAAGCTTTTCAATACCTTATGGCTTCAGACAATGTCATCCTTACACCACATGTGGCAGGTTGGACTATGGAGAGCAAAGAAAAACTGGCACAAACAATCGTAGACAAGATAAAAGCAAAATTTTGTTACATTTGAATTGTGAAAAAAACTGTTCTCGTTTTTGGAGTCCTCATTTTAAGCCTTTTGTTATTATTTCAGTTTAGCAAATATGCTGTTATTTCCGGTAATCTTCGTTCAGAGTGGACCATTGCTTTAATTGCTGTTGTTTTCTTTTTTGTGGGTGTATATCTCAATAAAAAAAGCCTTCAAAAAAAACCAATAGTCACGCATACAATCAATCATAAAAAAATTGAAGAACTCGATATAAGTAAACGTGAATACGACGTGCTGTTGGGAATTTCCGAAGGTCTTTCGAATAAGGAAATTGGTGAAAAACTGTTTGTATCTGAAAGTACCGTAAAAACCCATGTTTCCAATCTCCTTTCTAAACTGAATGCTAAACGACGAACTCAAGCGTTGCAGATCGCAAAAAACCTCCAGATTATTAAATAATGGTAAAAAAGTACTTTTTGATGACCTGTTTGGTACTAAAGTATGAGTACTAATTGCCTGACTCCTCTTAGTTTTGAATCGTAATTATTATACAGGTATCTCATGAAAAATACAGTTATTAAATTCGGACTTTACGGTTGCACACTTGCCATCGTATTATTTTTATTGGCACTTGTCTTCGGTAATGGCCTGAGTTATTCTACTCAAGAAATTGTTGGTTATGCTACCATGATAGCCTCACTATCTTTTGTTTTCTTTGGCATCAAACATTTTCGAGATCACGTCAATAATGGCACTGTAAGTTTTGGTAAGGCATTACTTATAGGTGTGTTAATTTCTGGAATGGTTGCTATAGGTATCGGCATTGCAGATTATATCTACACCACTCTCATTAACCCAGATTTTGCCAAAGAGTTTTTAGATACATCCATCAAACAACTAGAAACAACCTATTCGGGAACTGAATTACAAACTAAAAAAGCTGAATTAGTTGAGCAAATGAGCGCTTATGGAGGTTCTGGATTTTTAGCATTTATCATGTTTGTAACCGTATTGATTATTGGATTTATCTTATCTTTAATTTCAGCATTAATACTTCAACGTAAATAATATTCATCACTATGCAATATGATGCAACATCTCCTGAAGACTATATCAGTCAAGTTCCACAAGAACGACAAGATACTTTAAAAAAATTAAGAGCGGTCATAAATGCCAATATACCCGAAGGTTTTGAAGAAGGGATAATCTATAAAATGATAGGCTATTATGTCCCTCATTCCATATATCCAGACGGATACCATTGCGACCCAAAAACACCACTGCCTTTTATGAGTTTTGCATCTCAAAAAAACTCGATTAATTTATATCATAGTGGTATTTATGCTAAAAAAGAGTTGCATGACTGGTTTGTGTCTGAATATCCAAAACATTGTAAGCGTAAATTGGATATGGGCAAAAGTTGTATCCGCTTTAAATATTTAGATGATATTCCGTTTGACCTCATAGCAGAATTATGTCAAAAACTATCGGTAAAGGAATGGATTAAAATTTATGAATCTGCATTAAAAAATAAATAAGAATATGAAAAAACGTGTGACAGGCATAGGAGGCCTATTTTTTAAAACTAAAGATCCTAAAGCTTCAAAAGATTGGTATAAAAAACACCTCGGATTCAACACAGATGATTATGGTTGTACTTTTTGGTGGAAAGATAAAGACGGTAAAGACTGCTCCACACAATGGAGCCCTTTTAAAGATGACACCGGTTATTTTGAACCTTCCAACAAACCATTTATGTTTAATTATCGCGTTGAGAATCTCGTAGAACTTCTGGAAACGCTTAAAAATGAAGGCGTGACCATTATTGGTGAAATGCAAGAATTTGAATACGGTAAATTTGGATGGATCCTAGATAACGACGGTAATAAAATAGAATTATGGGAACCTTCAGATCAAGCTTTCTTATAAGCCTGTAACAAAATTCAGCATTGAACGACTTGTAAATAAAGTAGTTAAATCCAAAATGAAAATCAGGGCGATAATTGAAGCTTATAAAAAAACAATTTTCAAGTTGGTTTTTTTACTAAATTTATAGCATAACCATAAAACCAAAACAAATGTCTGATGATAACAAAAATTTAAGCGATGATCTTAATGATATGATAGATGATGCAAAAGATTCTGCAAGAAAAGCAGGTGATAAGATCAGTAGTTCTGCCAAAGAATTTTCCGAGGACGCCAAGGAATTTGGAAGAGAAACCAGAGAAAAAGCGGATCAATTTAGTGATGACGCAAAACAAGTTTTAAGTGATGGTAAAAACATTGCCATCGTTGCGCACATTACACTCATTGGTTGGATAATCGCTATTGTCATGAATAATTCCAACAAAACGGAATTAGGGTCCTTTTATGTACGTCAAGTACTAGGCATTATGATTGTCGGATTTATTTGTGGCATCATTCCAATTGTTAATTTTATTGCTTGGATTTTACCGTTAGCCATGTGGGTTATGAGTTTAATCGGAGCTTTAAGTGGCGAGAAAAAACCAGTATTCTTGCTTGGAAATCAATTCCAAGAGTGGTTTAAGTCCATATAATAATTAAAAACCAGAATGTATGTTCTGGCTTTTTTATTTACTCTAATGGATAGATATAGATGTTCAATTATCAGCATTGGACAATTCGTAATCTAATGGCAAGGTATCTCCTAAGCGCATAAGCGACATATAGCCACTAAAATACATCGCTTCAATTGGACTGTAATTTCCAAAGCGATTAATGGTAATGGTCGTATTGAAATACGATGAATTGGAAGGATTTTCCTCGGAAGTCAATTGTCTATTTAACAACTCCGATTGGTATTTGTTATTGTACATCACCGAAAGTGGTAATCGAAGTTTCACTTCTACCGCATCCGAATTTTTTATCGATTTTACCGAGATGTATCTCTCTGGATCAACCTTAAATCCTTTACTAAAAATTTGATAGTCCTCTTGTGCTAATTCTTGCTTAGCTAAGGTGCGCATAAAGTGTAACACGGATCCTTTATAAACCTTGTTTCGTTTATTCACAATGGTACTGTCATTGTCAAGGGATTCAAAAAAAGAGGTGCCTGTATAGATAAGCGATTCCGGATGAAAATGTTCCGTCTCTAAATTGACATCACCAAAACCCAGAATAAAATCTTTCATTTCAAACTGAATCTTATATTTAAGATTCTCGTTCATGATGATCAAAGGTACTTTGGAGCTTGCCATTAATTGCTTCGTCTTCTTATTGTAACGTAAGGTCAAATCATCTTCGTTTAAAATTTTGCAAGATCTCCCGTTTACTGACTTTCCTAAGAACTGAGATCTAAAAAATTTCAATTTTAACTCTCTAGACATCCCATCATCTGCATAAATAACAACTTCATCCAACATATCATTTTGTTCCTCTAACAACACCTTGTAGAATTGTTTAGGACTGTAGTTGGGTATTGTTAATTTTTGATAGCCCAAAAAGGAAATGATTAATGAGGATTGTAAATCTTGGTCATATTCAATCTCAAATTCACCTTTACTGTTGGTGGATGTCCCAATGGTTGTATTATCATAATAGATGGAAGCGCTTTCAATAGGCGCTTTGGTCTTGGCATCCAAGACGACTCCTTTTAACGTTTGTGAAAAGGAAAACAATGACGTTAATAACGCAACAAAAAATACACTATTCTTCATTATTACCATTAGAAAACTTACGTTCAAGCTCCGCCTGAAATTCTTCCATAACAGGTTTTACGGTACTTTCTGGTAAGTCTGCAATTTTAATATACATTAAACCATCGACAGAATTATTAAACAATGGATCTACGTTAAAGGCCACAAGTCTCGCATTCTGCTTAATATACTTTTTAAGCAATACTGGTAAGCGCAGTGCTCCTGGTTCCACTTCATCGATAATCTTATCAAACTTATTTAAGTCGGCCTCTGTAGAATCAAAGACAAAATCCTTGTCTGCATCTTTTAACTTAACTTTAAATTCTTTTTTCGGACGAACATATTGAGCCACATAAGGATCGTAGTAATGAGATTTCATAAACTCGATCATCAAGGATTTAGAAAAATTAGAAAATTGATTACTGATGCTTACACCGCCTATTAAATATTTGTGTTCAGGGTAACGCAATGTCGTGTGTACAATCCCTTTCCATAATAAGAACAATGGCATAGGCTTTTGTTGATATTCCTTGATAATAAAAGCACGTCCCATTTCTATGGACTCGCTCATCATCTTGTGCAATTCTGGTTCAAATCTAAAAAGATCTTGCAAGTAAAAACCATCGATACCATATCGTGCATAAATTTTTGCGCCTAATCCCATTCGATAGGCACCTGCTATTTGCTGCGTCTCTGTATCCCATAAAAACATGTGATGATAGTAGGTGTCAAAACTATCCAAATCTATGGCTTCATTGGTGCCTTCACCGATTTCCCGAAACGTAATTTCCCGTAATCTCCCTATTTCATGTAGAATATTCGGTATGCGCTTTGCCTCGGTTAAATAAACCTCATAATTTTTACTAATTAAGAGTCTGAAATCTCCCTCACGCAATGCATCAACTTCCGCAGCCATCTTTTCGACACTTACAGAACCTACGATTCTTTTCGGTGGTTTTGCTGGTGGTTTTAATGTATTGGAAAGATTATCCAAAATTTTAGGTTTGTCTTCAAACGCATTAGAAAGCATGTAGGTCTTACGTCTTAAAAATTCAGAGAATTCTGCAATGGTGGATTGTTCCTTTTGATCTGCCACTGTGATAGGTCTACCAATTCGAACTTTGATAACCCGATTCTTTTGAGTCAATAATTCAGACGGTAATTTTGCGGTTCTGAAGGTGTCACTTATTTTGGACAATTTATAAAACAACTTACTGTTTTTTGCGTGAAAGTATATAGGAACAACAGGTACTTCGGCTTTTTTAATAAGTTTCATAGCCGCTTCTTCCCAAGGCTTATCAACCACCAACTTACCATCTCTATAGGTCGAAACCTCTCCTGCAGGAAATACGCCTAAAGGGTGACCATCCTTTAAATGCAGCAACGCATTTTTAAAACCAGCTATGCTTGATTTAACATCCTTTCTATCTTCAAAAGGATTTACAGGCATGATATAGGGTTTCAATGGTTCGATACGATGCAATAGAAAATTGGCAATGATTTTAAAATCCTTACGTTGCTCAATCATAAATTTGAGTAGCAAAATGCCATCGATACCACCTAGTGGGTGATTGGAAACTGTGATATATGCACCATCTTTAGGTAATCGTTTTAAATCTTCCTCTGGTATTTCAAATTTAATTTGAAAATCATCTAAAATAGCGTTCAGAAACTCCCCATCACTGAGGTGTTTATGCCGCTTGTAAATACGATTAAGTGTGGAAATCTTTAATACCTTCATAAGTAACCATCCTGCGAAGGTTCCAACAAAACCGTATTTATCAGCTTTGATGGCTTTAGCAACTTCTTTTGCGGTAACTAATCCGGTATCTTGTGGTTTGGTCATAAGTGTAAAAGTACTAAATAAACTATTTAGTTACTATTTGTATTGTTTCTTGTGTTAATTGCTTAAGCAAGAGCTTTTTACCTTTCTCTATCGACGCCACTGCTTGTTCGTTGTAATGTCTTACTGTATAAAGACTGACGTTTTCATAAGCTGTGACTTTAAATTTTGCCTTGAGATGTTGCAGCAAACGTTCAAGGTTATTATAGGAGTTCTCAAAACATACTGAAAAACTAATTGCGGAATTTTGAATGACGTCCACCTTCATTTTATATAAATGTAACAACTTAAATATTTCACTGATATTTTCCTCAACAATATAACTAAAATCCAACGATGATAAAGACACTAACACTTGATCCTTCTTTACAATATAACAGGGAATATTTGGTTCTAAACCAGAGCCTTTACCTACGCAGGTTCCCGCATTTTTAGGGTTCAAAAACGATTTGACATGTAAGGGGATTTCCTTTTGTTGTAATGGCTGCAAGGTTTTTGGATGGATGACGGAAGCACCATAAAAAGCGAGCTCTATCGCTTCCCTATATGAGATTGTATGTAGCAATTGTGCATTTTCAAAATAACGCGGATCGGCATTCAATACACCTGGTACATCTTTCCAAATAGTCACGCTTTCAGCATTTAAGCAATAAGCAAAAATAGCGGCCGTGTAATCACTTCCTTCTCGTCCTAATGTTGTCGTAAAATTATTGGCATCACTTCCTAAGAACCCTTGGGTAATATTCAAAACGGAGGTATCAAAATTCTGTTTTATGTTGCTTAATGTTTGCTCCCAGTCAACATTGGCTCGTCGATAATAATCATCGGTCTTAATAAACTCACGAACATCCAGCCACTGATTCTTAAGGCCGCTATCATTGAGGTAAGCACTAACAATCGTTGTAGACACTAACTCTCCATATCCAATCACCTGGTCATAAACAAAATTATAGTCGGGAGATTTGTTTTTTGATAAGAAATAATCAAGATCTTCAAAAATGGAGGACACGCTTTTAAAAACGGGATGTTGTGTGTTATCAAAAAGGTCGAGCAAGATCTGGTTGTGAAATTTTTTTACGTCTTGTATGGCACTTTGCAATTCTTGTTTATGATCGAAATAATTTTTTATCACGACTTCAAGTGCATTTGTCGTTTTACCCATAGCAGACACTATCACAAGGGTCTTTTCATGTCCTACTTGTGATAAGACTGAAGCCAAATTTTTAACACCTTCAGCATTTTTTACTGAAGCTCCACCAAATTTAAATACACGCATGTTATCGACTCGCTATATAATTATTCATATGATCTTCATTGAGGTGAACTACGTTCCAATCGCGCTTCACATCTGCCCCTTTCTTTTCGTAAAATTCAATCGCTGAATCATTCCAATCCAAGACCTCCCAAGAGATACGTTTCACACCTAATTCCTTTCCATAGTTTACGACTTCATCTAAAAGAGCGGTACCCATTCCAGATCCTCTTTGTTCTTGACTTACTACCAAATCTTCAAGATGGAGCACTTTGCCTTTCCAAGTTGAAAATCGATGATACACCAATGCCATACCTTCTACCTTGCCATCCTGCTCAGCAACAAAGCAAGTAAAGGCTTTAGGTTCCTGAAATCCTGCCTTTATTAAATCCGCGACAGAAACTTCAACAGCATCGGGTTCCTTTTCAAAAATGGCCAGTTCCACTATCAATTCATGAACTCTAGGCATGTCATTTTGGGTCGCTTTACGAATGGAAAAAGTCATAAATTTTCTTTAGCCCAAATATAGTTTAAACTGAATAATTTTATCTCACAAATAATCTACTATATCGTTGTAGTTGATTAAAAAAATAAGATATTTGCAGAAACAGCCACACCAGATGACACGAAAAAACAAGACCTTAGGTGAATTTATTATTGAAAACCAATCCTCCTTTAAATACACTTCTGGCGAATTATCTCGTTTAATTAATTCCATTCGATTAGCGGCAAAAGTGGTGAACCATGAAGTGAATAAAGCGGGTCTGGTAGATATTATAGGTGCAGCTGGAGATACTAATATTCAAGGTGAGAATCAGCAAAAATTGGATGTTTATGCCAATGAAAAGTTCATTCAAACCATGACGAAACGCAACATTGTTTGCGGAATTGCGAGTGAAGAAGAAGACGATTTTATCTCTATTAATAGTCAAGATGAAAACCATCAGAATAAATATGTGGTGTTAATTGACCCCTTAGATGGCTCCTCAAATATTGATGTCAATGTGTCGGTTGGAACTATTTTCTCAATCTACAGGCGTGTAACACCTGTTGGTACACCAGTAACCATAGAAGATTTTTTGCAAAAAGGGAGTCAGCAAGTAGCGGCTGGATATATAGTCTATGGAACTTCTACCATGATTGTTTATACCACTGGTGATGGTGTGAATGGGTTTACATTGAATCCTGCCATAGGGACTTTTTATTTATCGCATCCCGATATGCAATTTCCAGAAGATGGTAAAATATATTCAGTGAATGAAGGGAATTACATCCACTTTCCACAAGGCATTAAAAACTATATCAAGTATTGTCAAATGGAAGAAGGTGATCGTCCGTATACCAGTCGATATATTGGGTCTTTAGTATCAGATTTTCACCGAAATATGATTAAAGGTGGTATCTATCTCTACCCTAAAAGCTCTCAAAATGCCAAAGGAAAACTCCGTTTACTGTACGAGTGCAACCCAATGGCTTTTATCGCAGAACAAGCTAACGGAAAGGCTAGTGATGGTTTTAATAGGATTATGGACATTCAGCCGACAGAACTTCATGAGCGTGTCCCATTTATTTGCGGCAGTAAAAACATGGTAGAAAAAGCAGAAGAGTTTATGCGCAATGCATAAAAAAAGCCACTAGATAGTGGCTTTGTTATTTGTTGCAATCGAAATTGATTATCTATTCATTGTTTTAATCTCCTCGGTAAAGGTATCTAAATCCACACCGTTACTCACTAAAGTTAAGGCTTTGTCTACCACATATTTCACGTTTTCAGTAGAAAATCCTAAACCTACGGCAATTTTACGTAAGACAATTTCTTCGTGATCGCCTTTGATATGATCAACATAAACCATACGTGCCAAATCAAATAAGCGCTCTAATCTTAAGTCATAAGATGTTGGTGGGTTAATTGGATGTGATTTGTAATCTTTTAATATTAACTTGTAATCAGACTCACTAATATCCAAATTTCGAGCTAAACGATCTAAAAACGCTTGCTCTTCCTCTGTTATAATTCCGTCGTCCATAGCAACCCTAACGATAGCCGCAAAATGGTCTTCGTTACGTTTTTTAAATCCGCTATCAAATAAATCTGAAAATGAAAATGACATATTGTTTTTTTTTTAGTGGCACAAAGATAGTTTTATTAATACATTTTAACAATAAGCAATGGCACAAAAATTTTATATTTGCACAAAATAAAATGTCTTGAGTAAACCCCTTCTCTCGCAAACGTATGCACAGGCTTTGCAAGCGCAAAATCTGCCAACTGCTATTGCCCAAACGGAAGCAAAATTACATGTAAAAGGCCTTGTTGGATCTTCATTGTCTCTAGTGATTAGCGAAGCTTTCAAAGCCACGGAATTACCATTTCTGTTGGTGTTTGATGACAAAGAAGAAGCCGCTTTTTATTTAAACGATCTTGAGGTACTACTCAACGACAAAGATGTCTTATTTTATCCAGGCAGCTATCGTAGACCTTATCAAATTGAGGAGACGGATAACGCAAATGTCCTTCTAAGGGCAGAGGTTTTAAACAGAATCAATTCTAGGAAAAAACCGGCCATTATCGTGACGTATCCAGATGCGCTGTTTGAGAAGGTTGTTACGCGTCGCGAACTTGAAAAAAACACCTTAAAAATTGCCGTTAACGATGAATTATCAATTGATTTTGTAAATGAGGTCTTATTTGAATACCAATTTAAACGCGTCGATTTTGTGACGGAACCTGGTGAATTTTCAGTAAGAGGTGGCATCGTAGATGTGTTTTCTTTTTCTCATGACGAACCTTATCGTATCGAGTTTTTTGGGGATGAAGTGGATAGCATTCGTACCTTCGATGTGGAAACACAGCTCTCAACAGAGCAGATAAAAAAGATCGGGATTATTCCCAATGTCGCGAATAAATTTTTGGAAGAAAGTCGGCAAAGCTTCTTGAAGTACATTGCACATAAAACCGTTGTTTTTTCTAAAAATTCCGATTTCCTATTTTCTAGAATTGATGAATTCTTCGAAAAAGCGGTAGAGGCTTTTCATAATTTATCTTCAGAATTAAAGCATTCCAAACCAGAAGAACTATTCTGTAATTCCGAAGTTCTAAAACGACAATTACAAGAATTTCGATTAATAGAATTTGGAACCACTAGTTATTTTTCAGGTAAGAGTATCACGTTTAATACCACACCTCAACCTTCTTTCAATAAGCAGTTTGATTTAATTATTGAAGATTTGAATAGGCATCATAAAAAAGGGTATAAAAACTATATTGTTTGCTCAAGCGAACAGCAAGCAAAACGTTTCCATGATATCTTTGAAGATGTAGACGAAGATGTCCATTACCAAACTATTGTTCTATCACTCTATCAAGGGTTTATAGACCACGATCAAAAGATCACTTGCTATACCGATCACCAACTTTTTGAACGCTATCACAAGTTCCATCTAAAAAATGGTTATGCGAAAAAACAAGCCATTACCTTAAAAGAATTGACCAATTTGGATATCGGTGATTATGTGACACATATTGATCATGGTATTGGAAAGTTTGGTGGCCTTCAAAAAATTGACGTGGAAGGCAAAAAGCAAGAAGCCATAAAATTAGTCTACGGTGAACGTGATGTGTTATATCTAAGTATCCATTCCTTACATAAAATCACTAAGTTCAATGGGAAGGATGGGAAACCTCCAAAAGTCTACAAGCTAGGTAGTAAAGCCTGGAAAACCTTAAAGCAGAAAACAAAATCTCGTGTCAAGGAAATAGCTTTCAATCTTATAAAAGTATATGCTAAACGTAAATTGGAAAAAGGATTTCAATACCGACCTGATAGTTATTTACAACATGAATTAGAAGCCTCTTTTATTTATGAGGACACGCCAGATCAGATTAGTTCTACAGCCGATATCAAAGCTGATATGGAAAGTGAACGACCAATGGATCGCCTTGTATGTGGCGATGTTGGTTTTGGTAAAACGGAAGTAGCCATAAGAGCAGCATTTAAAGCGGTAGATAATGGTAAACAAGTTGCTGTTTTGGTTCCAACCACGATTCTAGCGTATCAACATCATAAAACATTTACGGAACGACTCAAGGATTTTCCTGTCACAGTAGATTACCTCAATCGATTCAGAACAGCAAAAGAAAAACGTGACACTTTAGAATCACTAGAAAAAGGACATGTAGATATCATTATTGGCACCCATCAGCTTGTCAATAAAAATGTCAAATTCAAAGATTTAGGATTGCTTATTGTAGATGAAGAACAGAAATTTGGCGTTGCGGTTAAGGAAAAATTAAAAACGCTTAAGGATAATGTCGATGTGCTCACACTTACGGCAACACCGATTCCAAGAACATTACAATTCAGCTTGATGGCGGCAAGAGACTTATCGGTAATAACTACGCCTCCACCTAACCGCTATCCGATAGAAAGTCATGTGATTCGTTTTAATGAGGAGTCCATAAGGGATGCTATATCCTATGAAATTCAACGTGGTGGTCAGATATTTTTCATCCATAATCGCATTGAAAACATTAAAGAAGTTGCTGGTTTAATTCAGCGCTTGGTACCCGATGCAAAAATTGGGATTGGACACGGACAAATGGAAGGCAAAAAGCTAGAACAACTCATGTTAGCTTTCATGAATGGTGAATTTGATGTTTTAGTGAGTACAACGATTGTAGAAAGTGGCTTAGACGTGCCTAACGCTAATACTATTTTCATCAATAACGCCAATAATTTTGGTTTGAGTGATTTACATCAAATGCGTGGTCGTGTTGGGAGAAGTAACAAAAAGGCTTTCTGCTATTTTATCACTCCTGAATATTCAGCAATGACTGCTGATGCTAGAAAACGTATCACAGCACTTGAGCAATTTACAGAATTGGGCAGTGGCTTCAATATTGCCATGAAAGATTTGGAAATTAGAGGTGCCGGCGATTTGTTGGGAGGAGAACAAAGTGGTTTTATCAATGATATAGGTTTTGATACCTATCAGAAGATTCTAAATGAAGCCATTGAAGAATTGAAAGAAAATGAGTTTAAAGACCTTTATAAGGATGATGGTAAAGAAAAAGCATATGTAAAAGACATCACAATCGATACCGATTTTGAATTGCTTTTTCCAGATGATTATGTCAATAATATCACAGAACGTCTTAACCTCTATACCAAGCTAAATACGTTAAAAACCGAAGACGAATTACAAAGTTTTGAGTCAGAAATCATCGATCGATTTGGTGAACTCCCAACTTCAGTATCCGATTTATTTGATAGTGTCCGACTAAAATGGATGGCTACCAAAATTGGTTTAGAGAAAATTATTATGAAGAAAGGCCGTTTCATAGGCTATTTTATTAATGATCAACAAAGTCCGTTTTATCAGAGTGATCAGTTCACGAAGGTGCTTCAGTTTGTGCAAACGCGTCCAAAAGATTGCAAAATGAAGGAAAAACAAACACGAAATGGACTTCGTTTATTACTTACATTTGAGCAAATAACTTCAGTAAAACAAGCACTGAATCGCTTAAAAGACATATGAAAGATACACATATCAAACACCTCATTTGGTTGACGGTCGCTACCATCATGATTAGCACCTCTGGACCATTAGGGAAATATATTGATATGCCTACACCAGTCATCATTTGGTGGCGCTGTGCTTTTGCAATGGTCTTTTTGTTTTTGTATTGTAGGTTTCAAAAACTGAAGTTTACCGTATTCTCGAATCAAGACCGCTTGACGTTTATCATTGCAGCGCTCTTTATAGGAGCACATTGGATCACCTATTTCTATGCCTTAAAGTTATCAAATGTTGCTATTGGGATGCTCTCATTGTTTACATTCCCAGTGATAACAGCTATTTTGGAACCTTTATTTACTAAAGTGAGATTTGATCCTATCCATCTATTGCTTGGAGTGGTCGTATTAATTGGCATATACATTTTAGCGCCAGATTTTGATTTAGAAAGCAGTCAATTGCAAGGCATACTTTTCGGACTGCTATCTTCGATTTGTTATGCCCTTAGAAATATCCTGTTGAAAAAAAAGGTATCGAATTACAACGGAAGCTTGCTGATGTTCTATCAGGTACTCATTCTAACCTTTGTATTGTTACCCGTTTTATTCTTTTTAGACACCTCAGGAATTACAGGACAACTTCCATTTGTGTTGACACTGGCATTGGTCACTACAGCTATCGGACATACCATGTTTGTGAACAGTCTCAAATATTTTAAGGTAAGTACTGCAAGCATCATAGGGAGTACACAACCCGTGTTTGGCATTATCATGGCCTATTTTTTCTTGAATGAAATCCCAACATTACATACATTAATTGGTGGAAGCTTGATCATATCCACAGTAATCATAGAAAGTGTACGATCAAAACGATCTATTAAAGAATAAAATTCAGATATTTGGCTTGATATTTGAACTCAGAATGACTCATACTTCAATACAACTCTTATGAAAAAGTATCTTTTGATTCTTGCACTGCTCCCTTCACTACTGATAGCTCAAAAGCAAATAAGCGGTACATTCACACCCGCAGAAGAATTTACCTATGCATTTCTTTACCATGCAACTCCTACAGGTGCTGAATATGTAGATCGTGCAGAATTAGATGATAATGGCCACTTTTCGATTCCTTTGGACAGTACAATGAATCCTGGGATCTATAAAATCATTTATGCACTTCCTCCTGAAGACAATAACTTCGATTTTATTTACAACGGCAAAGAAGCTGTCGCGTTTGATTTTAGCTTGAAAAATGGTCTAGAATTTACGGAGAGTCAAGAAAACAAATTATGGGCTTCCTACATTAAAAGTATGGAGATGGTGAATAGAACGCTTAGTAATTTTTATACACAGGAAAGTACTGATAAAAAGGCCTTTCTTGACATTATAAAAACCTTAAATGATACGCAAAAGGCTTATGAGGAATCGTCTCAAGACTTACTCGCTAATGCCTTTATTAAAGGAAATAAACCTTATATCCCAGAAGATTTTGAAGATCTATCAACCTATTCTAAAAACTTAAAAAGCCATTATCTAGAGCATGTAGACTTCAGTAATACCTTGCTGCAGAGTTCAGATTTTTTAGTGGAACGTGTGATGGCCTATATTTTTGGTATGAACACAAATTCAAACAATGAGGTTTACAAAAAAGATGTTGATGAATTAATGACTCAAATTGGCGAAGGACAGATTCAACTGAAAACAATATTGTTTGAAATGGTTTGGAGACGCTTTACAGCTATGGATAATCCTGAAATGGCCAATTATGTCGCTGACAACTACTTATTGGAACTCGCTCAACAAACCAATTATACCGATTTGACCACCCAATTAATGGCTTATAAAAATGTGACCTTAGGTAGTAAAGCCATAAATTTTGACATTTCTTACAAAGCAAATGGCCAACTCGTTACAACGAGTTTACACGACCTAGATGTAGCAAAACAGTACGTGCTAGTTTTTTGGAGTAGTACTTGCATACATTGTCTTGATGAATTGCCTAAGCTAAAAGATTTTTTATCTGATAAAACTGATATTAAAGTCATCGCATTTGGTATGGAAGACGATGACAGCAACTGGCGACAAAAGATTAAGGAGTTTCCAGATTTTATTCATGTATTAGGTTTAGAAAAATGGAATAACGCTACTGCTGATGCGTATGGTATAGGGTCTACACCAACCTACTTTTTATTAGATAAAGACAAAACCATTACTGCCAAACCTAATGATTTTGAGGACTTAAAAACACTATTGGAATAAAAAAAAGCGCCTCCTATTTGGGCGCTTTTTTTATATCTCGTCTCGCTTTTAATCCAAATTTGGAATACGGAGCACTTGCCCTGGATAAATTTTATCTGGATCTGATAACATCGGTTTATTGGCTTCAAAAATCTCTGGGTATTTCATAGCGTTACCATAGTAATGTTTTGCAATTTTACCTAAGGTATCACCACTCACAACCGTATGGAATTGTGCTTCTGGTTCTGGATTCTCAACTGTCATTTGATCATCTACAGTCGCAATTCCTGCTGTATTTCCAACCACAAGCACGACTTTTTCACGAGTTGCTTGATCGTAAGCCATACCAGACACTCTAGCCATTTCATCGTCTACAAAAACAGTTAAGTTCTCGACCTGTAATTGTAAATCGCGAATGGTCTCTTCTAGATTTCTAGCCGCAGCCTCTTCTATTCTTAGTTCTTCCGCATCTTCAGCTCTTTTGGCTTTTGCTCTTGCCTCAGCAGCTTCTTCTTCTGTTGTTTTTCCTATTCCGAAGACCTTAGCGCCTGCGTTTTTAATAAATGAAAATAGTCCCATGATTGTTAAATGTTTTTATTGTTAATATCGTCTTGTAAAGTTGGCGAAAATCTTTGTCAATTCCAATTATATCACCAAGTTCTATTCTTAGGACACAGATGTCTTTGTGAGGTCACATGTTTGACGGACGCATCTATAAAAAACATATCATAAAAGAAAACGCCCAACTCAAATACATGAGGTGGACGTTTCTGGAAACTAAATAACCAACCAAAATCTAGCTCCTTGTGTTTACCCTTGGATTATCTTTCTTAGGGGTTTTTTGTTTACGTTTCTTTAGCTGTTTAGAGCCTTCAATACGCTTCCCTGAAGCGTCAGTCTCTCGTAAGAACTGAATGTAACCACGGCCTGTAAACTCGTATACGGTTTCTGAGGACGGGTGGAACAATTCAATCCTTTGATCATTAATAACGCTCAATTCAAAGTATTCATTGTCAAAGAAATCATAATCTAGTGTTAATGTTTTTAGATACATGTTGTTACTAATATCTCCAACGCCATACACCCCTGTATAATCCCAGTAAATATTATCTGGATTCCCAATATTCACATCTTGAGAACTTCTAAATTCTGAATCATTACCACCAGCTAAAAACTGTAAGTAGTTTTCGTTATCAAATTCGTTAATCGCTCCCATTTCACTTGTATAGGTTTTTTCCCAAGCTTCATATTCTTGCAGGAAATAATGGATGTTATCATAGAAGACAAAATCATAATCAAAGGTGTTTCTCTGATAGCCGTTCAAGAAATAAGAGGTGTCGTTAAATGGATTATACAATTCGATGGTATTGTTATCAATTTGATAGACATCAAACGTTTCATAACCATCAATATCATGATACACATCTAAAATCATATTATAAGCATCATAGGTCCCAACATCAATTCCAAATCCGTTGCCCTGACTTCCAAAACCTACTAAATTATTATTGGCATAAAGGACACCGTTTCTAAAAGAAATTGTAAACGCAATTTGTAAAAACGGCGTTTCACCATTCCCTAGGGTTTGGTTGATATCTACATACCACAAATCGTAAGAATTCAACAATTGATTTAAAGTCATGTTAGGCTGATTGTTATAATCATGAACTATTACTTCTTCTCTGTAACAAGAAGTGAATAGTGTTGCTATTAAAGCAAATCCTAAAAGTAGTTTTGTCGTTTTCATAATCGTCCGTTTTTCTGATTTCCATTTAATAAGATTCAAAACGCGTGCCAAAAATGAAAGTCTGTGTAAAAGCATACCCTATAAACCCTATATTTTATGTATTTTTGATAGACCAAAATTTTTAATCCATCTATGAGTCAACCATTAAAATATGCTGTTTTTGGTGCAGGAAGCTGGGCCACAGCTATTGTAAAGATGCTCAGTGAAAATTTAGATCACATTGGTTGGTATATGCGAAGTGTCTATACCAAAGAGCACCTCCTCAAAGAGCAGCACAACCCTAGTTATTTAAGTTCTGTAGAATTTAAAACAGAACAACTTAAACTCAGTAATGATATTAATGACATTGCCGAGTGGGCCGATGTACTCATTTTTGTGATTCCATCAGCATTCATGCATTCAGAATTAGAAAAATTAACGGTTGATATTTCTGAAAAAACCATCGTGTCTGCCGTTAAAGGTATCATGCCAGAATCAGGTTTGCTTGTTGGTGAGCATTTTCATGATATTTACAAAATTCCTTTTGAGCATATTGCAGTTATTGCCGGTCCATGCCATGCTGAAGAAGTGGCTTTAGAGCGTTTATCTTATTTAACTATTTCTTGTGCAGATGCCGACAGAGCGCAGATGATTGCTGATGCGCTTTCAAGTGATTATATCAAAACTAAAATTAGTGATGACATTATAGGGACAGAGTACGCCGTAATGTTGAAAAATATTTATGCAATCGCTGCAGGTATCGCACATGGTTTAGGCTACGGTGATAATTTTCAAAGTGTGTTGATGAGCAATGCCATTCGTGAAATGAAGCGTTTTATTAAGAAGATGCACAAAATGAAGCGCAACATTAATAACTCTGCATATCTTGGTGATTTACTTGTGACGGGATATTCAACATTTTCGCGAAACCGTATGTTCGGGAATATGATTGGGAAAGGTTACACGGTAAAATCCGCACAAATGGAAATGAGCATGGTGGCTGAAGGTTATTACGCTACCAAAAGCGCCCATGAACTGAATAAAAAGAATAAGAAAAAAACACAATTACCAATTATCAATGCGGTCTATGAAATTCTCTACGAGAATAAAAACCCAAAAAAAGTCTTTAAAAAATTGACAGATAAATTAGACTAATGCTATTTAACCAACACGCCCTTTAATTGCATTAATGGGAGCGTTTGCAAGGCATTGGCGTTAATGGTATTTTTTCTAAATAGGTAGGTTTTGTCACACATTTGTGTGCCTTCAAAAAATGTCACCTTAAATTCATTATTCAACTGAAGTACGTCATTTTGCATAAATTCTATTTTAGCATAACTTCTTGCTGGCAATAGTTTTATGGTGTGACGCATGACAGGCGTCATTTTATCTTTGGAATAACCTCTAGACACGATGAGTACCGTCTCTAAATCGACATCCTTATTATTGATAATATAGGCATTCCAGTCTTGGGTTTTATATTCAGGGTGTACTTCCTGAACAACAGCCACGAACACATCTTCAACCTTAGGGATTTCAATGTCTTTTTTCATGGCTTAAAGCGCACTCTTGAATTGTTCCAAGAATCTCACATCATTTTCGCTTAACAAACGAATATCACTGATTTGATGCAGAAGTAAGGCAATACGATCGATTCCCATTCCGAATGCAAATCCAGAATATTCTTTTGAATCAATCCCACAGTTTTCTAATACATTAGGATCTACCATACCACAACCCATAATTTCTAACCAACCGGTTCCTTTGGTCATCTTATAATCGGTTTCTGTCTCCAATCCCCAATACACATCAACTTCAGCACTTGGTTCTGTAAATGGGAAATAGGATGGGCGTAAACGTATTTTACTTTTACCGAACATTTCGGTGGTAAAATATTGCAAGGTTTGTTTCAAATCGGCAAAACTCACATCCTTATCGATGTACAGGCCTTCAACTTGGTGAAAGAAACAATGGGAACGCGCAGAAATCGCTTCATTCCTAAAAACACGACCAGGAGAAATCGTTCTGATAGGTGGTTTATTGTTTTCCATGTAGCGCACCTGCACAGAGCTGGTATGTGTTCGTAATAAAATATCAGGATTGGTCTGAATGAAAAACGTATCCTGCATATCACGTGCAGGATGGTACTCTGGTAAATTTAAGGCCGTAAAATTATGCCAGTCATCTTCAATTTCTGGTCCTTCACTCACGTTAAATCCAATACGTGAGAAAATATCTATAATTTGATTTTTTACAATTGAAATAGGATGACGCGCGCCAATCTCTATGGGCTCACCAGGACGCGATAAGTCACCATACACACCTTTAGTGTCTTCTTTGTTTTCTAGTTCTTCTTTTAAGGCATTGACTTTTTCTTCCGCCGTTTTTTTGAGTTGATTAATGGTTTGCCCAAACTCTTTTTTTTGTTCGTTAGCCACATTTTTAAACTCTGCGAAATACTGCTTAAGAAGTCCTTTAGACCCTAAATACTTGATACGAAAAGCTTCAACCTCTTCTTTTGATTGGGTTGAGAAAGCTTCGGCTTCTTCTATGAGTTC
Organism: Psychroserpens sp. BH13MA-6; assembly: GCF_052983595.1. Classification (NCBI taxonomy): domain Bacteria; kingdom Pseudomonadati; phylum Bacteroidota; class Flavobacteriia; order Flavobacteriales; family Flavobacteriaceae; genus Psychroserpens; species Psychroserpens sp. BH13MA-6. Next base: position 46,819 of record NZ_JBRJGE010000008.1, on the reverse strand, counting down.
TTTAATCTTATCAATCATAATACCTTAAAATGAACCGCAAATTTATGAATTTTATCGAGATATGCGTTAGCGATGGAGGCATTTGTTGAAGCTCTTTTGTTGCTCAAGATGAGCAATTAAAAGCGACTGCCGAGAGCGCGACCCTTCGGGTAACGCCCGAATGCTAATCAATCAATTCGGTTTCTAAAAAATAATTAACGATGGCATCTTTCATAAGAACACTCTGTTCTCCAGCCTTTAAATGGGGTAATGCTTCTTTAACCTTGTAGTGAGGCCACCCATCTTCATCAACAAAATCGAACTCGTAATAACCATAAGGCATTAATAACTTGCAAATGGCAATGTGCATCAAATCTAGTTTATGGTCTTTTTTAAACTTTCGATCCAATTGCCCTAATTCCTGTACACCAATAAGATAAATGATAGCGTCCAAATCTAATGGATCACCATCTGAAAATCGTGCAGATAGTTTTTCGACAACTAGTTCCCAGCGCTGTTTTAATTGTTCGTCTCTTGACATAGGTTTTATTAACAGGTCAATAATTTGCAAAGTTAGTAAACTATACGTTCTCGTTCTGCGTTATTATTTTAAAATGAAAAAAATATGTACGTTTGTTAAAACTGACTAAACTATGGCGTTAATTGATATTATACTTGCTGCCTTATTGCTTTTCGGGCTAATAAGAGGGTTTATGAAAGGGCTCTTTGTGGAAATAGCCTCACTTGTGGCTCTAGTGGCAGGTGTCTATGGTGCTATTCATTTCAGTAATTTTGCTGCGAGCTTTTTAGATAGTAAACTGGATTGGGATGAGAAATACATCAATATTGTAGCCTTTGCTATCACTTTTGTTATTATTGTTCTGGTCATTGCCTTGGCTGGAAAAGCCTTGACCAAACTCGCCGATTTTGCGGCACTTGGCATCTTAAATAAATTACTTGGTGGTGTTTTTGGCGCTTTGAAAATCGGACTCATATTAAGTGTAGTACTCATTGTTTTCGATAATATGAATAATGCCATTCCCTTTGCAGATGAGGAGGATTTAGAAACTTCTATTCTGTACGAACCCGTAAAAGGTCTCGCTCCTATGATTTTTCCAAGTATTCTTAACAAAGGCAAAGAGGGTCTGGATGAAGACAAGGCACTTGAATCTGATTCTCAAGCATAAAAAAACCGCCTAATTGCTTAGGCAGTTTCAAGATTAAAAACCGCTGGCTTTTAAATCATATCTACTTTACCGGTCTGTAAACTGTATACACCTCCTACAATTTGGATTTCACCATTGTCTTCCATTTCTCTTAAAATTTGGCTTTTTTCTCGAATACGATCCATGGTTAACGTCACATTATTCTCTACGGTTTTTGCCACAAATGTTGGATTTGAAGAGTTGGCTTCACCCTCAACCTCATCGGCCGATTTTCTAACAGCTGGCATAATATTTTCTAACATTGCAGTGATGTTTCCCAATTCTACGCCATCACATGCCGCTTTTACGGCGCCACAGCTTTCGTGACCAAGAACAAGGATGAGCTTACTTCCTGCAACTTTACAAGAATATTCTAAACTTCCTAAAATATCTGTGTTTTCAAAATTTCCTGCCACCCTAGCAACAAAAATATCTCCGATGGCTTGGTCTAATACTGTTTCTACAGGTACTCTGGAATCTATACATGACAGCACTACAGCCTTTGGAAATTGCCCACTAATGGTTTGATTCACCAATGCTGAATTATCTGTAGCTTGAGAATTTCCATTTGTAAAACGTTTATTACCTTCTAATAAATCCTGTAACACACTATTAGGTGTTAGGGTGCTTTGTACTTCTTTTGATAATGCTATATTTTTCATTTTTTATGTTGTTTTAAATTAATATTTATCTTTTACATGAGACTTAACCCACTGCATACAGGAATTAAAGTCTTCAAATATATGTTCTAGAGGAATGAGGTCAGGTATAATATCAATACGTTCCATCATGTATTTCGGCTGCTTTAATAAACTAACAAAAAGCACTTTGATCCCTTTCATTTTAAAATTGAGCAGCATATCTTCCATGGCATATAATCCTGACTGATCCATATACTCCATTCTATCCAATCTTAAAATTACGGTTTTAGCAGTTATTGGTATTTGTTCTGATAAGGCTTGAAAATCACTAGTAGATCCAAAAAACAAAGGTCCTTTGAGATGTTTTATAAACACTTCTTCTTTAAGAATTTCCGGAAAATTAATTTCGTCTTGCCATACTTCTTCTTTTAATGATTTCACATCTGATCGTTCCGCAGTTAAATCACCTATTTTTTTCATAAAGAGTAGGGCTGCTATCACTAAACCAATCCCTACTGCATAGACTAAATTCCAAAACGTTGATAGAATTAAAACAACCAACATTATAATAACCTCGGAACTCAACTTTACAGGCCCCAGTTTTAAATCCTTAGGTAAACTTGATATGGCTTTTAAACCTTTATAGTCCATCACTCCAATACCTACCGTAATTAAAATACCTGCTAAAACGGCTGCTGGAATTTGAGAAGCGAGATGTGGTAATCCAGGAATCATTAAAATACTAAAAAGTAATAACCCTGCAATCATACCTGAAAGCTTAGTCTTCCCACCAGAATTAATATTTACAACGGTTCTAATAGTGGCACCTGCTCCTGGAATTCCGCCAAATACGGCTGCTATACTATTACCAATACCTTGACCTACCAATTCTTTATTGGGTTGGTGCTTTGTTTTAGTCATATTATCGGCAACAATACTTGTTAGTAATGAATCAATGGCACCTAAAAACGCTAATGTAAGTGCGGTAAAAATATAAGGGGTTATACTGCTGAGCTGAAAGCTTGTAAAAATTTCGAGATTAGGTAAAGGTAAACCACTAGGTATTTCTTGTATGGCTCTGTAATCTAATCCAAAGCCCACAGCTATACCTGATATAACAATAAGGGCAACTAAGGTACTCGGTACCGTTTTGGTTATCCGTTTAAATCCATATATAATGAAAATGGTACCTAGGGCTAAAAACAACTCTAACCAATTTATATTCTGTATGGCTCTAGGAAAGGCTTTAATTGCACCTAATGCTCCAGAAGTTCTCTTTCCAGCTAAGGTTTGTGATTCTTTTAAAATTGCCTCTTGTGAAATCTGATCAGCTTTAACGATGGTGTTTTCAAAATGTTCAAGTTTCAAAACCCCTTCACCAGCTTCCTCCTTAAGGATATTTTCTAAAATAACTTCTTTCGCTTGTGATTTAAATTGCGCTACATATGCCATGTCTTCTTTTGGATAATATCCTAAAGATGGTAGAATTTGTGTTAGCAAAATAATGACACCTATGGCTGTCATAAATCCAGAAACAACTGGGTAGGGGATGTATTTAATATACATACCTAAGCCTAAGGCTCCTAATCCTATTTGCATGAGACCTGCTAATAAGAAAACAGTCAAAATTATGGGTAGCGCCTTGTTAATGTCGCCATCATTTGAAGCGATAATTCCAGCAATCACAATCATGGACACCGCTGTCATTGGTGCTGTTGGACCAGATATTTGAGTAGGTGTACCACCAAAAATTGAAGCCACAAAACTAATGAAAATGGCACCATATAAGCCAGCACTTGGTCCGAGTCCTGAGGAAACACCAAATGCTAGCGCCAAAGGTAAAGCCACGATACCAGCTGTGATCCCACCAAAAGCATCTCCTTTTATATGAGCAAAAAATGATTTCATATTTATTATAATTCCATTTAGTAAATTACTGCTTTTTTCGTTGTAAAAAGAGCCATTAATAAATTATAAGCATTATGAATATTAGATTTCATTAAATCAAAGATGCACGTTGTTTTAAAACATGCTATAAGAATAACAGCTACACATGCGATTTACAAATTTTGCAAATGACGATTGACTTATACGTTTAACTTTTCTTTATGCCATTCAATAACGGTCCCTTTTGGACTCTTTAATTCTCAATTTAAAAAACTCAATAAAACTTTCAGGGTTCTCGACAATTCCACGATCTGAAACGAGTTTTATATCAATATTTCGTTCTTTAGCCTTAAATGCAAAATCTTCCAAAATCTCGATAATATCATTATCTAAATATCGCGTTTTTCTTACGTCTAATTCTAGAAAACTATTTTCAGGCAAACCGTCTAATTCTTTTAAAATCGCAGCTTTATTAAAAAATGTGACTTCTTCCGCTAGCGTCATTTTTATCTTTCCGTCATCGACATCTTCACCTTCTTTATGCAAAAAGTGAGAATTTTGGAAACTTTTGACTAAAATAATAAAGATGCCAACCGCAAGTCCTAAACCAATACCAACTAGTAAATCTGTAAAAACGATTCCTATCACGGTAACGATGAACGGTAAGAACTGTTTCCACCCCATTTCATACATTTTCTTAAATAAACTCGGATTAGCCAATTTCCAACCAACAATAAAAAGTACTGCTGCTAACACAGATAAAGGAATTTTGTTTAGTAACGTAGGAATTAAAATCACAGAAATTAATAAGAAAAACCCGTGAATAATCGCAGACATTTTTGACTTACCTCCTGACTGGATATTTGCCGAACTACGAACAATTACCTGAGTGATTGGTAATCCGCCTATTAACCCTGAAAGGATGTTTCCCGTACCTTGTGCAAACAACTCTCTGTTGGTTGGTGTTACATTTTTATTTGGATCTAACTTATCTGTAGCTTCTACACAAAGTAAGGTCTCTAAACTTGCCACCAATGCTATTGTAAATGCCGTAATCCAAACTGCTGGATTGTTAATGGCTGTAAACTTGGGAAAACTAAACTGACCACGGAAGGACTCAAAATCATCAGGAACAGGGACACTAACAAGATGCTCAGGGCTAATGCCAAACTTATCATTTGAAGCTGTTAAAACATAATAAATAATTCCTATAACAACTGCTACAAGTGGACCTTGTACCAGCTGAAAGAATTTCCCTTTTTTTGACAAAACATTACTCCAAAGTAATAAAATCCCTAAAGAGACAAGACCAATAAGGGTAGCTCCTAAACTGATATTACCAAATGCATCGATGATGCCGCTAAACGTATTTCCTCCATCAACTTGTTGAAATGACAAATCCCCTTCAGGATCCGAATCGTAACCAAAGAAATGCGGAATTTGTTTAAGTATAATTATGATACCAATACCAGTTAACATGCCTCTAATGACTGAAGATGGGAAAAAGTATCCAATAATTCCAAAACGCAAAACCCCAAACAATAGTTGTATCACTCCAGCGATAACCACAGTAACAAGAAAGACCTTAAAGCCCTCTACCGGACTTCCATAGGTCTCTGTAAAATCTTGAATAGCTAAAAAGACAATAGCTGCTAATCCGGCTGCTGGTCCACTAACGCCTATTTTAGAGCCACTTAATGCACCAACAACAATTCCTCCAACAATACCAGCTATAAGTCCAGAAAATAATGGAGCTCCACTGGCCAATGCAATACCTAAACATAAAGGTAAAGCGACAAAAAATACGACTATACTCGCTGGCAAGTCATTCTTAATAGTTTTAAACATAAATAAATTCATTTGTGCCAATAGGGCTAGCCATCAGCTAATTTTTAATACAATCTTTAGGACAACATTGTCCTAGTTCAAAAAATTATGAAATGAATTCTGGAGGTGGAGATATTAAATTAAGATGTGGTTTAGGGTAGTTTTTAAAGAAATAAACATGTTGTTTTCTCTTATCGAAACCCTTGATGTACTCTAAAAGGTGCATAGATTCCGAATAAAAGATTTTTCCTTCTTTAGTAATTTCATGACCCTTTTCTTCTTCTTCTTCATTAATGGTATAGAAGCATGAAATATCAATTGTATCATCAATTGCCATAACAACAGAAGGCGCTGTAATAAGCGCAGCAAATAGCATCAAAAAAAAGATAGCGGTTAGCTTCTGTGTCATAGTTCACTGTATAATTGTTAAAGATAGTGATTGTTTAGGATACAGTGTTAAAAATTCTTTAACATTTTAATATCCTCGTTCAAAACCCATCCGGTTTTTCCATCAGACAGCTCAATTTTTTTCCAACTGTTTACAGTGTCCAAAACCTGTACTTTGGTTCCTTCATGGAGTTTAAAAGATTCAGAACTTCTCAAATTAGGCTCCGATTTTATCTGTGCTTCTTGAGCAAACACAATCGCTGGTTGGTACTGCTCCTCCATATGATACTTATGAAAGGCAAAAGCCAACGCGATCATTCCTAGCAATAAAAATGACAAACTAGATACAAATGCCAAACGTTTTTTAGCGGTACTTGTGGTAAAATAATACAGTAAAAATAGAACGACAAAAAGGACGACTAAACCTACAGATAATTTACCCCAACTTTCAAATCCCATTGTATTGGTCATTCGATTTAAGAGTCTTGAGAAGCCAACTTCTGGAACCGTCTCAATATCATCTATAGTCATATTTCGTGCAAACGCGATATTCTTATTGATGTCTTTATCATTAGGATCTAAGAGCAATGCCTTCTCGTAATAATAGATGCTTGGCGCAATATGATTGAGTTTGTAATGTGCATTTGCCATATTAAAGTACAAAGCAGCCGAGTGTTCTCCCGATTCTAAAATGGCTTCATATTGATCAATGGCTTCGGTATATTTTCCATCATTGTACAAGGCATTGGCCTTTTCAAAAAGCGATTCATTTTGACCTAAAACCGTCAAATGTANCGGTATATTTTCCATCATTGTACAAGGCATTGGCCTTTTCAAAAAGCGATTCATTTTGACCTAAAACCGTCAAATGTACTAAACAAATTACTATGTAAATGACTCGTTTCATCTTACTTAATTTCCTTATCTATAGTAGCAATAGCAGATGCCGACTTCTCATAATCCTGTTGCATTTCAACGTTAGTTATAGGCGTGTACCTAGCCAACTCACAGTGCTCCAAAATGCTAATAAACTCGTTCACTGTTTCTGTATTGACTTGACCTTTCAGTAACAAGTCCTCTATCTTCTCTTTACTGAAATCGGAGGTCTCCAGATGAATTTTTGCTTTTAGATAATTATGTAGCGCTTTTTCTAAGGCAATATAAAAAGCCTCCTTTTGTCCAAGTGCTTTTTTAGCTTCACTCAAATAGCGCTTCGCCAACCTATCAGCTTTTCTAATACGGTTTCCGAAGACATCTGCATCACGCTCTTCTTTCTTCTTGCGGTAAACAATGGCTAATGGTATGGCTAATAATGGTAATAACAAAGAGCTCCAAAATCCTGTTGATTTAAAAAATGGCGTTTGCATCTGAGGTTTCAAATTCGCCTTAGTTTTGATAAACGCAAATGGCTCACTGCTAAGTGTTATCGCATTTTTATTGGCATCAGCCGCTGCAATATTATCATCGCCAGAAGAATTATTTACTGGACCTTCAATCACATCAATCACAATTTCTCCTGAGGATACACGTTTGTAGCTTTCCGTTTCTAAATCAAAGTATGAAAATGAAATACTTGGAATTGGGTATTTCCCTTTGTATTGCGGAACTATGGTGTAATTATCAGAAATAGACCCATTCATTCCTGAAAGGTTTGTTCTGATGTTTTCATTGTGCTCGGGTTCATAAACTTCCAAAGAACTAGGTAGGGTTAATTTAGGCAACTGAAATAAACTTAAGTTCCCGTTTCCTGTAACCTCTACCATAGCTTGTAAGGATTCCGAAGCATTCAGTTCAGATTTAGACGTCTTTACATTAAATTCAAAATTCCCAACTGCTCCTGTAAAATCATCAGGCTTTCCTTGTTCAGGAAGTGGCTTCACATTGATGGTACGACTGCCAGCAGAAACCGTTCTATTCACTTGAGCCATATGACGACCACCGAATATATCTCTTCTATTGGTAGGCACTTCAACCGTGATATCTAAGGTTAAAGGCTCAATTTCCAACTTCCCTGTTTTCTGAGGATAAAGTACCGTTTTTCGCAGTACCACATATCTATATTCTTCCCCTTTGTAAGTGCCATTTTGAATTCTTAGTCCGTTGACATCTATTTTCTGGCTCCAGAAGTCGTTATACCTTGGATTATTCACTTCTCTCCAATTACTCACACCAGCGGCTGTAGAGACGTATAATTTATAAACAACTGTAATCGCCTCATTGAGGTAAGGGTCTGATTTGGAGACCTCTGCCACCAAATGTATATTTTCTGTCGCGATGCCTTCAACATTGTAAGGATCATTAGGACGCTTCACTGCGTTGGTCACAACAACACTCAAAGATTCCGATTTATATTGTTGTCCTTGAATTTCAATAGTAGCTTCACCTATTTTAAAGGTTCCTTTTCTTTTAGGCGCTAAGAAATAGCTATAGGTTTTGGTGTAGGAATGTGAACCGTTTAACCAAGAGTTACTTACGGAAGTATTAGGTCCTCCTACAACATCAAAGTTGGAAAAGTCTGGAGGATTAAAGTTATCACCATCCTTGTTCATGATAAAATCAATACGTAAACGTTCGTTGACGCCCAACTTTTTCTTGCTGACCTTAGCTTCAAATGATACTTGCGAAAAAGCAGCACTTGACATTAGCATGATCATTAATATCCCTATGTACTTTAAGATTTTCATCTCAATATCATGTTCGGTTTGATTAAACTACAATTACCAGTCTTTTTCTGGTTTCACTTTTGGCCCTTTTTGTTTTTGAGCATTCATTTTTTCTTGGACCTTTTGCTCTTGATTATTCATAGCTTCCAAAAGGTTTTTTATTTGCTGTGGAGATAACTGACCAGGCTGAGGCTTTGGTTTGCCTTTCTGCTCTTGATCATCTTTCTTTTCATCACCTTTTCCTTGGTCTTTTTCATCCTTAGGTTTTCCATCTTCATCTTTCTGATCGTCCCCTTCTTTTTTATCTTGGTCCCCTTGATCTTTAGGGTCGTCTTTCTTTTCTTCGTCTTCTTTTTTGTCCTTGTCCTTATTCTCGTCTTCCTTATTTTCGTCTTTTTTCTCCTCTTCCTGCTCTTGCTTTTTGTCCTCTTCTTGTTGCTTAGCGCATTCCTGAGCCACTACTAAATTATAACGGGTTTCATCATCTGAAGGATCATTTCTCAAGGCATTTTTATAGGCCTCTACTGCTTCCTTACACAAGTTTTCCTTCATCAGAATGTTGCCCATATTGTGGTATGATTGATGTTTTTCCGATTTAGACGTTGCGCTTTCAGCCGCTTGCATATGACGGTATAATGCCTCGTCGAAATTGCCTTTTTCATAATAGGAATTTCCCAAGTTATAGGTTCCTGCAACTACTGATGGCGCTTTTGAAATAGCCTTTCTATATTCCTTTTCAGCGGATATAAAATTATCTCCTTCAATAAGTTCGTTCGCCTGATATACATATGTTTTGGCAGCTTTTTCGGATAACTCTTGGGTTTTTTCCTTGTCTTTGTTTTGTGCAAAAGACGTGGTAACCAAAACTACTGAACAACAAAAAGCAATGATATTTTTCATACTATTCTTTGACTTTAAACATGGTATCGAGATACATATTTTCCCACTTACCATCCTTATAGGTTCCAACTTTAAAATTATACGTTTTGTCATCTACATACTCCCACATATCAGTGAGTGCTGCACCTCCATACGTGTAATTATAGAGGATATTTTTTCCTTCTGAAAGTACCGTTCCTTGTGTCACATTTCCAAAGACATCAAACTCCCAAAAACGCATGGTATTTGCAGATGCATCAAATTGTCGCACACCATGATTTCTGTGGCCATATAAGGTTTGCTCTTGATTAATAAATCCTTTTGAATCAACAATAACTAACGTGTTTTCTAGATCAAAACTGAAGGTGATTTCCTGTTTGAATTTTGGTCCGTTGTTTTCCCACTGACCTTCAGCCACCCATGTTTTATTTACCAAATTTTGAAACATACTCAAATGACCTTGTTGTCCATTAACAAGGCAAGGACTTATAACTAAGAGCATTATTAATGTGTTAAACGTCACGTTCATATTTAGTAAATAGCAATATATAAAACAGTTGGACTTGACATAGTTAAATAATTTATAAAATATGTCTTCAGACGTATTATAGGTCTTCATTGAATAGATTGAGTCGTTTTAACCAACCTGTTTTACGTTCCAAAAAGAAGATATCAATGAATAAGAAAAACAAGCCAAAACCCAAAAACCACTGAAATTGATCTTTATAATCGGCAAATTCCTTGGCTTCAAATTCTGTTTTGTCCATGCGATTTAGAATGTCTTTAATTTCTGCGATAACATCAGACGTATTGTCGCCTTTAATGTAGGCACCATTGGCTTCATTTGCAATGTCTTTTAGTGTTTGCTCATTAAGTTTGGTTACGACCGTTTCCCCTTGACTATCTTTTTTGTAATTTAAAAGAACGCCATTTCTCTTAATTGGGATTGGTCCGCCTTTTTCATCTCCAACACCAATGGTGAATATTCTGATACCTGCTTCGCTTGCTTCCTCAGCGACATTACTGGATACATTACTGTGATCTTCACCATCCGAGATAATTATAAGCACACGATTGGTTTGTTCCTCATCATCAAAATAGGTTTTCGCAAGCTCAATGGCTTCATTAATCGCCGTTCCTTGAGACGATAACATATCGGTATTCATATTTTGCAAAAACATTTTGGCCGATGCATAATCTGTTGTTATTGGCAATTGTGGAAATGCCTTTCCTGCATAGGCAATAATACCAACACGGTCGCTTGCCAAATTATTGATGATTTGGGTTACCAATTGCTTGGATTTATCCAATCGATTGGGTGCGACATCCTCTGCGAGCATACTCTTTGATACATCTACGGCAAATACGATATCTACGCCTTGACGTTTAACGGTTTCGAGTTTCGTTCCTATTTTAGGGTTTACTAACGCTATCGCCAAGCAACCAAATGCCAAACAAAGCGTCATCAATTTTAAGATCCCCTTAAATAACGATTGATTCGGACTCAAACGTTTCAAGAGTTTCGTATTAGCAAAACGTTTCTGAGTGCGATATTTCCAAAATTGAAGTGTCGCAAACAGAACAATCATTACCGGAATTAACAGCAATATCCAAAACCAAACTTTTTCTTCTAATTGAAAATCAAACATAATCTCTACACAAAGCTTCTAAATATGGTTAATCTAAGTAAGAACTCCAACAGCACTAATCCTAGTGCAATAAGCACCAATGGTCGGTATTTTTCGTCATAAGTGGTATACTTGATTTCTTCAATCTCAGTTTTTTCCAACTTATTGATTTCGTTGTAAATCTCTTTTAATTTTTTATTATTCGTAGCTCGGAAGTACTTTCCTCCAGTGGCATCGGCTATTTCATTCAGTAGGTCTTCATCGATTTCTACTTGAACGCGTCTGTATTGGAAGCTACCATCTAGGTTTATTGAGTAAGGTGACAATGCCATGCCGTTAGTGCCCAAGCCTATCGTATACACTTTAATCCCATATTCAACCGCCAATTCACTGGCAATTTTTGGGTCTATAAAACCTGAATTATTAACACCATCCGTTAACAATATAATGACCTTACTTTTGGCTTTACTATCCTTGATTCTATTGACAGCAGTTGCTAATCCCATACCAATGGCTGTTCCACTTTCAATGATGGTATTGTATTTTATATCTCTAAGTGACCTCAACACGATGGCTTTATCACTTGTAATTGGCGTTCTCGTATAACTTTCTCCGGCATATTCAACCAGTCCAATTCTATCATTGGGACGACCTTTAATAAACTCGGCTGCCACATTTTTTAAAGCTTCGAGTCGGTTTGGTAACAAATCTTTTGCTAACATACTGGCTGAGACATCAATAGCCATCACGATGTCAATCCCTTTGGTTGTTTTGGTTTTAGTAGTTTCATCTGAAGTCCTAGGTCGTGCTAGAGCGAGAATCAAAAATGACAACGCCAACATCCTAAAAACAAAAAGAAGCGGACGTAATTTTGCCATCCAAGAATTGGCTACTTTAAATCCTTTCACACTTGATATTTTCAGCTCTGCTGTTTGGTACTTACGTTTAAAGACGTACCATAAAATCGCCAGTGGCAAAAGCAAAAACAGCCACAAAAATTCTTTATTTAAAAACTCAATTCCTTCAAACATTAGTTATCTACTTTTTTGAGTTCAACAGACGCTAATACACGATCAATTATCTGATTGGCATAGTCATCCTCATTATTCCAAACCATGATCACTTGTTGGATCACATTTTCTGCCGTAAAAGCTAAAATGATATATTCCCCAGAACGATATTCGCCTTCTTTATCTGTTGGAAATTGCGCAGTCCCATAAGCCTTAAGACCTTCTGCCGCATTTGGTGTGATATATTGTTCTTTTTTAACGATAATATCTTGCACACCATTATTCTCGTACATTTTGATATTGCCTTCCACCACTAAGTTCAGGTCTACTTCGTTTTCCTTGTCAGTTTTAGGTAGTTTTGTCGTACTTACTGCAATATTTAAAGGACTTTCAAGGTCACCATATGAGAACATGGTCATTTTAACCTGCTTTAAGGTATCGACTGCCTGATTTTCTACACGTTCTAATACCACTGGTGTAGAAATCATTATTGGAGGCACACCATAATCACTTTGCACCCATTCACTTTCCAAGAGCTGCTTACTCTCATTTCCCGTGATGGTATCTACCACATATTTAAACCCATATTTCAGTCCGAAACCAACAAATACAGCTACAAGTAGTAAAATTCCTGCGATGACAGTTAACCAAATTTTTCGGCGTTTTTTCTTTCTCTCTTGGGCTTCTCGATATTCTTGATCCAACAATTTCTCCTCTTCTGTTGGTTCTGGTAGCGCTTCTTTTACCTGGTCAATTTCAATATCAATCGTGTTTCTGTCTAGTTTAGCCAATTCAATGTCTGGTGCAGATTTGGCAAATTTTACTAAGTCGGCGCGCTTCAGAATAGTTTCTATATTCTTTATATCATCATTACTTAATTCAATTTGATTGGCATCTTTGAGCATATTCAACCGATCTACCAATTCATCAGTCGTGCTTTCAAGAGCGCGATCGTATACTTTTTCATCTAAGTATTTTCTGATAATAAATGTTAATTCAGAATAGTAATCTTTCAGTTCTTCACGTTGCAAATAATTACTTTCGTCTAACTTTTTCAGTGCCAATTTCGCTCTGTCGTAAGGTGGCAATAAGGCTATCTCTTCTTCCTCCGTTAACGGCTTTTTTCTCCAAATAAACCAATAAATTAAAAAAGCACATAACGCCGTAAACAATAAGGCAATGAGCGCGTATTTCCACCCATTTCCAGACACTTGTTCAACTTCCATCATGGGCTTGATGTCATATAACTTTTGCTTGGTAGTATCGACAGCAACTGTGTTCACCTTCACCATTAAGGAATCGGTATACAGTGTTTTGGAACCAACGATAATTTTCTGCTTCGGTATCATGTATGAACCTGAATCAAACTGCGTTAAGCCATAAGACTTTATGAGTTTGAATGTCGCATCATTTTTAGTGGTGTCGATTTTATAGGAATCGATCATTTCTAGAGGCAAAAAGGTCTGCCCTTCCGGAAATACAACCAAGTTTGTAGAATCTGTCTCAACTTGAATTTTATAGGTGATTTGTTCACCAATTTTGATTTGAGTTGTATCTACAGATGATTCCACCTGCGATTGAGCGCTTGTTGTAAAAAGTAAAACCGTTATGAAAAGAGGGATCGTTAGATATCTCCCTAATATTGAAAATCCTGTAAATGTATCTAAACCTTTCAAATTACAATTTGTTCTCATTTGTATGCTATCCTCTTCTTTTAAAATAACCCAATAGCTTCTTTACGTAACTCTCATCGACGCGACAATCAATGGTTCCAGATCCTGATTTAGTAAAAACATCTTTAAAATATTCAACGCGTTCTTTATAATGGCGTGCATAATTTTGTCGAATGGTCTTGGAACCTGTATTGACTAGCACCAATTCGCCAGACTCTTCATCTTGCATTTGTACCATCCCCAAATTAGGAATCGCTTCTTCACGTTTATCATAAACTCTAATCCCTGTAATATCATGACGTCCTGCAGCAATTTTTAGGTTTTGCTTGTAATCGTCTGCCATAAAATCGCTGAGCATAAATACAATCGCTTTTTTCTTCATAACATTGGACAAGAATTTTAGAGCTTCGGCCACATCTGTAAGTTTGCTTTTTGGCTCAAACTCTATCAGTTCTCTAATAATTCTTAACACATGAGAACGTCCTTTTTTTGGCGGAATATAAAGTTCTATCGCATCAGAAAAGAGAATCAGTCCTATCTTGTCATTATTTTGTGTTGCGGAAAAAGCGAGGGTCGCTGCAATTTCAGTAACAATCTCGTTTTTAAACTGCTCATCTGTCCCGAAGAGTTCTGAACCTGAAATATCAACCATTAACATCATGGTTAATTCACGTTCTTCTTCAAAGACTTTTATAAAGGGTTCGTTATAACGAGCCGTGACGTTCCAATCAATGTTCCGAACATCATCTCCAAATTGATATTGTCTTACTTCGGAAAAAGTCATACCTCGTCCCTTAAAGGTGGAATGATATTCACCTCCAAATATGTGATCAGACAAACGACGTGTCTTAATCTCAATTTTTCGAACTTTTTTAAGTAATTCCTTAGTATCCATTTTATTGTTTGTCATGTCGCTCATGTAGCGATCACTGTCTGATTTCTATTGAACAAAGATTATTGTGTTCGTACCTCTTCAGGAATGACAATCTAATTATGGCACTTCGATTTCGTTAACAATCTTATTAATAATATCTTCGGAAGTCACGTTTTCTGCCTCAGCCTCATAAGTTATCCCAATTCTATGTCTGAGTACATCATGTACTACAGCTCTCACATCCTCAGGAATCACGTAGCCACGACGTTTTATAAAGGCGTAACATTTTGCGGCAGTTGCCAAATTTATACTTCCACGAGGAGAAGCTCCAAATGAGATGAGTGGTTTTAAGTCTGGTAAGCGATATTGATCTGGATAACGTGTTGCGAAGATGATGTCTAGAATGTATTTCTCTATTTTCTCATCCATGTAAACTTCTCTTACTACGCTTTGCGCCTTGATAATTTGATCTGTAGAAACCACAGGATTCACTTTATCCCAATCACCTTTTAAATTGGCTCTCATGATGAGTTGTTCCTCAGTTTGTTTTGGATAATCTATAACTGTTTTCAGCATAAATCGATCTACTTGTGCTTCAGGTAAAGGATAGGTACCTTCTTGTTCCACAGGGTTTTGGGTGGCCATTACTAAGAACGGTTTATCTAGAATGAACGTTTCATCACCAATGGTGACTTGTTTTTCCTGCATAGCTTCTAACAAGGCCGACTGGACTTTGGCAGGTGCTCTATTAATCTCATCTGCGAGTACAAAATTGGCAAATATGGGCCCTTTTTTGATAGAAAAGTCATTCTCCTTCATATTATAAATGAGCGTTCCAACAACATCTGCTGGCAATAAATCTGGTGTAAACTGAATTCTACTAAAACTGCCATGCACGGCTTGTGATAAGGTGTTAATGGCTAATGTTTTTGCCAAACCAGGCACACCTTCTAGTAATATATGTCCACGACCAAGTAATCCTATAAGCAGGCGTTCAACCATGTGTTTTTGACCCACAATGACTTTGTTCATTTCCATCATTAACAAGTCCACAAAAGCACTTTCTTTTTCTATTTTCTCATTAATGCTTTTAATGTCTATTGTTCCAGTATCTTCCATTCTTTATAATATTTTAAACACGATATTTACCCTTGTTTAATTAAGTATCGCAAATTGTTAAAATTTTTGCTGAGTTGCTGTTAAGAATTGGTTAAAAATAAAAGAGCAGTGCCATGGACACTGCTCTCAAAATGATGTATATATTTATTTTTATTGAAAATCGACGGCATCAATAAGGGTATTCTCACCAACGACCACTTCTACATCTTGTATAACGACAGGTAAATAACCTGATTCTGGGTCTGGTGTAAAGGTCACATCATAAGTTCCAGAAGGCACACCTACAAGTAAAAAATTACCATCTACATCTGCATAGGTTGAGATAACTTCTGAACCTGCAGTGATGCTAACTTCCGTTTGTACATCAATAGGAAGAATACTACCACTAATGGTTCCTGTAGAAACTTCTGCTGAAGCTCTGATGACAGGTTTTAATATGATATTTCCTGAATTTCCAGCGGTTACAACAGAATCGTCAACGTCAAAATCTAACCAAAAGGTGTATTCAAAATTAGGTTCTAAAACCTCGTTAACTTGAACTTTTAGGCCAGATTGTTGTGCGCTAGGAGTCGTTAATGGTTGTGAAACACCATCGATGACAACCGTGTTATCATCTCCTAAAACTAGACGAATTTGATTAAGCATTCCTGAAGGTACTTCGTAATTGTCTGCAAGCAATACATTAATACCACCTGTTAAATCTAATAGATCATACACGCCAGTATTTATCGCTTCTAGACTTTGCCAATTATCATCATCTGTGTCATTATTTACTTTGACCATAACGTCTACTACCTCCACATAAACATGTTCAAAATCTCCAGGTTCATCTACTAACTTAACAGTTAATTTAGATGTTCCTTGAACTGAAGTAGATGCATCATCATCACTACAGTTAAATAAGGCTAATGAAAAAAATGTGACTAATAAAAGTGTTTTGATTTTTGTAAATTTCATAATAGTGTTTTGAGTTAATATACCTATATATACGCAGACACTATTGAATGAGGACGTCAACAGATATTAAAGTTCTGTTAAAACTAGAATAACTCGAAACGCCTTAATAAGGTATTCATCTTAGGATTTAACTGAGCGTCCCCTGTAGAATTTAAAGTCACTGAATCATCAATTTCAAATTCAATCAAAAAATCGTACACCATATTGGCTACTAATTCCTTTTGTACCATATTGATAGATGCACTTTCATAGGCTTCAGAACAATGGAGCGTGTATTCTATACCATTTTTTTTAACGGTATGATCGTCACCTAAAACAAGTTTGATATCATAAATAAAACCCACTGGAACTTCTTCAAAGTCGACCAAAGTCACCACGTCATCATTTGTAATATCGGATAAATCATGAACCCCTGTATTGATTGCATGCAAACTCACCCAAGCATTTGGGTTGGTCACGTCTTCCATTACGCGTAACTGTACATCCAAAATATCAATTTTTGCTTCACTGAATACACTTTCAGTTCCTTGAAGTTTTACGGTCACTAAACTACTATTATCGAAAGTTTCTGTGTCGTATTCTTTGGAACAGCTGTTCAGAAAAACAAATGATAAAACACAAAACACTATAGATTTGAAAGTTATTTGGCTTGTCATGATTTGGGGCTTTGAATAATTCTTTAGCAATGATACTTTCTTCTTTTAGTTTTGACTATTTTTATACATGAATTGCAGAAAAAACCATATAAACTGAAAAAAAAGTGCGATATTCTCGATTAATTGCAGGCACCATGACTTGGGGATCATGGGGCAAAAAACTACAACAAAAAGATATGATTGATTTAATGCACCATTGCATTGATCATGATATTACGACGTTCGACCATGCTGATATATATGGTGGTTATACCACTGAAGCCGATTTTGGTAAGGCTTTTAGTTCTAGTGGGATTCATCGCGACACAATTCAATTAATAAGCAAATGTGGCATCCAATATATGAGTGAGAATCGGGATAATACAGTGAAACATTATAACTACTCGAAAGATTACATTGTATGGTCGGTTGAAACATCTCTAAAGCATTTACAAACAGACTATCTTGACTTGTTACTATTGCATAGACCGAGTCCGTTGATGCATCCAGATGACATTTCAGAAGCCATTGAAACATTAAAGCAAAGAGGACTTATTAAAGCTTTTGGTGTTTCGAATTTCACGAGATCTCAAATGGAATTATTGTCTAAAAACATGGATCTCTCGGTGAACCAAATAGAATTTTCATTGACGCAACATTCGGCCATGCATGACGGCACTTTAGATTATATGATCACCAACAATTTATTACCGATGGCTTGGTCACCACTTGGGAGTGTCTTCAGAGAAGACACAGAGCAAACGAGACGCATTCACGCTCAACTAGGCGAATTATTGGAGAAATATGATGCAACAGAAGATCAATTGCTTTTGGCTTGGATATTACAGCATCCTTCCAAAATACACCCAGTGATTGGTACAACCACCAAAAAACGGATTACGAATGCTGCTAAAACCATCGCGATTCAACTGGAGTTAGAAGATTGGTTTCAGATTTTAGTAGCATGTCAAGGACATAAAGTTCCATAAAACAAAACATATGATGAAACAAACGGCATTAATTACTGGCGCAACAAGTGGTATTGGAAGAGCGACCGCTCATGAATTTGCGAAACATGGCATACAATTAATTCTTTGTGGTAGGCGCCAAGAACGTTTGGATACCATTGAAAAAGCCTTGAGTAAGCAAACAGATGTTCACACCTTAAATTTTGATGTGCGCGATAGAAAAAAAACATTAGAAGCCATAGCCTCTTTACCTAAGGCCTTTCAAAACATTGATATTTTGATTAATAATGCCGGTAACGCTCACGGTTTAGATCCTATTCAATCTGGGGATTTAGATGATTGGGATGCCATGATGGATATCAACGTGAAGGGACTCTTGTATGTGAGTAAGGCCATTATTCCACAAATGACAGAGCGAAGGAGCGGACATATCATTAACATTGGCTCTTCCGCAGGAAAGGAAGTTTATCCAAAAGGGAATGTTTATTGTGGGAGCAAACATGCTGTTTTAGCAATCACGGAAGGCATGCGTATTGATTTAAATCCGTTTGGTATCAAGGTAACCGCTATAAATCCCGGTCTTGTTGAAACCGAATTTTCAAAAGTACGTTTTAAAGGCGATTCTAAAGCAGATAATGTATACAGTGGTTATAAAGCCTTACAACCAGAGGATATCGCAGAGATGATTCAATTCGTCATTTCGCGACCATCGCATGTTAATATCGCAGATGTTCTTATGTTTTGTACGGCTCAAGCCAATTCCACTATCGTTAACAAAAATGACTCTTAATTTTAAAATAGTTCTAATATCTGTGCTTCCATGAAACAACGATTGAGACCTTGTTTTTTAATATTATGGGTGCTTCCAATGTGTTTTTACAGCAGTGATTCCAAAGCTCAAACCATTGAAGACCCGAACATCATTTCTTACATGGTCAATTTAAAAAAACAAACACTCAAATTCTTCCATAAGAATGATCAAGGGACCAATTTTGGTAATTTTCAATCTTTACGGGAAACACTTGAAGCATCAAATCAAAAGTTAAGGTTTGCCATGAATGGAGGCATGTACCTCAACGATGGAACACCACAAGGATTATACATTGAAAATGGTGAGATTCTAAAAGACTTAGACACTACCAAAGAGGCTTATGGTAATTTTTATCTCCAACCTAATGGCATATTCTATCTTACAAAGTACGATGAAGGTGTTGTTTGTAAAACATCAGAATTTGAATTAACACCAGATATTTTATACGCGACACAATCGGGACCAATGCTGGTTATAAACTCTAAAATTCACTCAGCATTTGTAAAAGGCTCTAAGAATCTTCATATTAGAAATGGTGTTGGTGTTTTACCAAATGGCCACCTATTGTTTGCCATGTCAAAAGACCTCATAAACCTCTATGATTTTGCCGAATACTTTCAGAAACACGGCTGTAATAATGCGCTATACCTTGACGGCTATGTCTCACGAATGTTTCTGCCAGAAAAAAACTGGGAACAATTAGATGGACAATTTGGAGTTATAATTGCTGAGATTGAACAATGATTAACAAGCGGCTCCTCATAAAAAATTTACTCGCTCACAATGATGAGAACAGTTTTTATGACAAAAAAAGAAAAGTTGATATTTCCTATAAAGAAGGCAAAGCTAAATTCTTAAAACATATCTGTGCGCTCTCCAATAGTAATCCTAAAAACAACTCTTATATTGTTATAGGTGTTGAAGATGAGGACAATAAAATTGTTGGTGTTCATTTTTTTGACGACAGTAAAATTCAAAACCTCATTAATGCGTATTTAAAAAATCCTCCTATTGTTCAGTACGAGAATATTCCTTTTCCACACTTACCAGATGATAAGGTCGTAGGCCTAGTCACCATTAGACCCAATGATCAAATCACCTCTCTTAGAAAGAATATCTGGAAATACTATGGTGGTTCCGTCTTTTTTAGAGATGGCAGTATGAGTATGCCCAAGGTTTTTGATATTGAAATCCAAGATGTCAATTCCGCCATAGTAACTGCCATAGAATCGCATGCACAAAATAACATTGAGTACACATTGGATGGCGTTTTTGATTTTATGAATAAACGAAAAGATTACCATCCACAATACAAAGTATTTAAGGAGTATTTCGTGCTCTGTTGGTCTGGACAAAAAAAGCAGGTGAAGTCCGAAACCTTTTATTCTCGTGTTGATATTGAATTGATTAATGAGCAAGTTCGATTATTTTTTTCCACCTTGGATGAGGTTTCCATATCGTATAACAATGATAATTTTAACATTGTAGAATATGTGAGTTTGGGTCTTCAAAATGATCATAAATACTACAAATTAGAAGAAACGGTGATTCGTTTTGAAGACAATGCGAGCTATACGATAGAAACGAAACTTCTCTTTGAACCGCCTCAGTATGATAAAAAAGTACTTCATCATATTTACAATGCCAACAATGCCATTTTAGAGAAGTTAAAAAAAGGCTTGTCGCTAAATAAAAATGAAGAAGAGGATCTTAAAAACCTTCCTGCGACGTATTTAATTTGTTACTTAAATTTGTTTCATGATGCCATTCATAAACTAACAGGAGCTAAACCTTATTTAAAAAATTATAATAAGTCGGTTTATACGTCCTATCAAGAAGTCATGAGAATTTTGAGAAAGGTAAAGTATAGCTAAAAAAAAAAGTAGCCTTTCTTCAAAGGCTACCCAGATTATATTTTGTTATTTAGATTTAATCATCCGCTTTTTTGTAAGGACATACCACTGCATGCGCTATGACATAAATTGGTCCTTCTACATCATCAATTTTATAAGAGTCTACTGACTCCCCATCTGGCAAATCATGACTGAATGGATATTGTCCTGGAGCAACTGTGAATTGGCCATTTCGCTTTGTGGGAAACTTTTGATTTCCTACGTAGACATGTGTTTCAAAGAAACCATAGCCGTCATTAGCCACAAAATCCACCAAGACATAATCAGATTCATAATGAACATATAATGTTCCAATTTCTTGTCCATTATCAGTGTTACATTGACCTGCAGCTTGATATATAATGTAGGACTGAGTGTGCGTAGCCGTCAATGGGCCAATAGACCAACCCCATTTATTGGATGTTAAGTCTGGGTCGTTCAAAAAGCATATTGCTTCATCTTCTTTTCCATAAGCATAAGCTGTTTCACAGCCATCTTCCTGTTTTGGCTTACGATCGAAATTTGAGTCATCATTAATAGTGTCTTGTTCGCAAGAGAATAACATTACTAACAAAGACAGTACAAAAATTCTTAGAATAGATTTCATAATATCATAAATTGATTAAAAGCTCCATAAAGCTAACAAAAAGTCATAAATCTTTAAAATTAGTTCGCGTTATTTCGTTGAAAAACAACTTATTAAAGACTAAATAACGTTTTAGACCCATGCCTAAAGAAAAGTCGTACGGAAAATAAATACCACAAAAAAACGGTCAATTATCTATGAAATTTTCATTATTGGACCGTTCATATAGGTTTTTTTGTCATTTGTAGAATTTTTAAAGCTTCATATCGAAATATTCGCAATTTAGCAGTGCTATTAATCAATTACACAGAACCTTATTTCAAATTCGATTATTCGAAAATGATTTAAGGTTTTTGTCTTTTTTATACATCGAGATTTCAGTTGAAATTCAATACCTACATCCTTAACAAATTGTTATAATTCTTAAATTCGATGCAACAAGTGATAGTAAAATACCATTCATACAGTTTTTTTTACCGCTCATAGTTTTTTTTCTAGGAGTGCGTATTTTTTTACGATTTTAGCAGTGCTATTAATCAATTACATATAACCTTGTTTCAATGTCGTCCTTACGATTGAGAAACAAGGTTTTTGTCTTTTGTAGACTTATATAAAATTTAATTTAGGAAATGTATTCTTCAAAATAGTGTGATCGTTTACATCCATCCATTTACTCAGTATTGTTGCATAAACCGACCTAAAATCAACACTGTATTTCAGATCGCCATTGTCATCCAAATCTGATAAGCTTCCCAGTTCATTGTAGAACCCTGGAGTCTTCAACTGACTTCCAATAATGAATAAATTACTTGCGGCTCCATGATCAGTTCCAAAAGCAGCATTTTGCTTCACGCGTCGGCCAAATTCAGAGAATGTCACAATTAAAGTGTCATCAAAACCACCGCTTTGCTTTAAATCATTAACAAATGCCTCGATGCTATCTGCATATATTGTTAGAAGTCGTGATTGAACATTCACTTGGCGTGCATGTGTGTCAAAACCTCCCAATGACGCATAAAACACCTTGGTCTCAATCCCTGAATTTATAAGTTTTGCCATGGTCTGTAACTGCTTTCCAAATTCATTTTGAGGATAATCTACAGAACTTGAAGCTGCTTTATGCTTTTCAAAAATATACTTTGCCGAAGATTCAGCCGCAATCATGCTTTTGTATAAATACCCTAAATTGTGCTCACTCAAATGATCATCTTGATAGTGCTTTAAGACATTTTTGAAATAGGGATCTTGTGAGGTTTTATATAGTACATTAGGGTTTTGAACCGCTATCCCATTTCCCCTTTCTCCTTTTAAAGCCAAAGACAAACTGTCGTCAATCTCAATCGCATTATAAGGCTCATTTCCGTAGGCATCCAGAAAACGTCCAATCCAACCTGTATGCCAATTTTGATGTGAACCGCTGGCTGTTTGCCAGATATCTGTCGCTCTGAAATGAGATCGGTTCGGATTTGGGTATCCAATATTATTGATGATGGACAAATACCCTTTATCATACAACTTTTTTAAAGGTATCAAACTAGGGTGGAACCCAAGCTCATCTGTCGCTTTAATAATTGAGGCTTTGTCTAATGAAATATTTGGTCGAAAACGATAGTAATAGTCATTATTAAAAGGCACTATCGTATTCAATCCGTCGTTACCACCTGCCAACTGAATGACGACTAATCGCTTATAGCCCAATGATTGTGCTGGTAAACTTTCAAATGCTTTTAAAAAATTCGGCACGAAAAATAAGCTACTCGCTAATGATGACTGTTTTATAAATGATCTTCTATCCATCTTTAACACATTTGAAATTCTGGTAATGACATTAGTTGCACACAAAAGTCTTGTTTGGAAGATTGCTTAAGCGACTCCAAATAGGTTTCAGTTCCTGAATTGAGTTTAGACACTATGATATGTGCTTTAAGGTGCTCATAATTAAAGTTTTTAAATTGTGTGTCAAAGGTTTCCCAATTTACGGTGACATTCACAAACTTTTGCCTTCTGTTTTTTTTGGAATATGCTTCAAAAGCATCCTCAAACTCGCCTTTCTCAGTAATAGAGATTTCAGAATTCGATAATAAAATGGAAGGCAGTTTTAATCGAATCATAATGGTATTACTGTCTATCCAACTTTTTCCACCCTTCCAACCTGCCACATTGGGCGGATTGAGAAGCGTTTGACCCAAGAGTTTTTGGATTTTAAATAGGTCTTTAGAATCATTAAAACGAAAAGGTACAATCTTTTGAATTCCAACCAGTAACTCCACTGGTGACTTAATTTTGGTGCCCTTATTAGTATTGCGATAAAACCAATCAGACATAAAAACATAAGTCATTAAGTTACCAATATCATAATCTTTGTAGAAGACTTCTGTCATTTCTTCAACATGTTGTTCATCAATAGCTTCGTTAACAAAATAGCTGTAAATTTTCCGACAAATAAAATGGGCGCATTGCTTTTGTTTCAATATGATGTCTATGATGTCATCTCCTTCATAGCGGCCTGTATGACCCATAAACGTTTTAAAGTCATGGTCATGCTGGCGTTCTCTTAGAATGAACTGACCTTCAAAAGTATTATTATAACCAGTGAATGCTCTGGCGCTCTCCTTGATATCCGCTTCTGAATAATGCCCTTCACCCAAGGTAAACAACTCCATAAGTTCTCTGGCAAAGTTTTCATTGGGCTTTTTCTTCCTGTTCTGTTTGTTATTTAAATATTTGAGCATGGCAGGTTCCTTTGAAATGGCTTTAACAAAATCGCCAAAATGCCCAAGAGCATGTGATCGTAAGGTGTTGTAATACTGTTGAACATGTCTCATATTTGTATCTCTACAAACAAAATGATTGGTCCAAAATAACGTCATTCGTTCCCTTAAAACTTCCGGTGATTGAGCTAAACGCTTTATCCATTGTACGTTGTACTCTTTGAGCATTTCTCTATTTAAATCTCGAAACTCTTTACGTAACTTATTGTTTTTTAATAAGCCTTTAGCGCTATAACGATTCAACTTTGAAGTATCGACCTCCAAATAGGTCACAGTGGAGGAATCATCAAACAAGCTTGATACAATATAATCCCTTTGATGAGCTGATAACTTTTGGAGCTGGTTAGGTGTCAGACCAAAACCAGCACGCCAGTAAAGATGTTTTATATCATGTTGATTCATATCGATTAGACCCAACAATTACCAGTTGGTTTAAAATACTAACTCAAAAATAGTTCCGTAAATTTTAATTATGACATTAAAGCTTTGTTAAAATAAAAAAGCCACATCAAATGATGTGGCTTTATATGAGTATTGCAACTACTTCTTATAAATCAAATTTAATACCTTGTGCCAATGGCAATTCGGTCGTGTAATTGATAGTGTTTGTCTGACGTCTCATATAAACTTTCCATGCATCAGATCCAGACTCTCGTCCGCCACCAGTTTCTTTTTCACCACCGAAGGCACCACCAATTTCAGCACCTGATGTACCAATGTTCACATTGGCAATTCCACAATCTGATCCTTGAACAGATAAGAATCGTTCTGCCTCACGAAGATTATTGGTCATAATTGCTGAAGACAATCCTTGAGCCACCTCATTTTGAATGTCAATAGCGTTTTCAACCGATCCTGAGTATTTCAGTAGGTATAAAATTGGTGCAAATGTTTCATGTTGCACAATGTCATAGTGTGGTTGTGCTTCTGCAATTGCAGGTTTCACATAACAACCACTTTCAAAGCCTTCACCTTCAACAACACCACCTTCAACAACAATCTTACCACCTTCTTCAACGACTTTGTCTAAGGCATTCTGATACATTTTTACTGCATCTTTATCAATAAGTGGCCCAACATGATTATTTTCATCTAAAGGATTTCCAATACGCAATTGCTTATAAGCATCAACTATGGCATTTTTTACCTGATCATACACACTTTCATGAATAATTAATCGACGTGTTGAAGTACAACGTTGTCCACAAGTTCCAACAGCACCAAAAACGGCACCAATGACGGTCATTTTAATGTCGGCATCTGGAGTCACGATAATAGCATTATTTCCACCAAGTTCTAAAAGCGATTTTCCTAAACGCGCTGCAACTTCCTGTGCAACAATTTTACCCATTCTCGTAGATCCTGTTGCGGAAACCAAAGGCACTCGTTTATCCTGTGTCATAAATTCACCAACACGATAGTCACCATTTATCAAACATGAGATGCCTTCCGGTAAATCATTCGCAGCAAATACTTCCGCTGCAATATTTTGACATGCCACACCACAGATAGGTGTTTTTTCTGAAGGTTTCCAAACACAGACATCACCACATACCCAAGCTAAAGCGGTATTCCAAGCCCAAACTGCAACTGGAAAATTAAAGGCTGAAATAATTCCAACAACACCTAAAGGATGGTATTGCTCGTACATTCTATGACCTGGACGTTCAGAATGCATCGTTAAACCATGCAGTTGACGCGATAATCCAACGGCGAAATCACAGATGTCAATCATTTCTTGAACCTCACCTAATCCTTCTTGATAGGATTTTCCCATTTCGTAAGACACTAATTTTCCAAGGGCTTCTTTCTTTTCTCTCAACTTATCACCAAATTGACGTACTATTTCACCTCGTTGAGGAGCAGGCATGGTACGCCATGTTTTAAAAGCTGTAGTTGCCGCAGACATGACTTTATCATAATCTCCTTTTGTAGTCGATTTTACCTTGGCAATTAATTGACCATCAACAGGTGAGTACGATTCAATGATTTCACCATTTGAAAAATTATTGGAACCTGTAGAAGATCCTTCATTTATATCATTTACGCCTAATTGCTTTAAGGCTTCTTTTATTCCGAAATCGGTAGCAATTGCTTCCATATTTGCTTAATTTTTATGAATTATTAAATTTTCATGCGAAGTTACTAATAAAAAGTCGTTTTCCCTTGATGAAGCCTTCTTAATCATGTAACTTTAAACCACTGAATAATTTTCTTCCATCATGAAACAATTTACGCCTTTACTCTTCTTGTTTTTCATCTGTTATAATTGCGGTGAACTCCTACCAAATCCAGACGATAGTATTGAAAACATTAAAAAAGAGACGACACACGAAAATGCAAATGAACCTGCCGAATTTGCCATTATAATTCATGGAGGCGCTGGTACCATTTTAAAGAAAAACATGACCACAGAAAAAGAGGCGGCTTACAAAGCTAAATTGGAAGAAGCCATTAGAGTTGGATACGACGTTCTAAAAAAAGGTGGCACTAGCCTTGATGCTGTTCAAAAAACCATTAATGTGATGGAGGATTCGCCACTTTTCAATGCAGGTAAAGGTGCGGTTTTCACGAATGCCGAAACCAATGAATTAGATGCGTCTATCATGGATGGAAAAACACTGAATGCAGGCGCTTCAGCAGGCACCACCACCGTTAGAAATCCGATCAATTTGGCTCGCGTAATCATGGAAAAATCGCCACACGTCATGATGGCTGGTGTTGGAGCCGACACCTACGCAAAAGAGCAAGGTCTCGCTATCGTTGATCCCAGCTATTTTTATACTGAAAATCGATTTCAGGCTTTAGAGCGTGTGAAGGCATCAGAAACTCAAACAAATTCGGAAGATTTAAAAACAGCGTTCTACGACTCGGAAATCAAAAACTCAAAATTCGGAACTGTAGGCTGTGCTGCTTTGGACAAATATGGGAATCTTGCTGCAGGCACCTCAACAGGAGGTATGACAAACAAGCGCTATGGCAGAGTTGGTGATGCTCCAATCATCGGAGCTGGGACTTACGCTAATAATAATTCCTGTGCGGTATCAAGTACTGGATGGGGCGAATATTTTATTCGCGGAATGGTGGCTCACGATATTTCCGCACTCATGCAATATAAAGGTATATCACTCGAAGAAGCCGCAAAAGAAGTTATACAAAAGAAAATTCCAGAACTAGGAGGAAATGGCGGTATAGTTGCCGTTGACAAGGATGGTCATATGGTAGCTGAATTTAATACGGCTGGCATGTATCGCGCTACTATGAACGCTCAAGGTGAATTAGAAATCGGGATTTATAAACAGTAATTATTAACTGAACGTGATTTATTACGAATTCTTTTTCTTTCACAACGAATACTAAATTAGTGACTTCAAATAACATTAAGCAGTACTTAAAACCACTAAGATACGATAGCTTTATAGTATTCAAATATCAAATCGATAGCTTGGACGCATCTTGCAAACCATAACAAAAACAGTCGTAACCATGAAACTAAAACATCTAGTCTTATCCCTTTTGTCCTTACTCATAATTTTTTCTTGCAAGAAAAAGACAACTACTCAGCAAGACACAGACAGCCTGTTCAAATTTAGGGATTACATTAGCTACACGTCTTCAGGGTTACAATCAGTTGCAGAACCCATTACCGTTAATTTAGCGTCTGATGTAGAAGGTTGGGACATGGAACAACAAATAGAAGACGCCCTTATCACTGTGTCACCATACGTGGAAGGAACTTTAAAAGCAGCAAACAAACACACCTTAGTCTTTACTCCGAGCGAACATTTAGATCCTGGGACAGAATATACAGTAACTGTAAAACTTGATAAGATATATCAGGAAATGCCAAAAGATTATGAAGATTATGTGTTCAGTTTTAAAACTATCACGCCTAATTTCAATATCATCACTAACGAATTGCAATCTTATAGCAAAAAGTGGCAATATTTAGAAGCCGTTGTGAAATCTGCTGATGTGATTTCATTAGAAGATGCTAAAAAATTGGTTTCGGTAACTCAAAATAACAAACCTCTAAAATTAGAATTTAAAGGGATCAATACACACGCAAAGTATTTTGAATTTAAGATAGATAGTATTAACCGATTGATAGACGATTCTGATATCATTGTAGAATGGGATGGCACACCAATAAATGCGAGTAATAAAGGTAAGAATACAATTAATATTCCAGGGATCAACAATTTTAAGATTGTAAATGTTGAAGCCTATAAAAGCCCTGAACAATTTCTCTATATAAATTTTTCAGACCCGATTAAAACACAACAAAATTTCGACGGATTAGTGACCATTCAAAATGTGAAAGACCCTAAGTTTGTGGTTGTTGGAAATGTACTGAAGGTCTATCCTGACACGAAATTAGTGGGTCAAATTCAGGTAGATGTATTCCAAGGCATTAAAAACACCGATGGATTCAAACTGAAAAGCCCTTTTTCCGAAGCCATTTCCTTTGAAGAACAAAAACCGCAAGTGCGACTCATCAGTAATGGCACAATTCTTCCAAATTCTAATGACTTAAAATTCAATTTCGAAGCAGTCAACCTCAGTGCGGTAGATGTAAGAGTCATTAAAATTTATGAGGATAATGTGTTACAATTTCTTCAAGACAATCCTTTAAATGGTAATAATGAAAGTGAAATAAAACGGGTAGGTCGTCGCATCGCTAAGCAAACTATTCAACTACAAAGCCCCTCAGAAAACTTCGGGAAATGGAAAGCCTATAGCGTGGATTTATCGAAGTTCTTCAAAGCCGATATAGGCGCCATTTATAGAGTAGAACTTAGCTTTAATAAAAACTACTCTCTCTACGATTGCAGCGCCAATCCTGATCCAAATCTAAACGACAATGATGCGTATGAGGATTACTACTATGAGGAAGATTATTATAACGACGAATTCTCTGATGTGATGACAGAGGACGAAGAGTTAAAAGAGGAAGCGTATTGGGATAACAGGGCTTATAGATATCGTAACTACACCTATAATTGGAGACAGCGTGATAACCCTTGTCATGAGGCCTATTATAACGGAAATAAAATAATCGCTCAAAATTTACTAGCATCTAATTTAGGGGTCATCGTCAAACAAGGCACTAATAACCGTTACTATTTTGCGGTAACAAATATTCTAACAACCAACCCTGAAGGCAATACCAAAATTACCTTATACAATTTCCAACAACAAGAAATTGGTTCTGTGACTACAAATAGTGAAGGCTTAGCGGTCTACAATGCCAATAAACACGCGGCATTTGCCATTGCTACAAAAGGAAACAATAATAGTTATTTGAGGTTAACTGATGGTAACTCACTATCGTTGAGCAAATTTGATGTCTCAGGGAATCATCTACAACGTGGTCTTAAAGGTTATATCTATGGCGAACGTGGTGTTTGGCGACCAGGAGACTCACTCTTCTTAACTTTTATACTGAACGATAAGGCGAATAAACTTCCCAATGGTCATCCTGTAAAAATGGAAATCACAGACCCTAATGGCAAGCTTATTTATAAAAATGTGACGGCAGATCATGTCAATAATTTCTACAAATTTATAGTGCCGACGTCTTCTGAAGGGAAAACAGGTAACTATAATGCTAAAGTTTCTGTAGGTGGCGCTCAATTTTATAAATCCTTGAAAATAGAAACTGTTAAGCCTAACCGACTGAAAATTAA
Organism: Psychroserpens sp. BH13MA-6; assembly: GCF_052983595.1. Taxonomy (NCBI): domain Bacteria; kingdom Pseudomonadati; phylum Bacteroidota; class Flavobacteriia; order Flavobacteriales; family Flavobacteriaceae; genus Psychroserpens; species Psychroserpens sp. BH13MA-6. The sequence goes on along the minus strand of NZ_JBRJGE010000008.1, from coordinate 16,737 downwards.
AGTCGATTTTGAACAAGAGATTCTCGCAAGCAATGAACCTATAGATGGAACCATAGACGTCAAATGGCTTCATGGTGCACCTGCGAAACATATCAAAGCAGAAGTTAAAGCAAAATTCAGCACAACTTATACGAGTTTTAATGGTTATAAAGATTACGTATTCACTGATCCATCTAAAAACTTTAACACAGAAGAACTGAATATTTTCGATGGTAACCTCAATGCCGAGGGTAAAGCAACCATCGCAACTAAATTGGATATCGGAAAGAATGCCCCTGGAATGCTGAACGCACAATTTCTAGTTCGCGCATTTGAAAATGGCGGTGATTTCTCATTGGATGCGTTTACAAAAACTTACTCACCTTATTCATCCTATGTTGGATTGCGCTCACCAGAAGGTAATCAATATGGCTCCTATTTTACGGATACGGATCAAACATTCGATGTGGTGGTGGTTGACAAAAATGGAAAAGGCCTCAAACGAGAAGGATTGGAGATCAAAGTATATAAAATTGAATGGCGTTGGTGGTGGAATTCATCATATGATAACCTTTCCAGCTATGTATCGAGTAATTATCACAGACCTGTTTTGGATCAAAAAGTATCTACAAACACGAATGGTAAAACAACATTCACTTTAAAAATTCCTGAGAACGATCGAGGTCGTTACCTCATTCGCGTTTATGATCCCGTGAGTGGACACGCCACAGGTCGTACGGCGTATTTTTATAAAAACTGGTCTGGCATTGCAACAGGTAATGATAAGGAAGCTGCGAAGATGCTCGTTTTTGCTTCAGATAAAGAGAAGTATGATGTTGGTGAAACGGCTACGATTAAATTTCCATCAGGTATGGAAGGTCGTGCCTTAATTAGTATTGAAAACGGCTCTGAAGTGATCGAACATAAATGGGTAAAAACAATGAAGGGAGAAACAAAAGTGACCATTCCTATTACCTCGGAAATGGCGCCTAATGTGTTTATAAATATTTCCTTGCTGCAACCACATGCGATAACAAGTAACGATTTACCGATTCGATTATACGGTGTGATTCCAATAATGGTAGAGGATCCAAAAACCATTTTGGAGCCCGAATTACGCATGGCAAGTGTTTTAAGACCAGAACAAGAATTTGAAATTTTTGTCTCTGAAAAAAACAAGAAACCAATGACCTATACCGTGGCTGTAGTGGAAGAAGGACTTTTGGATCTTACCCGATTTAAAACGCCCAACGCTTGGGATGCGTTTTATGCGCGTGAAGCTCTTGGTGTTAAAACATGGGACATTTTTGATGATGTGATTGGCGCTTATTCAGGCAGTATTGATCAGGTATTCGCGATTGGTGGTGACGGTAGCGCTGCCAAAGGAAAAAACAAAAAAGCCAATCGCTTCAAACCGGTTGTTACCTATTTGGGACCTTTTCAGTTGGAAGCTGGAAAACGGCAATCGCATGTGATAAAAATGCCCAACTATATTGGTGCCGTACGAACTATGATTATCGCAGGTAATCATACATCAGAAGCTTATGGCAGCACAGATAAATCTGTGGAAGTTAAAAAACCATTAATGGTCTTAGCCACTTTACCACGGAAATTGAGCCCTGGAGAAAAAGTGACCTTACCAGTTACAGTCTTTGCAATGGAACCAAAGGTTAAAAATGTGAGCTTAAACTTAAAATTAAGTGACGGTATTTCAGTAGTTGGGAACAAATCGCAGCAATTAACTTTTGAGAGACCAGACGAGCAAATGGCGTATTTCGAATTGGATGTCAGTAAAGCGAAAGGCATTCAAACCGTGGAAGTCATTGCTAGTGGAAACGGTGAAAAATCAACCTACAAAGTAGCATTAGATGTTGTAAATCCGAATCCTTTCACATCCATATATGAGACTACAAAACTAGAGGGAAATGGTGAGCAAAGTTTAACATTCAACACCTTTGGTGTCACTGGCAGTAATAGTGCTACAGTGGAGTTTTCAACCTTGCCACCAATGGATTTTACACGTCGTTTACAGTATCTGATTAGATATCCTCATGGTTGTGTGGAGCAAACAACTTCAGGCGTATTCCCTCAATTATATTTAGCAGATATTTTCGACTTAAAATATGAAAAGAAAAAAGAGATTCAGTCTCATATCGAAAACGGTATTCGTCGCCTCGGAAATTTCCAAAGACCAAATGGTGGCTTAAGCTATTGGATGGGTGAAAATACAGCAAACGATTGGGGCACTAGCTATGCAGGTCATTTTATGATAGAAGCAGAAAAGAAAGGATTTGTACTGCCACTAACATTTAAAAGCAATTGGATAAGTTATCAAAAACAAGCGGCTAGAGATTGGAGACCTACTTATAGCCGTTATAATTCGGATTTAGCACAAGCTTACCGCTTGTATACTCTGGCTTTAGCTGGTAGCCCAGATCTCGCTTCTATGAATAGATTAAGAGAATTTAGTGAACTCTCTAATGAAGCTAAATGGCGCTTAGCGGCAGCCTATGCCTTAGCGGGACAAAAAGAAGCGAGTACACAGATTTCACAATCGGCTAACATCAATTTTGAACCAAGAGCGTCTAATTATTATACCTATGGTTCTGTAGATCGCAACCGAGCTATGGCATTAGAAACCATGATTATTACAAAAAATCCTCAAGCGCAATCTGTTGCTGCATCCATTGCAAAATCATTATCGAGCGACGACTGGATGAGCACTCAAACAACAGCGTACAGCCTTCTAGCGATGGCAAAACTCGTGGAAGCCAATGGTGGAAAGGATATGAATTTTAATTATACCTTCAACGGCAAAACTGAAACCATCACCACTAAAAGTACAATTGCACAGCGTGAGTTACCGGTACAAGACGGTTCCAACACGATACGTATGCAAAACAATGCAGATAACCTTATTTATGTACGTGTATTGAATTCAGGAAAACTCCCTCTTGGCGAAGAATTGGCAGAACAACGCGGTTTAAGTGTTTCAGTCATTTACCAAGATATGAAAGGCAATCGTCTCAATCCATCGGAACTAAAACAAGGACAGGATATTGTCGCCAGAATTAGCGTGAGCAATTTAAAAAATGAATCGGTTAGAGACGTCGCACTTACACAAATATTTCCATCTGGTTGGGAGATTGTCAATACTAGATTTACTGATTTTGGTGATACTACGACTAGTACAGCCAGATATACAGATATAAGAGATGATCGTGTGAATTTTTATTTTGATTTACCTCAGCGAGGGAATCATGACACTAAAGTATTCACAGTCATGTTAAATGCTGCTTATTTAGGTACTTATTACTTACCTGGAACTCAAGTGGAAGCTATGTATGACAACGATTTCTTTGTGAGAAATAAAGGTCGATGGGTTACGATTGAAAAATAAATTATGAAAACAACAAAGCCTTATTACGCCGTCATATTTACATCAAAACACACGAGTCAAATTGATGGTTACGATGAAATGGCCACTCAAATGGAAGCACTAGCACAACGACAAAAAGGGTATTTAGGCATGGAAAGTGCCAGAGATGCTATTGGAATTACGGTAAGCTATTGGGAATCTTTGGAAGCTATTAAACAATGGAAGCAACAAACGGATCATTTGGTGGCACAACAAAAAGGCATTAAGGACTGGTATGCATGGTATAAAGTACGCATTTGTCGTGTGGAGCGCTTCTATAATTTTGAAAGAGAATGACATTTGTCAATTACATAAAAGGTCATAAAAAGCGAACAATCGTTATCATCGTGTTGCTCATTGCTTACGCATTTTGCTTACCTAAGCAACTCTTTGAAGACCCTACATCAACCGTCATAACGAGTGAAAACAATCAACTTTTAGGTGCACAGATTGCTAGCGATGGCCAATGGCGATTTCCTTATAATGATAGCATTCCAGAAAAATTTGAAACCTGCATTGTGCAGTTTGAAGATGCTTATTTTTATGACCATCCAGGTTTCAACCCTATCTCTATTTTTAAAGCGCTCAAGCAGAATTTAAGCTCAGGAGAAGTTCAACGCGGAGGAAGTACCTTAACACAACAAGTTATAAGGCTCTCGCGAAAAGGAACTTCCAGAACTTACTTAGAAAAAGCAAAAGAAATTATTTTAGCAACGCGATTGGAACTGCGGGAATCCAAGAAAGACATCTTGGCCTACTATTGCAGTAATGCCCCTTTTGGTGGCAATGTTATTGGATTAGATGCGGCAGCATGGCGATATTTCAATAGAGATGCGCATCAACTATCTTGGGCAGAAAATGCGACTTTAGCTGTATTGCCTAATGCCCCTAGCCTTATTTATCCTGGTAAAAATCAAGAACGTTTACTAAAGAAACGCAATCGCTTACTTCTGAAACTTTTGAATAACCAAATCATTGACTCGTTGACATATGAGTTATCCATTGCTGAACATTTACCAACTAAACCATATGCTTTACCTCAAATTGCGCCTCATTTACTACAAAAAGTTGCGCAAATCCATAGAGGAGAACGCATTCAAACGACCATTGACTTAACACTTCAAGAACGCGCTAACACTATCGTCCAAAAACATTACAATCTTCTTAAGCAAAATGAAATTCACAATGCAGCGGTATTGGTATTGGATGTTCATTCGAGAAAAGTACTTGCTTACGTTGGCAATACCCCTTCAGATAGAGCACATCAGAAAGATGTAGACATCATCGATAAACCTCGAAGCACAGGTAGTATATTAAAACCATTTCTTTACGCTGCCATGCTAGATTCTGGTGACCTATTACCCAATACTTTGGTAAAAGATATCCCAACGCAATTTGGAAGTTACCATCCGGAAAACTTTAATCAAACCTATGATGGCGTGGTTCCTGCAAGTCATGCCTTGTCACGATCTTTAAATGTTCCTGCCGTTAGAATGCTTCAAGATTTCGGTTTAGATCGTTTTCATGAATATTTGAGTCAATTGCAATTAAAGGATCTAAAATATCATGCAAATCACTATGGCTTATCTTTAATTCTAGGTGGTGCCGAAAGTAATCTATGGGATTTGTGTAAAAGTTACGCGGCTCTTTCTTCAACGCTTAATCATTTTTCTGAAACCTCAAGTGAATATTACAGCAATGAATTTTTAGAACCCGTATTAATGGCTAATACGACGATAGACTTTGGTGAAAAAACAACTCATAAAACACTCTATGATGCTGCTTCAATATATCTGACCTATGAGAGCTTAAAAAAAGTAAATCGCCCACAAGGGGATGAAAGTTGGGAGTTCTATGATAGCGCCAAACAAATTGCTTGGAAAACAGGAACCAGTTTTGGGTTCAGGGATGCATGGGCTATTGGAACCACTAAAGATTTTGTTGTTGGAGTTTGGGTAGGAAATGCTGATGGTGAAGGCAGACCTGGTTTGGTGGGTGTTCAAACCGCAGCTCCTATATTATTCGATGTTTTTGACGTTTTACCTCATAGTGAATGGTTTTCAAAACCTTTTGATGAAATGCAAGAAGTTAGTATCTGCTCAAAAAGTGGTCATCGTGCTTCAATAATTTGTGACGAAACTGAATTAACTTATATTCAGAATAGCGGATTAAAAACGGCACCTTGTCCCTATCATGTTTTAGCCCATGTTGATCCAACCGAAACTTATCAAGTGAATTCATCATGTGAGTCCATAAATGACATCAAACATCAGCCTTGGTTCGTATTAGATCCGATTGAAGCGCATTATTATAAAAACAAAAATCCTTTTTACAAACCACTACCAAAATTACGTTTGGATTGTCAAGGTAATACGCAGTCATCCATGGCCTTTATATATCCTAAAAAAGATAACATCCATTATCTTCCCAGAGACTTTAATGGAAAGACAAACGATATGGTACTCAAAATCGCCCATTCAAAACCAGAATCTAAAGTGTTTTGGTATTTAGATAACACTTATTTAGGGGAAACAAAGGATATTCATGAGTGGGCCATTACACCAACGGTTGGAGAACATATCATTACCGTTGTTGATGAGTATGGCAACGAATCTCAGCGACGCATATCAATATCACTTTAACTAGTGGTTTTATGAATTTGCTAAATATTGCGTAATAATGGGGGAAATCTCCGCTACAAAAACCATACAATCAACTTAAATTAACTGTTTTTTTGTGAATTTAACTACAAATTATATTAATTTACACGTCTAAACTAACTAATATTATGATTGGATTAATTTCTTTTGTCGGATTCACGGCACTTGTAGCTATAATTTCATATTACGCAACACGAAAAACGGATGAGTCGTCTTCTGATGGCTATTTTCTTGGTGGAAGAAGTCTCACTGCTGGTGTGATTGCAGGATCGCTATTATTAACAAATCTATCGACAGAACAGTTAGTCGGCCTCAATGGATCTTCCTTTACTGAAGGAATTTTGGTGATGGCTTGGGAAACTTTAGCAGCCATCGCCATGGTTGTAACAGCGCTCTACTTATTACCGCGATACTTAAAAAGTGGTTTAACTACCATCCCTCAGTTTTTAGCAAATCGATTTGACGTTACCACAAAAACATTGACTTCTGCCTTATTTTTAACAGGATATGTTGTCGTACTATTACCAACAATACTCTATTCTGGATCTTTGGCTATTAGCGGTATGTTTAATGTTCCTGAATTATTAGGTGTATCTGATAATGTCGCATTATGGATTTGTATTTGGGGCATAGGAATCATAGGATCAATTTATGCTGTTTTTGGTGGATTAAAAGCCGTTGCAGTTTCAGATTCAATTAACGCCATCGGCCTGTTAATTGGCGGTGTATTAATTCCAGTTTTTGGATTGATGATTATAGGTGACGGCAGTATTTTTGATGGAATGGCTGCTCTTCAAACTGAAATACCAGAAAAATTTAATTCTATTGGAGACAAAACAGCATCGGTTCCGTTTGCTACAATTTTCACAGGTATGATGTTGGTGCAATTATTTTATTGGGGAACAAATCAACAAATCATCCAACGTGCTTTAGGAGCTAAAAACCTTCAGGAAGGACAAAAAGGACTTTTACTGGGTTCTTTCATCAAAATATTAGGTCCGTTAATTGTTGTGCTCCCAGGAATCATCGCCTATTATATGCATCAAAAGGGCATGTTAGATGTTTCTGCCCCAGATCAGGCTTACGGTGAATTAGTAAAAAAAGTACTTCCTCCTGAACTCATAGGGTTCTTCGCAGCGGTACTCTTTGGTGCAATTCTAAGTTCATTTAACAGTGTTCTTAATAGTTCTGTAACCCTTTTTGGGATAGACATTTATAAGCAACACATTAATCAGGACGCTGATGAAAAAACGACGGTAAAATACGGTAAGTTATTTGGGATCATACTAGCCATTGGCGCGATGCTCATTGCTCCGTTCTTATCTGACTTGGATAGTATTTTTAGTTATTTACAACAGGTGAATGGTATTTATAGCATTCCAATATTGACGATTATTTTTGTCGGATTTGTGACAAAAAAGGTCCCAGCTATTGCTGCCAAAATTGGACTGGTATCTGGCTCTATTTTGTATATTTTGAGTGAGTTCTTCGTAAGACCTTCTCGAATAGACAATGCCCTTGCAGAAGCCGAGGCTGCTGGCATTACCTCTCCTGAAGCACTAAAGATTATAGAAGTTGATGCGTACCCACATTTCTTGCACATCATGGCCATTTTATTTCTCCTGAATGTTGTAATTATGCTCATCATTGGTTATTTCAAACCGAGAGAAGTCGCTTATGAACAACATTTCACGGAAGAAGTGGATATTACACCATGGAAGCATGCTAAGATAGCAGGTTTAGTAATTGTGATCATCGTGATTGGCGTTTACGTGTATTATTCTTAGATGAAATTGTTGCTGAAATGATGACAAGGTAAACCAGTTTAATCATTACCTTTGTTTCACTAATCTTAAAAATATTTATGATGTACGAAGTCGTAAAAATGCTACATTCTTATTGGGCATATCTTGTATTATTAATGCTTGTTATAGCATCTGTTAACGCACTTGTAAAGTTTTTCAGCGGAAAGGAGTTTCACGCTATTGACTTTAGAATTTCATTATTTACTTTAATTGTCACCCATATTCAATTGTTAATTGGTCTCGTCTTATATTTTACGTCACCTTTTGGATTACAAAACATTAGTAATAACGGTATGGGAGGATTGGACTCTTTTTCAAGATTATTAGCGGTAGAACACCCTTTTGTAGGGATTTTAGCCGTAGCAGCTATCACTATTGGTTATTCAAAACATAAAAAGAAATTAACATCAAAACCAAAATTCAAAATGTTAGCCATTTTTTATACGCTAGGCTTAATTCTCGTATTATCGAGAATTCCCTGGAGTAATTGGTTGTAAAAAAACAAAACTAAAAAAGCGTCATTCAATGAATGACGCTTTTTTTATATTCTTCAGTTTTTAAATGACTATTCTACCTCTCTAATAAGGTAAACATACACTGGGAAGTGATCACTAAATCCACCAGTAAATCCAGCGGAAAAACTTCTAAAAGGATAACCTTTCCATCGACCTCTTGGCGTTGTTAAATACACCTTGTTATAGATTCCAGCTTTATAAAACCTAAATGAGGAGTAATCGTCTTTCTCTATCAGTGGTTGTGTGACCATAATTTGATCAAATAAACTCCATGCATCACGATAGGCGGTAGTTCCATAACCTTTCTTTACAAACATATCTTCATAAGGGTTATAAATACCTTTCAATTCTACATCTTCCTTATCAGCCTTTGCTTTTAAAACCTCCTTAACACTGTCATTCGTAGGATCATCATTTAAATCTCCCATGACTAAGATCTTCGCATACGGGTCTTTTGATTGTAGTGAATCAATTAATTGCTTATTCACTTTGGCGGCTGCAACACGTTTAGGTCTGCTACGTGCCTCTCCACCGCTTCTAGACGGCCAGTGATTAACTATTAAATGAATTAATTCACCATCTAACTCACCAGACACTAGAAGCTGATCTCTCGTGTGTTGTCGCTTTCTAGTGTTATCATCATAAATTTTTACCTCATGTGAACTATGGCTGATGGGTCTAAACAACTCCTTTTGATAGAGTAAAGCTACGTCAATACCCCTTACATCTGGAGACTCATAATGAATAATTCCATAGTTTCTAGCCAACAATAATGGATCATTGACAACATCGACAAGCACCTCTCTATTTTCTACCTCGCAAACACCAATAACTGCCGGAGAATTGCCTGTGACATCGGTACCAATATCAGCAATAACTCGTGCCATATTGTGTACTTTTTTTGCATAAACTTCTTCGCGACCGCCTTGCATCTCCATGATAGGACTTCTTTCATCAAACTTAGTAGTATCATCTACTGGGTCAAATAAATTTTCTAAGTTGTAGAATGCCACTGTGTGGACTTTAAAGCGTTTTTCCTTTTCACTATCTTGAGAAAATCCACTGATTGTCAACAAGAAACAAGCAACAACTAAAGAAAAATGTAATGGTTTCATAGTATGTATATTATGTTATCGTTATTATGTTTACAAATGTCGAGCCAAAAGTATGTATTTATTATAAATAATGTAAATTTGCACGCCTTAAATAACTATTATTTAATGCAGAACAATTATTAACAAGTAAGAATAGGCATGAAAAAAAGTTTACTGATTATTTTATTCGGAATTTTCTCTGCGTTTACTGGCTATGCTCAAGAGACCATAGTAAAAGGTAGTGTGCTTGATGGCACTACGGGTGAGCCAATTCCTGATGTAACTATCACTATTGAAGAAACCTTGCAGACCACCTCGACGGATGCAAATGGTGAGTTTCAATTTAAGACGATTGTCCCATTAGGCGAACAAGTCTTAAAAATTGAAAAAGTAGGTTATGTTACCAAACGTTATCCTATTGTTGTAAATGAAGGTCAAACTGTGGATATCAGCGGAATGACCCTCGATTATGACTCTAGTGATAAAAAAGATCTCTTTATCATCTCAATCTCTGATGACAATTTGAACAGTGAAGACGATGGACTCACAGATAACGTATCTGGTTTATTGCAATCGTCAAGAGATGTATTTTTAAATGCTGCTGCTTTTGATTTTAGTAGCACGTTTTTTAGACCTCGTGGTTTAGACAACGCCAATGGTAAGGTGCTTATCAATGGTGTAGAAATGAACAAACAATTTAATGGAAGACCACAATGGGGAAACTGGGGTGGATTAAATGATGTACAGCGTAATCAAGAATTTACAATGGGTATGTCTGCTAATGACTACACCTTTGGTGATTTAGCAGGTACCAATAATATCATCATGAGAGCTTCTAAATATAGAAAAGGAGGCCGTGTATCTTACGCGAGCGCCAACAGAAGCTACACTGGTAGAATCATGGGAAGTTATAACTCAGGATTATTAAAAGGAGGCTGGTCTTATTCTGTGCTTGCTTCACGTCGTTATGGTGATGAAGGTTTTGTAGATGGAACACTCTATGATTCTAATTCATTTTTTGCTGCCGTTGAAAAACAAATCAACGAAAAGCACAGTATTAACTTTACCTCTATATACGCACAGAACCGACGTGGTCGTTCAACAGCAATCACACAAGAAGTTTTTGAACTTAAAGGACGAGAATACAACCCATTTTGGGGAGAGCAGAACGGTGAAATCAGAAACTCTAGAACAAGAGATATAGAAGAACCTATCTTAATGTTAAACCATTTTTGGGACATCTCAACCAAAACAAGATTAAATACGAATGTGGCTTATCAATTTGGTAAAATTGGAAACACGAGAATAGATAATGGTGGAACGCGCTTAGTTAATTTTAATGGAAGTGCAGCCTATATTGGTGGTGCTAGAAACCCTGATCCAGCTTACTACCAAAACTTACCTAGTTACCAACTAAGATTTGATAACCCAACGGCCTTTAACTATGAGCAAGCTTATTTAGCTGAGCAAAACTTCAGAAATGACGGGCAGTTAGACTGGGATGCTCTATACTTAGGTAACGCCATAGTGAGAGCGCAAGGAGGTAATTCAATTTATGCGATACAAGAAGACAGAAATGATGATACACAGATCACTGTGAATACCATTTTTGATACCGAATTAACTGAACGTATTAAATTAAATGCTTCATTAAGTTATAGAAATTTAAAAAGTGAAAACTTCGCAGAACTTAAAGATCTTTTAGGAGGTACAGGTTTCCTAGATGTTGACTTCTTTGCAGAAGAAACAGATCCTGATTCTACGATTGGACTAGAAGCCATCGCACAAAGTGATGTCAATAATCCTAACCGAATTGTTCAAGAAGGTGATCGTTATAAATACAATTATATAATTGATGCGAACGTCATCTCTGGATTCGCTCAAGCTCAGTTTAACTATAACAAAGTCGATTTCTACTTAGGAGCCAACCTCTCTCAAACAACGTATCAAAGAAATGGTCTTTATGAAAATGGAAATTTCTTAGGTTCGCAATCGTTCGGGAAAAGTGAAAAATTGGATTTCTCAAATTATGGTGTTAAAGCTGGTGCGACCTACAAAATAACTGGAAGACACTTAGTTGACATTAACGGTAGTTACTTTACTAAAGCGCCTACCATTAGAAATTCGTTTAGCAATGCAAGACAAAACAATAACATTGTAACAGGCCTTGAAAGTGAGCAAATCCAATCAGTAGATGTGAGCTATATTTTTAGATCACCGATTGTCAAAGCTAGATTAACAGGTTTTTATGCAGGGTTTGAAAACGGAACGGACATCGGATTTTATTTTACAGAAGATTTAGCAGGTCTAGGGTTAGATACAGGTGATGCTTTTGTTCAAGAAGTCATGACGAATATTGAAAAACGTCATATTGGAGCAGAATTGGGTATCGAAGCACAAGTAACACCAACAATTAAATTGAAAGCCGCTGCGTCTGTTGGTCAGTATACGTTTAATAACAATCCTAATTTGTACTTAACAAGTGATGATTTTGATGGAGAGTTGACATTTGGAGACGGTACAACTAACTTAAAAGACTTGCATGTTGCTGGAGGACCTGAGCGTGCTTATCAAGTAGGCTTTGAATATCGTGACCCTGATTATTGGAATATTGGAATTACATCTAACTTCTTCTCTAACGCTTATGTTGATGCAAGTGGTTTAAGACGTTCTTCAAATTTCACGACAGCTTTTGATGGTCAACCTATTACTGACTACGACGAAACCGTTGCTAGAGAATTATTGCAACAAGAACAATTTGACAGTTATATGTTAGTAAATGTTGTAGGTGGAAAATCATGGAAAATTAACGATTATTTCATCGGTTTCTTCGCTACAATTAATAATGTCTTTAATGAAACTTACAGAACTGGTGGTTTTGAGCAATCAAGATTAGCAACTTATGATAGAGTTTTAGAAGACAAATCAAGAGCGAATGGTGAAGTATTTGGTTCCAGATACTTCTTCGGCTATGGTACAACTTACTATTTAAATGTGTATCTTAGGTTTTAAAAAAAAGCTAAAAAATAAATTTTACAATTTCGACCTAAGTTAAAAGGTCACAAAAAAAAGAAAAAATGAAAACAATTAAATTTAACAAAATCATGCTACTTGCGGTGAGTTTAGTAGTATTTAGTGCTTGTGTTCAAGATGATGATTTTGAAACACCAAATACAGTAAATGCAACAGTTGTTGACTTTCCTGAAGAACAAAAAGTAAGTATCAGTTCCGTTTTAGGAGCTTATTATCAAGAAGGTGAACCAATGACATTAGAATACAATTCTGACAGATACATGGAGGGCTATGTCGTTTCTAGTGACGAAGGTGGTAACTTCTATAAACAATTAGTGTTACAAGATGCTCCTGAAAATCCAACAGCGGCTATCGTAGTACAGATTGATATCAACCCTGTATTTACACGCTTTGAATTTGGACGTAAAGTATTTATCAAATTAAACGGACTTTCTGTAGCTGAAGATAACGGTGTTGTTCAATTAGGTCGTTTAGATGGTGATGAGTTAAACAGAATTGCGAGTTCTTTGGTTCCTGAGCATGTCTTAAGATCTGAGGAAATTGCAACCATTGTTCCTAAAGAAGTGAGTATTGGTGAATTCTCAAATGCCTTGGAAAGTCAATATATCAGACTTACTAATATGCAATTCAGAGAAGATCAAGTTGGTATGACGTTCGCATCAGAAAGTGGTGATAGCTTTGATGGTGAGCGTGTCTTAGAAAACTGTTTAGGATCTAGTGTGATTTTAAGTACGAGTACATTCTCCGACTTTAAAGCGCTTACATTACCTGATAATAGAGGTAGTGTTGATGGTATTTTGACTCGTGATTTCTTTGATGACTTTTATACCATTTATTTAAATACTCCAGAGGCTATCAACTTTGATAACCCAGACCCATGTCCAGAGCCATTAATCTCGGCGAATTTCAACGATGTGACGGATAATACAAATTTTGACGTAGACGGTTGGTTGAATATTGCACAAGCAGGTTCTGAATTTTGGACAGAACAAGTATACCAAGGAAATGGATACGCTGAATTCTCTGCTTTCGGAACTAATGAATCTAGTAATATTGGTTGGTTAATTTCACCTCCAATGGATTTAGATGCTGAAGATGGTGAGGTGTTATCATTCCAAACTGAACACGCTTATCCAGATGCTGGTCATGATGCATTAAAGGTATATATCTCTACTGATTTTGATGGAACTGAAGCTAACGTAGGTAATGCTACTTGGGAGGAATTAGATTTCACATCGAGTTTAGAAGTTGATTTTGAAGAGTGGTTTACTTGGGCAGATTCTGGTGCTATTGACTTATCATCATACTCAGGTACAGGTTATATCGCTTTTGTATATACAGGTAGTGATAACAGTAATTTAAACACGACAATTCATGTCGATAATGTCTTTGTTACTGTTCAATAATCTTCTGAAATAAAAATAAAAAAACCACATCTTTAACGATGTGGTTTTTTTATCTCTAAACACCATGTTATGACCACATTTGATTTGCTATTTTTTAACGTATTTCAGTATTACAAGCCTATCTATAAAAAGAAAGCCAATAATATAGCCTTATTCTATATTTCAGGACTTCAGTGCAGTCTTTTATTGCTCTCAGGAATAGTGGTCGCTTTATTTCTCAATGAAATGAACTCTGTAACCATGTCCTCGGAAAAGGCTTGGGCCCTTTTCATTATAGCAGCTCTTTTTATTTGCTTTAAGAATTGGATCCAATATAGCGGTAAGAAACGAAAGGTACTTAATGCCACCCGAAATAGTAAAGTAAAACCTGCGTTCTACAATATTTGGTTACTTTGGAGCTTGCTAGTAAGCTGTATTGTTCTATCAATCATTTTACTATTGGCATTTTAATACGATTATAAACAGAATATTTACTGATACTATAAATACAAAAAAAGCCTCTAACAACAGTTGTTAGAGGCTTTTTACATTTATGGTTGATTAATTATTGCAATCTTTGGATGTATACCCAAGCACTTCTCTGCTTGCCATCCTCATATTCCATAGTGTAGAAATAAGTTCCTACCGGTAATTCATCTCCATCGTTGGATTGACCATGCCATTCATCCGTATAATTTCTTTTAGAATATACTAATGTTCCTAGTCTATTGAATATTTCCAATTTACTCACATTGTAACTACTTAAATCAAAAGTATCGTTCATACCATCACCATTTGGCGAAATACCTTGAGGTATCACACAAGTTTCAAGTTCAATAACGGTCTGCGTTGTAATACTTGAACAACCAGTATCGTTGAAAATTACTTCTATTTCATAATCACCTGCTAATAACACTGGTAATGTTAATCCGTTCTCACCAGAGATTAAGACACCATCCAAGTACCAATTAATGGATACCTCAGAAGTATTATAATTCACTGGTGTCGCTTCAATAATAATTGGCACCGTTGCATTCGGACAAACTTCATATTCAAAATCGGTCGTAAACGTGGTTTCAGGTTCGATACCAAGTACCAATTGGAAACTTGTTGTGTCTGAGCAACCAGTGGTGTTATCAACTACCAACGCATACACCGTTTGTGGATCTGAAATACTGGTGTATGGACTAGATAATGGGTTATCGCCATTATCTGCATCGGCTTGTGTTAAATGATAAGTCACTGTATAATTTGACACATCATCAACATCCGCTAAAATTGGAAGATCATTATCTGTCAATTCAAATACAGCAGTCTGATTACCTATGGAACAACCTACTAAATCAGGAGGTGTGGCCGCAATATTTGGCAAAGGTAAAAACTCAACCACAATTTCATCAGAAATGATACATGATGGCGAGAAAATAATTTGCGTCGTATAGGTACCTGCTTCAGTTACAACCAACGAATTTGTAGTTTCTCCAGGAATTGCAAATCCATCTTTAAACCACACGTGGTCGACTGAAGGCGCTTGTGTTGACAACACAATTTGCTCTCCTATACAAGCAGCTGTACCAGCCTCAATAGTAATATCTTCACCTAATTCTACTTCACCAATGTCAAAACTACCTGCTTTCAAGAATACCCCTGAATCCAAAGCAGTATCACTTGCGTCTGCTATAACCAATTTAATATGATAAGTTTCTCCAATATTTACGTTTGAAAAAGCGGTAAATACGGTTGTTCTACCATCAAAAGAGATTGGAGGAAGGTCCTGTGGTGTATAACCACCAAAGTATTCCTCATTAATCGCTGGACATCCAGGGTTTTCTGGGTGTATATTAGTGACAAGAATTGGTGTTGTTGTTCCAGGTAAAACGGCCAAATTGGTTGTTACGCCATTCTCATCTGTTAATAAGAACGCAAAGGCATCTGAGAACGTACACTCAAAAGTACCTCCAGTACTTCCATTATATTCTTCGGAAGCCATTAAGAAATCAAAACTGATTTCATCCGATAATGGCACAAAATCAAACTCAATGATGGATGCGTTATTGGAGGTAATTCCAACGGCAGCATCTAATTCAGCATCTCCAGGCCAACCAAATCCACCATCACTCATGGCGTTAAAGTTTGGACCAGATGCAAGACTCGCGTCACCAGATGTTAGTAAAATACCTTCATCAAATGGGAAGCTATTCGCGTCTGCTGAGAAATAGCCGATACCATTGACATCACCAAAATTAGTTCCAGTTGAGAACTCGATATTAGTAATCTGTGCACAAGGGCTATCAATTAAGACATCCACCACTAATTCTTCTATCGTATAAGTTGTTTGATCTACAGAAACATTACCTGTTCCTGGTCTTATACATAAATCAAATGTATAATTTTCCGGATTACTTCCTTCAGAAAATACTCTGATATAATAGGTGTTACCTACTGTTAATGAAGGTGTAATACTTGCCGTAGCATCAGAACAATACAATTCCACAAGTGCATCACAAGCACCTTCATAAACCGCATGGTTGATATTAAAGGCTCCTGCCGAAATATTAGTTAATTGAATAATTTCAAATTCATCCAACGCTGTAAATTCATACCAGATATCATCATCCGGATTTCCTGCGCAAGTTCCACTAGGAACACCAGAATCCGTAGCTTCCAATAATGTACCTGGCGTTGTAATTGTACAACTATCATCGGCATTGACACCTGCTACAGTTGCATTACACGGATTGTCATTTTCAGGTGGACAAGCCAATAGTTGTATCGGGCTACTATTAATCACACAATTCACATCTTGGTCATTGCTCACAGTCACTACAACATCTACTAAAAATGGGAA
>NZ_JBRJGE010000007.1:0-192765 GCF_052983595.1 Psychroserpens sp. BH13MA-6 | reverse complement strand
AAATATACAACCCTTTTTTTCTTACAACCAAAACTTTTTTGCTCTTTTTTTTCCCCTTTTTAATATCACACAACTACAAACCCTTATTTACAGTACTTTACAACCTAAACTATAAAAAGAAATTCCATACCAAACCAAATCTTATTGTAAAATCTCTGTAAGGATTATTCGGCGCAGAAAAATAATTATAACCTGTGAACGAAGAATTAAAATGTTCTGCCTTCAAAAATATCCTAGTTTGTCTGATTTTTGCATTGACAAAAAAGTCTAATCTCGGAAAACCATCCATTTTGGTCGTATTTTGTGTGTAAAATTCAGCTAGTAATGGATCATAGGCATCCATGGAGTAATCTGTAAAATAATTTAAAGTGACTCCAGTTTGTAAGAAAAGCGCCTTATTCTTGAAAAAATGATTGGAATAATAGAAGGTATTTCTAATCACGAAATCAGGTACATTAATTGATTTTGTTTCATCATTCACATTTTGATATAACAAGGTGTTATTCAATGCAAATTTTCCAAGTTTCAACTCTTTCTTAATTTTTAATTTAATTAGACTTATCGTTTCATTCGTTTGTTTAGGTTGTACTAGTCCTGTGTCCTGATTTAATCCAAAAAAAGCATAATTCTCTATAGTGGAATAATCTAAGTGCACATCCAAATATCTCTTAGAAATCAACTCAAATTGAAAATTAGTTGTATTCTGATTTGAAAACCTTTCAACGTTATACCAATTATAGTTGATGTAAGCACTTTGATTTAGCAAAAGGTTATAATTGGGAGCTCGAGAAAACAATGACAAGCGCGATTGTAATTTTAATTCTTCATTAAGCGCATAATTTGCCATCGCTGAAAAGTGGCTACCGTTAAAATCTCCTATGAGGTTTGAACCAAATTCTGCATTTAATAAAATATTGTTGAATCTACGTGTATACTGTCCTTCTATACTAACGACTTGATCTTGTATTCTATTAGGTATGATTTCTTGATTTAAAATTGTTACCCTATCATAACCATAATTAATATCCGTATAACCAATTCCTAAACTCACATCTCCAATAACGGGTGAATCGTACTGAACAGCTATTTTCGTATTAAAATTTTCTAAAGTTACCTTGTCTCTTAAGTTATTATCGTAAAATGAATTACCAAAAAACGTCTCAACACTATTGGTCTGATCAAATTGAAAGTACTTGTCCTCAAACTCAATAATATGTTTAACCGATAACGATTTATTCAATGAGTCGTTAGATGTTAATACTTTATAATCATGATTTAAATAAAACCGTTTCCCTACTAATATATTTTCTGCATTTTCAAAATTAGGATCAAACACAGATCTATCCAAAAAATCCTCATCACCCGATAAAAAATTCGGAATATCTTCATCTTTTATCCCTCCGTTTTCCTCATTTAAAAGATCTTGAGTCGTGATATGAGCTTTAGCATGATATCTATCATTTTTTGTATGAAAGTTTGTTGTAAACCTTAAGTTACCTGTGCTGGTAATTTGATGTTGATAATTACCTAAAGATCTTAAACCCTTATAGGCGATAGATAAGTTTAATTGTTTTGATGTATTAACAGTAAAAAAAGCATCTAATAATTGACCTTGTTGAAAGGCTGTTTTAAAAAACAATTCAGTTAAAGGTGTAGGAACTTTATAGTAATTAATATCCTCTATCTCTAAATAATTAAAGTGCCTAGCTCTTGCCCCAAATTTGGGAAGCATTGAGCTATTTGTAAAGTCTTTAGATAACTCGTTATAGGTCTGCCCTAAATTTGCAAAAGGCAATAAACCAAAATTATCTTTTCTTAAATAATTAAATTTATAATCTTTAGAAATCGACAAAGTAGTATCGAGAAACCTTTCATTTCCATTAACATCACGAATTAAATATTGATCTATTTTAGCATCATTATTTTTGATGTTTTTATTGCTGGTACTTTTACTAGAAAGTTTAGTAGAGTCCCTTAATGATTGGTTATTTTTTTTAGTATTCTCAGGAATTTTCAACTGTTGAGAATAAAAACTAGCAGACACTAACAGTAATAAAAATACTAATATTCTTTTCTTCATTGCGCTTTAATAATGGGTAAAAGTAAATATTTAATCCGAGAATCAAATAGTAATGCCCCATTACAGATGGAATTTAACAACTAATTATAACAATAAAAAAAGCCCGTGATAAAATCACAGGCTTTCCTTAAAATTATATACGCAATGTTTACAGCTTTGTCAACGTAAACGATGCTTCATATGGTCCACCACATGATCCATTAGGATCTTCCATGTAAATGACAGTCATAAAGTCATCACTACAAATATCCCATGGTGTGTTTCCACTAGTTTCAGGTGTAAAGATATATGGTCCAGCTGCAGAACATGCTAAACTCGGATCAACATCTCCTCCTAACACCACTACGTTATCCGTAGTAAAGTTAATTGATACTGTTTCTAATTCACCATTAAAAGCAGGTAATACACCAACAGTGAATACTCTACTATTAGGATTGAATGGATCAACCGCTAAAGTTACTGTACCAGCTGCAAAGTTTTCAGTACCATTACCTGGTCCGATAGTAGCATCTAAGTCAGCAATTGCATAATCACCTACAAAATAGTCACCTGGTAAAACCTCTGGATTAGAGCAAGGAATCGTAATTCTATGACGAGTGATACCATCCTCTTCTAAACCTAATAGGATACCTGGCTGATCAACAGACTCAAGTACAATATCAAAAGATGTTACGAAATCTCTCGCAACTTCCATATTAGCCAGCGCTATGTCTACAGTTACATTTCGAGTCGCATCAGCTGGATCAGCATAAACTACTCCAGAAGAAGACGATACAAACTGTGTGAAATCTCCTTCAACGGCTTCAATTGAATAAGCAATGTTCAATCCGTTTTCGTAAATAGGAACACTTACATCCAATGGAATAGATACTGAAGGTGATGTTTGACCCGTAGTCGTACCAGCAGTGATAAACTCAATCCATCCAGTTGTTGGATCATCTCTAAACTTGTCGCTGTTATCTTTATCCTCACAGCTATATGTGAAGACCAGTACGGCTACAAATAATATTTTAAAAAAGTTCTTCATAATAAATTCAATTTTTTAGTTGTTAGTTTACACAAAAATCAGTTGTTTCAGAATCACCGAAGTTTCCACTTCCAGTTACATACTTAACCACAGATTGTGCCTCACAGTTTACTTCATAAGTACCTGTAGTGGTTCCATCAAATAAACCATCACCGTAAGCATCAAAAATTGTGAATGAATAACATCCTGTCGGTAAAGCTACAACAGAAGAAACAACTTGTTCAGCAGTTCCATCCGTGTAAGGACCTCCTGTTGCAATAACAGCTCCTGAATCATCTACAATTTCCCATGTAGTTTCAGAACCCCAGTTATCTAATAGTATTGAAACTTCGTAATCAGAAGCACAAACATATTCTGCAATATCAAATTCTCTTAAGAACGTAATTGTTACAGAAGAAGTTAAAGTTGCTACTTCTTCAGGGACATCCATATTAATAACTAACGTGTTTTGAACAAAATCTTCTAATCCATCATAATTAAGAGTCACGTCTAAAGTTCCTTCATATGAATTAGCAGGAATTGTAATAGTTCCTAACGAATAATCAGCAGGATCAAGTCCTTCACTAGAATTTTCCATATCAACTGCTACGTTAAACGTACGCGATTGATCAGAAATAGTAGTAGAAATAACCCCAACCGTTACTGTAACACCGTCAACTGGTACAGACAAATCTACGCCTGCATCTGCAAAACCAATAGCCGTTTGACCAGAAGTCGGATCGAAAATAACATCCTCGTGCTCACCACATGAAACCATGATGAACGCTAATGCTAATATGTATAATAAATTTTTCATATTTCTATAATTTTTAAAATTAATTCCCGTATCCAGGGTTTTGAGTTATACCAGGATTAGCATTAAGCTCAACCTGTGGTATCGGCAATGTAAATCTTTGATCACTGATTGGTAATACACAGTTTCCACCGTTTTGACAATCGATTTCTGCTCTTACAATTCCTTGACCAACAACATTTCTAAGTCTTTTGATATCTAAATATCTTTGACCTTCAAACGCCAACTCTTTTCTTCTTTCTAACAATACAGCAGAAGCAGCTTGTGCAACACCTGTGTAAACATCTAAATCAGTAGAAGTTCCTAAACGTGCATCTCTAATACCTTTAAGTGTAATAGCACAATCTTCAAAATCTCCAGACAATGCCTGAGCTTCAGCTTTGATTAAATGCATTTCAGCAACTCTCATATTTTTAATATCACTAATGAAACCAGATGGGTTACCAGGATACTTATTAATTAAATGAATGTTGTTTTCTGGTTCACTAGGTCCAGCATTGTTAGTACTAAAGTTAATACAAGTTTGTAATCTAATATCACTTGGATCAAATGAATCATACAAACTATTAGACGCTTCCATAAAAGGACCAGCAGAATTCGTAAAGTACCAGATTCCTGAAACCAAAGAAGAAGGTCTTGCTAACTTCATGATAACTTCCGTGTTATCTGTGTCAGCAAACATTCCGAAATATTGACTTTGGTTAGCTAACGGATATGCATCAATTAAATCTTGTGCATAAGACATTGCTAATCCATTCTGTCCTCTTAATAAACTCACTCTAGCTCTTAATCCCGTAACAAAGTCACGCGTAGCTCTAGTAATATCTGTTTGTGACGTAGCAATTAAAGAACTTGCTAATTCCAAATCAGACTCAATAAAATCAAATACTTCACCAGTTGTGTTTCTAGGAAAAACATCTGTTACGATTGGCACTTCGTCAGAAATGATGATTGACAATGCATTTTCATCCGAATAATCAGTCGTAAAATACGTAAGTAAATGATAATGAGCTGCTGCTCTTAAAGCGTATAACTGCCCTCTAATATTCGCTAACTGTGCTTGATCAGCTGGGTCAACGTCTATCAAGTCAGATGCTTCTAAGATTCTATTAGCACCGTTTATCATACTGTAGTAAGTTGTCCACAAAGTGGTACTTTGAGCAGTACCTGCAGTCATTACCCAGTTGTACAAGTTAATTAACTGACCACCGTTGTCATACCCTACTTTACAGTTATCTGCAAACACAGAGTTAAAGGTAATATCAGCTTCAAAACCGTACTGTCCGTAAACCCCATTTAAACCTTGTTGAAGGTCATCTACCGTTTCAAAGGTAATTTCAGGAGTTAATTGGTCGACAGGTTCAATGTCTATGGCATCATTACAAGATGTAAAGGACACCATTAGTAGCATAATTGCTACACTATTAATTATTATTTTTTTCATATCTATCTTTTTTTTTTAAAATTTAACATCTAGACCAAGTGTCACAATCTTAACTGTTGGATAGTCGAAGAAATCCGAAGCTCTATAGTTAGATTCTAGATCCCAACCTCTCCACTTGCTAAATGTAATTAAGTTTTCAGCTTGAACATAAAGTTTCAAACTTGAAATGAAAGATCCTTCTTTTAAGACATCATCAAAGCTATACCCCAAAGAGATATTTCTAAGTCTTAAGAAAGATGCATCTTCAATATATCTATCAGTCAATAAGTTTCTAGTAGATGGTGTATTCAACGATGGAATCGCAGTAACATCACCAGGCTGTTGCCAAGCATTTGCTAAAGTCACAGAAGAGTTAGCTAAGCCCGTAAGCGTAGGATCTTCAATAACCCCTAAACTACCATTATATCTATAGATATCTGCAACAAAAGAGAACTGAGTATCTAAACTGAATCCTTTGTAGCTTGAATTAAATCCAAAACCACCTTGGAATGTAGGATAAATTGCTTTATCAACAAATACTCTATTATCTTCTGTATAAGTTTCAGTAATATTTCCATCTATATCTAAATATAGAGGGTTACCATTTGCAGGATTCACACCAGCCCATCTTACAGCGAAGAAAGAACCAATAGGTTGTCCTTCAGACAATGATAATCTTACACCAGGTACATCTTCACCGTTAGGTAATTTAGTCACCTCATTCTTGTTATAAGATCCATTAGCGAAGAACGATAAGTTAAAGTCTTCATTAGAAATTGCTTTCCAATTTAATGACAACTCCACTCCTTTGTTATTCATCGATCCAATGTTTGCAGCTAATGTCGTAATTCCATTAAGTGCAGATACTGGTTGCGACTGGAATAAGTCATCTGTATCTTTACTATATACATCAATAGTACCAGATAATTTATAATCCCATAATGCGAAATCTAAACCAATGTTAGTTTGAGTTGTAGTTTCCCACTTCAAGGTTTCGTTAGCAATTTGACTAGCGAAATATGCTGGCGTGTTGTTATAACCAGTTCCTAATGCATACGTGTTGTATGTATTGAAACGCGCTCCATAATAACCTCCTGAAATACGATCATTACCAGAAGTACCGTAAGACACTCTTAACTTTAATGAGTTAAATACACTGTCTTCCATAAATGCTTCGTTATGAATATTCCAACGTCCAGAAACAGAATAGAAAGTTGCCCATCTGTTAGAACTTGAGAATCTAGAAGATGCATCACGTCTTACAGATGCCTGTAAACCATAACGTTCATCGTAATCATACTTAGCTACACCGAAGTAAGAGAATAATCCTACTACAGCTCTACCAACACTTACAGTTGGAATATATGGAAACTCATTAGCACCATCAATCTCACCGTTGTCATTCAAATCTTCAAACGTTGTACCACCAATAAAAGCCGTACCGAAACCATCTAATTTAGGATCTAAACCAAATGCATTCAAAGAATTTGAAAGTAAGTAAGACTTACTATACTCCGTAAATAAGGATAAATCAATAGTATGCTTATCAGCAAATATATTGTTATAATTTAAGCTAACAACATTGTTAAATCTTGCATCTCTCGATGTTGATTCAAAGTGCTGTCCTTGAAAATCTGCTGCATTAGGTCCTGCTGGTGTTACCGCAGTTGAACCGTAGATACTTTCTGGATCTTCAATAAATGTTCCATTCTGTTGCGTGTAATCCAAACCAAAACGAATTCCAGCAGTCACATTCTTTAATAATTCGTAACTACCGTTTACAGAAGCAATAATTTTAATCTCCTCTGTTTTATTGGTGTTAAGTTCCGTGTTATTTAAAGACGTGTAAGGCGTGTTATCAAAACTATCCTCGTTAAATCCGATGATGTTTATAGAACCATCTGGGTTGAAAGGAGAGAAATATGGTTTCGCAACGTAAGGTACGATGAACGGGTTTGATAAGTTACCAGTTGCTTCATTCTGAATGAAGTTACTTTCACTATAGTTCATAGTTACGTTAGATCCAAAATTGAATTTTTCATTTTCGCTTTTCGCTGTATAGTTATTTCTAAAAGAAAAACGCTTCAAGTTACTTCTTAAAGTTACACCGTTTTGCTCGAAATATCCTATAGAAGAGAACGTAGAAGAATTAGCAGCACCTGAAGAGATACTGATGTTATGGTTTACAGTAGTTCCTTGTCTGAAGAAAATATCACTCCAGTCAGTATCTACAGAATTAGCGATAACTGCAATAGCAGCATCAGACAATCCATTTCCTAAACCTTCACCTAGTTGTCTATCTAATAGTAATTTCTGACGCGTATTCATTACTTCGAAGTTCGCTTCAGGTAAGATAGAGTAACCAAACTGAGATCTGTAATTTACTTCAGTAGCAGTTCCAAACTTACCACGCTTTGTTGTCACAACAATCGCTCCGTTTGCACCACGGCTACCATAAAGAGATGACGCAGAAGCATCTTTCAATACAGAGATACTTGCAATGTCATTTTGGTTTATACTTCTAAAGTTATCTTCATCGACAGGCACACCATCTACAATAAATAATGGCTCAATGTTACCATTAATAGATCCTACCCCTCTTAAGATAATCGTACTGTTAGCTCCAGGTTGCCCAGAACCAGTACCAATGTTAAGACCAGAAACCTGACCTTGCAGAGCCGTTACAACAGATGCGTTCGGTCTTGATTCTACGGACTCAGCTGTTAAAGTTGTAATTGCAGAAGTCGATTTCTCTCTACTAATAGCATTATTAGAGTATGCTTCAATTACTACTTCTTCTAAAGCAGTTAAATCTTCAGCCAAAGAAACATCAATTTTCGATGCTGACCCAACTACCTTCTCAACAGTTTTAGTACCGACATATGAAAACACAAGTGTTTCACCGGTATTAGCCTTGATAGAATAAATACCATCAAAATCTGTTTGAACTCCGCGCGAAGTCCCTTTTACTATAACACTTACACCTGGCAAAGGTAATCCATCACCTGCAGATGTAACTGTTCCTGTGATTGTTTTCTCTTGCGCGAAAGAGAATTGCATCACAAACGCCATGAAAAGCGTCATTAACCATGTTAACTTTAATTTCATAAAACAATTATTTGAGTTAGTCTAGCGCAAACATCTTAATAATATATTAAATAAACAAGTATTTATACTAAAAAAATGTTAATACACTTGTATTGAGTAATAATCGTTTTTTTGCATGCAAAACCTTATAATTACTAGTTATTAGATACATAAACTGTAAATAGGTTGCGTTAAAATTTTAACTTTGTATAAACTTTAACATTTTGAGTTTAAAATCCCGTTTTTCGAAATTTAGTTTAGAATGTGGTACAGACGAAGCTGGACGCGGTTGTTTGGCTGGTCCTGTAACTGCCGCAGCCGTTATTTTACCACCCACATTTCAAAACGTCATACTAAATGATTCCAAGTTGCTTTCAAAAAACAAAAGAAACCAGCTCAGACCTATTATTGAAAAGGATGCCATTAGCTTCGCATATCAACACGTTTTCCCTGATGAGATCGACGCGATTAACATCTTGAACGCCTCTCTACTTGCCATGCACAAATCTATTGAGGGACTAAAATCAACCCCTGAGTTTATTATTGTTGATGGCAACCGATTTCATCCATATAAAGACATCCCTTTTGAAACCATCGTAAAAGGTGATAGTAAATACGTCTCAATCGCTGCGGCTTCCGTTTTAGCAAAAACGTATAGAGACGCATATATGGAAATTATTCATGAAGAATTCCCAATGTATAACTGGAAACAGAACAAAGGGTATCCAACCAAAGAGCATCGAGAAGCAATCAAGAAATTTGGCGTGACCAAATACCATAGAAAATCTTTCAGATTATTACCAGAACAATTACAATTAGAGCTGTAACTTTTTATATTTGCAAAAATGCTTCATATGAAAAAAATCTGGCTTATATTTTTTTGCTCATCTATTCTTTTTTGTTGCACCAATCCCTCAACACAGTCAGAAAATCCTTTTGCTCTTGTACCTGAGGATACCTCTGTTTTACTAAGAATTAATTCACTTGAAGGATTACAAAATGGCTTAAAAAATAATGTCTTGATCCATGAAGTTGACACTTATAAGCAAATCAAAACGCTAAAGGCTTTACTGCTACCTCTGGACGATGTCAATGACGATTACAGTTTATTAGCCTTATCTAAAAACGACAATGATAGTCTCAACATAAGCTATATCATTCCTCATTTTAAACGTCACAGTAGCATCGACTCTATTTCTGAGGTAAAAATAGACAGCAGCTACAACCAATTGAAAGATATCGGTAAATTAACGTACGGTAGTAATCATTTTTACTACACCTTTGTCGATAGTACGTTTTTCGTATCCAACAATGTACAAAACACAAAAAACGCCTTGCGCTCCATAAGCACTGATCCTACTGTCGAAAAAATGTTGTCGGCCTCCGACGACAGCAAAATGATGACCATTCTCATTAATCATAAAAACACGTCTATCCAACCCTTCATCTTTAGAGACTCTACTTTAAATAAACAGTCATTTTCACAATACACCTTACTTGATAGTGATGTATCCCAAAATGCCATTTACATGAATGGTATCACTAAGGCCAATGACACAACTCAAAGTTTGATTAATGTTTTTAAACATACTATTCCTCAAGAAAATTTAATAGCGCATATTCTACCGACTGATATTACCGGGTTTAAAAGTATGACCTTCGATAAATATCAAGTCCTGAGAGACAATCTGATCAAGCACGAATTCTTAGATTCTCTAACCGACAATAGAACGCTTTTTCAAAATATCGTTGAAGTTGGGCACGCATACAACAACAATCAAGAAGCCCTGATATTAAGATCTCTAGATCCTGGTACCTCATTTGATTTGAATCGTGTGGTGGTTGATAATTTTAGAGGTGTTGATTTATATGCCATTGAAAATACCATGAGTTTTTTAAATGATTTTGCGCCAATAATTAGCATCGATTCGGCTAACCATTTTATCAATTTGGATGATTTTTTCATTTTTTCCAATAGCACCTCATTTTTAGAATCTTTCATTGCGAATTATCAAAACAATACAACGCTTTCAGAAAGTGAAACATATGCTGGCATTCTCGAAAATTTGAGTGACGAGTCCTCCCTATTAACGTATGGTGATGCTTCGATACTAAATTCACAATTAAATTTGAATTTTAATGACGATATAAAATTAGATATTTCCGCTTACAAAGCTTCTGCTATACAATTTGTTTACGATACAGATTTCGCGCATGTGAATGCCCTATTTAAAACTCAAAAAAGTAAAGGAAAAGTGAACTCCGTAAACGAGGAACTCAATATTACTTTAGATGCCGAATTAGCAGGACCACCACAACTAGTAAACAACCATACAAACAATGAAATGGATATTGCGGTACAAGACATTCAGAATAATTTATATCTGATATCTAATCAAGGTAAGGTCTTTTGGAAAAGAGAACTAGACGGTCCTATTCTAGGACGAATAGCACAAATTGACACGTATAAGAATGGGCGACTTCAACTTGTGTTTAACACAAAAAAACAACTCTATGTGATTGATAGAAATGGTAAAGATGTGAATAAATTCCCTTTAAAATTTAATGACGAAATCACCCAACCCGTATCCGTTTTTGATTACGATAAGAAAAAGAATTACCGTCTCATGATTACGCAAGGAAAATCCGTGTTAATGTATGATAAACATGGAGACATCGTAAGTGGATTTACTTATAAATCTGCAAATAATACGATTAGCTCTCAACCTTCACATTTCAGAATTGGCAGCAAAGACCACATCGTATTTGCCCACGGCAACCAATTAGAAATTTTGGATCGTGTTGGAAAAACTAGAATTAAAGTGAAAGAAAACATCAGTTTTTCAGATAATGAAATCTATCTCTACAACAACAAATTTACTACTTCGAATACGAATGGTGAATTATTGGAAATTAATCAAAACGGTAATGTCAGTCATAAAAACCTCAATGCTAATAGTGATCATAAAATAGCAACTACTAGCAAAACATTAGTGGTTATGAATGATAATAAACTGACGATTAAATCTAAAACAATAGCTCTTGATTACGGTGTTTACACAGCGCCAAAGATATTCTACATCAATGACAAAATCTATGTAACAGTCACTGATCTTCAGGCCAAAAAAGGTTACCTCTTCGACAGTCAAGCGAAACCTATTGCCAATTTCCCAGTATACGCCAATGCTCAACTCGAATTGGACAACATAGATCGGGATAACGCTTTAGAAGTTATCACCAAAGGAGATAATGACGCCATCATTGTTTACGAAATACAATAGTTAGTAATCACAAAGACCAACCGCACAATAAAACCAACGATTAATACAGTTGTGTTTTGTGAACTCAATAATAATACATATATTTAAACAATCTAAAAATCAGACACTTAACACTGTATTTTTAAGAAAATTATATACTTTTAAATCTTAAATGTCATTGATGTTTTTGACCTTAAATCATGACATCAATCCAATATTACAAAAGAGATTGCTCTTTTTAAGGAAACCAAATCGATGCCTCAATCTCAATGAAGCGCCAAAGTTTTTCTTTGGCGTTTTCCTATTTATCACCCCATTTTTTCTTAGTATTGCGCTTTAAAATAATATCATGATTAAACGCACAAAAGCTTCCATTTCAAAATGCATTCTTCATAAAGTTGGTAATAAATTTAATAGTACAAAAAATGCGTTTTCGGAGCAGCCAATAGATTTTGAAGAAATGAGCTACGACTTAATTGTTCCCTATTTATTGCGTCCTTTTACCAGTGTTGCAGAGTCTTACAGATTTAATCATCATTCTAATGTTGAATTAAATGAAATTAATAGTTACGCCTCACAATTATTAAAAGACGACACAGACTTCGTAGAGATTTCCAAACATATCGTCATGCATCTTTTTGAGCAGTCCAATTCTTCACAAATTAAAACTGGAGACGTTATTATTTGTATGATTCATGACATCCAATATGAAGACTATCAAACAGATGCCGTTGGTATATTCAAAATTGAAAACAAATCCCATTTTTTTCAAACCTATCTGGAAAATGGCAGTTATGACATCATTACACAAAAAGGAATTGCCACCAAAAAAGTAGATAAAGGTGTTCTCATTCTAAATGCAGCAGATACCGAAGGTAAGATTGTATTAAGTGTAGATAATAATAATTACGATGCGCAATATTGGATCAAAAGCTTTTTAAACATCAAATATCCTGACGACTCAAATCAGCATACCAAGAACTATATCGAAATGTGCCGAGAGTTTTCAAAAGACATCATGCAACCGCAATTTGGTGGTCAGCAACAGAGTCATTTTCTCGCTAAGACTGTGGATTTTTTCAAAGAAAACGAGATTGTAAACATTGAAACCTTTAAAGAGGAGGTCTTTGAAGAAGAAGATACCATTCAGTTATTTGAAGATTATAAAAAAACTTACGAAAACGACCACAATATCCTCATTAGAAATCAGTTCGATGTCTCTGAATTAGTACTAAAAAAGCAAAAACAAAAAATAAAAACTGAAATCAAACTAGACACAAACATTCAGATTAAACTGGATGTTGATGCACCTGATGCCTCTGCAGAATATTTAGAACGTGGGTATGACGAGACTAAAAAAATGCATTATTACAAAGTCTTTTTTAATGAAGAAGGTTAGAATAAATTTCAAATGAATTCATAGTTATGTTAGATCAACGTCCTATGAAACCATTCCTTTCAATTATTCTAAATACTTTTTTGCTTCCGTTTTGGAATAGAATAAAATAACAATCAGGTAGTTGTTAGCACGAGCAACTAAGGCGTTTCAGTGTTGGCATGTGATACAAACGTAGATTCAAAAAGCACTTCAAAATGCTTTAATAGTTTTGCTTTAACCATTGCTTCATCAACATTTTCAACTCCCAACTCAACATGGAGCGATGTCACCGCTTTACCGCGAATACCACAAGGAATGATATGGTCAAAATACCCCAAATTCGCATTGACATTTAATGCAAAACCATGCATTGTCACCCATCGACTGGCACGCACACCCATAGCACAAATCTTACGTGCAAAAGGCGTACCTACATCTAACCACACTCCTGTTTCTCCCGGACTTCGCTCTGCTTTTAAACCATATTCCTCCAAGGTAAGAATAATGACTTCCTCTAGGAATCGCAAGTATTTGTGAATGTCTGTGAAAAAATTATCGAGATCTAATATGGGATATCCAACAATCTGACCTGGTCCATGATAAGTGATATCGCCTCCTCTATTGATTTTGTAAAATGTGGCGCCCTTTTCTTCTAACTGAGTTTCAGACAAAAGCAAATTAGAGATATCACCACTTTTTCCTAGGGTATACACATGTGGATGTTCTACGAACAAAAAGAAATTATTCGTTGCTAATTGTGCATTCTCACGCCTATTTTTGATTTTAGTATCTAGGATGCGTTTAAACAACAACTCTTGGTAATCCCAAGTAGCCTTGTAATCTTTTGTTCCTAAATCTTCTAAAATTATATGTTTATTCAAAATACTACTTATCTTCTAATACGACTTCAAAATCCAATAATTCTGGATCTTTTAGGACACTTAAAAATCCAACTTCTAAGGTGACTGTTTTTCTATCCTCACTAAACAATGCACCTTCTTTTGAAACCGATTTTACAGGTCTTGGAAAGTGGTAATTCACTTTATATTTTGACGAAGCGAATATCATTTCAGATTGTCCTAAACTATCCATAGCTATCTGGTGCCTTTCTTCATCAATGATTTTGGCTGAACGTTTAAAAACAGTTCCATCAAACGTATATTGTACATCAGTGGTACCATCCTCTCCCATGGATGAAAACGGACTTGAAGAAGCGCCTCCAGCTGGTGACCCACCTTTACCATTCATGTTGCTAAAGCTATTCATAGCTGAAAACATTTCTTGCAGTTCGGTGGCATTCTTAAATTCACTGTTAAGTTCAAATACCATTTTCTTTGTCTCAGGATCCATCACCATATGCATCTTGAACTTCTCCAAGGCTTTCAATTTTTGTTGTTCTTCTAAAGGTAGTTTTGAGATACTATCACGCTTTTCTGCAAACAATTCCTTAAATACAATCGTAGAGTCAATAGCCTTATCCATACCTGTAGGAGCTCCTTCGCCATCGCCCATATCACCTGCCATAGACATCAATTCAGAAGCGTCTACAGAAAATTCCATTTTTCCACTACCATCTTCATTGATGTATATATTTTCGGAAAACTCACAACTTGTAAATACAAGTGCAAATGCACATACCAACGCGATAAAAAATTTATTCATTTTAATAAAATTATAGATTTACAAATACAAAGATACGCTTTTTATCTCTCAGGATTATTAAGAATTATCAAGGCTGCAATTACCCCTGGAACCCAACCACAAATCCATAATAAAAACACTATAAAGATGGATCCACAACCCTTACCAATGACAGATAAAGGTGGAAAAATAATAGCGAGAACGACTCTCCAAAAACTCATAGATACACTGTTTGATGATTGATGCTTCTATAAGACGTTTTTTTTACAAAATTGTTACAGCTACGCTTTCTTCTCTATCCCATTTTTGATGTCGATAAAAAATACTAGTTTAGTAGCGTGAGACAACATTGGTACATCTTAATTACGCTGTTATTCGCAAATGTGGCTATAGCACAACATAATTTTAATGGTCATATTGATGTTGAGCGTTGGCATAATGACGTTTATTTATCAGTCATTGAAGATTACAGAACACTTGAAGGCATCAACGACGAACAAATCATTAATAAAGCTACTTCTAACAGCGATGGTTTTTTTCAGTTTACAGGCGATCAATTAGATACGGTGCAAAAAATCTATAAACTCCATGTCGACAACTGCTCAACATTTGAACAGGGAAGTAATCATTTTGAAGGGCATTGTAAAGACAGTCAAGATATCCTATTCATTGCAAAAAGTAATGATACCATCACATTTCCATTGTCATTTGATGCGCAAATGTTTTGTGATATTATTTCTACAAATCCGAAAACGGCAGCATTTATAAAAATTGATTCGCTCAAGGAAGAAATGAAGTTCGCCTATTCAGAATTCAGAAGTAAGGCTAATCGTGATCTCAATAACAAAAAATGGTTCAAGACCCTTCAGGATTATGGCCAATCTCTGAATGAACCGCTCGCCGAATTATACATTTATGCATACCTTTCCGATAGAGGCAACGCATTTCACAGTTATTACCTTGAAGACTTAAAGTCTAATCCCTATTACAATGGTCTCTTAGAACGGTTGAAAACATCCTATCCAAACACATCCTATACCAAACAATATGAAGCAGAATTAACTTCCGATGAATATATCATTTCAACTGCAAAAGATACGCAAGGTTTTGATTGGACTTACATATTAGTTGGATTGTTAGTTTTATCTTTTAGCTTAAATATTTGGTTGCTCCTATCTTCAAAAAACAAAAAGCAAAAGCAGTTACTTGAAGTTAAGGAACAATTAACTAATCAAGAGCAAAAGGTATTAGATCTGTTACTTCAAAACAACAGTAATAAAGCTATTGCTGAAACACTTTTTGTAAGTGTGAGCACCGTTAAAACCCACGTTAATAGTGTTTATAAAAAAATGAACGTTAATTCTAGAGAAGAATTAAAGTCGTTGTTTAACAGGTAGTTACAAAATTCAACCCTAGTACTAGTCCTTATTTCAAACCCTATTTTTCGTTAGTTTTCAATTGTAATTTTGATGTTTGTGTTCTATTAATCACAAACCCATTTATAATGACAATTACAATGAAACCAATGAATCGTCCAACGACATTTTTAAAATTACCTGTATTTATCCTTTGCTTTTTAACCGCAGCGTTTAGTTTTTCACAAACTGATCAAAAAGAAATAGCTGGCACGCTCACATTTGAAACGGATATCATCGACTACGGAAAAATACCTCATAAAGCAGATGGCGTTCGCGTTTTTTCCTTTAAGAATACAGGGAATGCTCCTGTTGTTATTTCCAATGTAAAAACCTCTTGTGGTTGCACAGTGCCAACCTATCCTAAAACGGCTATTATGCCAGGAGATACGGGAGAAATAAGTGTGAAATATGCCACCAATAGAGTTGGTGTGTTTTCAAAAACAATCACAGTTATGTCTAATGCCTCTGAGGCCAAAAAACTCTTACGAATCAAAGGAGAGGTCTTAAAAAATACTGATGAACAACAACAATAGTAATGATTATGAAAAAACGTAGCATTTCTATTATTTTCGTCTTTTTTGTCCTGAATTTAGCCTACTGTCAAACACTTAACCTTGAAATGGATTCTGAAACATCAGAGCCATTTCTCTTAGGGAAAATTGATAAATCTGGCTTAACGGCACCCAATTATAACCTTTGGTTTTCGACAGCGTATGACGCATACGAGCCAAATAATACAATTATAGCCAAATTGAGGCCTTTGTTAAAAGACTATCAAATTACAGTCTTTATGGGTACATGGTGCGGCGACAGCAAACAAGAAGTTCCTAGGTTTTATAAAATTCTAGAGGCCTGCGATTTTCCAGAAACCCAATTAACAACTGTGGCTGTTAGCAGAAAACCCTATATGTATAAACAAAGTCCGAATCATGAAGAAGCTGGATTAAATATTCATCGTGTTCCTACCTTTATTTTTTACAAAAACAGAAAAGAAGTGAATCGTATCGTGGAACATCCCGTGGAAGATCTAGAAAGTGATATGTTACAAATTGTGAGTAACAATGCATATCAATCTAATTACATGATTGTGAATGAAATTCATAGTATACTGAAGCTCGACGGAATCAATGGATTAAAAGCTTCCGCTGAAAAACTTACAAAATCTTACGCAGAAAAAGTGACGAGTATGTATGAATTAAACACGTATGGACGCGTTCTGTATCACAACAATCACATCGATGAAGCGATAGAAGTGTTCCGATTAAATACACGTCTATTTCCTGAAATTCCGAATACTTACATGAGTTTAGCTAATACCCTTGGAATTTCTGGACGTCAAAGTGAAAGTATTGAGGTCCTGGAAAATGCCTTACATCGTTTTCCAAAAAATGAAGACCTCATAGAGAATCTTGACGTCATTAAATCAAATTAGAATGACCACAACATTAAAAACCATTGGCACGACAAATGCTAATGGTTTTTTTACGTTAATTCTTGTAAAAAATGTAATTTTGCACCTCAAAATACATTTAGCATGCAGCTTTCAGAACAAGAACTAGTGAGACGCGACAAACTCGCAAAATTAAGAGCCTTAGGCATCAATCCTTATCCTGCAGATTTATATCCTGTAAATCACACATCGAGACAGGTGAAAGACATGTATGAAGAAGGCAAGAAGGTTATTATAGCTGGAAGACTTATGTCTCGTAGAATTCAAGGAAGTGCTAGCTTCGCTGAACTTCAAGATAGTGCAGGAAAAATTCAAGTGTATTTTAATAGAGATGAAATTTGTCCTGGTGAGGATAAAAGCAAATACAACGATGTCTACAAAAAGCTTCTTGACATTGGCGACTTTATAGGAATAGAAGGCGAATTATTCACAACAAAAGTAGGTGAAAAAACAGTGATGGTTAAAGACTTTACGTTGTTAAGTAAAGCTTTAAAACCGCTACCACAGCCACGTGTTGATAGTGAAGGTAAAGTGCACGACGCTTTTACAGATGCCGAACAACGCTACCGACAACGTTATGCCGATTTGGTGGTGAATCCACATGTGAAAGACGTCTTTGTAAAGCGTACCAAACTTTTTAATGCCATGCGCGAGTTTTTCAATAACTCAGGCTATTTTGAGGTTGAAACACCTATACTACAACCTATTCCAGGTGGTGCAGCTGCCAGACCATTTGTGACACATCACAATAGTTTAGACATTCCTTTGTATATGCGTATCGCGAATGAATTATATCTTAAACGATTAATTGTTGGTGGATTTGAAGGTGTCTATGAGTTTTCAAAGAACTTTAGAAATGAAGGCATGGACAGAACGCATAACCCAGAATTTACAGCGATGGAAATCTATGTTTCTTACAAAGATTACAACTGGATGATGGATTTCTGCGAGCGGTTACTAGAGCATTGTGCCATAGCTGTTAATGGCACAACTGAAGCGACCTATGGCGAGCACAAAATAGATTTTAAAGCGCCTTATGCGCGTGTAACCATGGCTGATTCTATTAAACATTTTACCGGATTTGATATTTCAGGTAAAACGGAATCTGAAATTCGTCAAGCAGCAAAAGACATGGGCGTAGAAGTAGATGACACGATGGGTAAAGGAAAACTCATAGATGAAATTTTTGGTGAAAAATGTGAGGGCAATTACATCCAACCAACATTTATCACAGATTACCCAAAGGAAATGAGTCCATTGTGCAAGGAACATCGTGATAACCCTGAATTAACAGAACGTTTCGAATTGATGGTCTGCGGAAAAGAAATTGCCAATGCGTATTCGGAACTCAATGACCCTATCGATCAACGTGAGCGCTTTGAACACCAATTAAAATTAGCTGCTAAAGGCGATGATGAAGCTACGGAGTTTATCGATTACGATTTCCTTCGAGCACTGGAATATGGCATGCCTCCAACTTCTGGAATGGGAATTGGCATGGACCGACTTATCATGTTTTTGACAAACAACCAATCTATCCAAGAAGTCTTGTTCTTCCCTCAAATGCGACCTGAAAAGAAGCAAGTTGAAATGAGTGAAGACGAAAAGGCAGTGTTCCAAACCTTAAAATCGAAGTCTCCAATAGACTTAAATGAATTGAAGTCGCAGTCTGGACTAAGTAACAAGAAATGGGACAAAGCGATAAAAGGTTTAACCGCCAAAAAAGTAGCGAAAGTCACTAAGAACGATGATGGACTTTTTGTCGAGGTAATATAGAAAGGCATACGAGCTTACTAAACTTTAAGTGAGATCAGAGCAACATCCCTCGAATATCGAGCTACAAATAGCTTACGAAAAAAGGACTGAAGTGTAATCACTTATTTTGAGTGGCTCTAAAATATGGGGATTTCAAAGGGTAAAATAAACTTCATATCGAAATATTGTTTTGCTAAAAAAGATTTTTATTACATTCGCTATCAGCTATTAATCAGAAAAATAAACCCAAATGCTTAAAAAAGCCTATATTTTAATTTTAATTGCTAGCGTTTTTATAGCCTGTAAAAATGATGATGATATGGTCGAAGCTTGTGAAAGCGTGACCAATGTGTCTTCAAGCGCAATAACGAATTCTTCGGCAACCATCACTTGGAACGATGCCGATAATTCTGGATCCTATATTGTAGAATATGGTGTTTCTGGTTTCGCGCTCGGATCTGGAACACAAACGACTGCAACAACTGCTACAACAACACTTACAGCGCTACAATCCAACACGGGTTACGATGTATATATTATTTCGGTTTGTTCTGAAAATAATGAGAGCATGTATTCTGAGATACACAGTTTCACAACCTCTGTAACGCCATGCGAAATAGTCACCAATGTGACTGTAAGTTTGATATCAGACACAACAGCAACCATAACCTGGGAAGACACCATAAACAACGTAGATTCTTATGAGGTTGAATATGGTCTTTCAGGTTTTACTGTGGGTTCCGGAACCATTATTAACACTGGAGAAACGACGCTTGAAATCACCGATTTAAATCCAACAACTCAGTACGATGTCTACGTAAGAGTGATTTGCTTTGAAGGCAACTTGAGTCTCAATACAGAAGTTCAAAGTTTTACAACCTTAGCGATTCCTGTCATTCCTGAGTTTAGACCAACACTTTCAGAATTGAATTTGTTCGTAGGAGATTTAGCTAACCTTGATCCTTCACCCTATGCTTTCAACTATGAACTGAGCACAAAGTTATTTACTGATTACGCAACAAAACAACGGTTAATTGTTTTACCTAACGGTGAAAAATTAACGTATAATGGTAATGGTTTCCCACTATTCCCAGACAATACCTTAATTGCCAAAACATTTTTCTATAACAACGATGATACCGATTTGTCACAAGGGCAACACATTATAGAAACAAGAATTCTTATAAAAATAAATGGATCTTGGGAAACAGGTAATTATAAATGGAACGATGCTCAAACAGATGCCGTATTAGATACTGCAGGCGCTATTGTTCCTGTCACATGGATTAATGCTCAAGGTGAATCACAGAGTATCAATTACGAAATTCCATCGAGTACGGATTGTACTGTATGTCATATTTCGAATGGTGCAACTACACCTATAGGACCGAAATTAAGGTCACTTAATTTTGAAGTGAACGGATCAAATCAATTACAAGCGTTAATTGATTTGAATTTATTGGAAGGTTTAGCTGATCCTTCAACTGTAGATGCCCTACCAAATTGGGAAGATGACTCTGTCACTTTAGATAGACGTGCGAGAGCATATATGGATATGAATTGCGCACATTGCCATATTTCTGGAGGATTTTGTGAAGAACAATCTAACTTAAGATTATCCTATGAAACACCCTTCGGAGAGTCTAATATTATGGAAAGTAGTAATAGTATTTTAGCTAGAATTCAAAATACCATTCCAGAATATGGGATGCCTTACATTGGTACGACAATTTTGCATGACGAAGGTGTCGCTCTTATGATTGATTACATTAATTCCTTGGAATAAAAGACCATAAGATATCATTCACACAGCCACTTCACTTCAAAGTGGCTTTTTTTATAGAATTTTACAGACCATATTCGTTAAAATAGTATTAAAAGCATTCCTACTTTTTTCATGCCAAGCACAGATTTCTTATTTTAGGAGACTAATTTAAAAATCAACTACATTGAAACAATTTTCTATTAAGCTACTTTTGGTAGCTTCGGTATTCTTTGTTGCTGTTTCCTGCTCAACTTCAAAAAAGGCAAACTCATCCAAAACAGCTTCAACAACAGCTAAACCACCAGGAAAAAAACCCGGTAAAAATGACCCTAAACCTTATGACAAAGTCATAACTAAAGATGCAAAAAGTGATCAAGGATTGTTCACTGTACACACCTTAGACGATAAATACTACTACGAAATTCCTGACTCTTTATTTGATAGAGAGATGCTTATGGTAACGCGAATTTCTAAAACGGCTAGTGGCTTAGGTTTTGGTGGCGGAAAGCAAAACGAGCAAGTTTTGCGCTGGCAGAAAAAAGATAAAAAAGTCATTCTTCGTGTTGTTTCATATAATGTGACTGCTGCAGATTCACTACCAGTGAATGAAGCAGTGACCAATTCTAATTTTGAACCTGTGCTTTTTACGTTTCCTATTGCTGCGTTTAGTAAAGACTCGACAAGTACTGTCATTGATGCATCTCCTTTATTTGAGAAGGATGTAAAATCGTTAGGATTACCGCAATTTAGAAGATCACCATACAAGGTTTCACGATTGGAGAGTGACAAGTCCTTTATTGAAAGCATCAAAAGTTACCCAAGAAACATTGAGGCGAGACATGTAAAAACCTATGCGGCTGGTAATCCACCATCCAATTCTAGTACTGGATCCATTTCAATTGAAATTAATAACTCTATGATTTTGTTACCAGACAACCCAATGAAACGTCGTTATTTCGACGAACGTGTTGGGTGGTTTACTAGCAGTACGACAGATTATGGTCAAGAGGATCAGAAAAGTAAAAGCTTGACCTATTTAGATCGTTGGAGATTAGAAGTAAGAGACGAAGATATTGAAAAATTCAAACGAGGTGAATTGGTTGTTCCTAAAAAACAAATTGTTTATTATATCGATAGAGCAACACCAGTTAAATGGCGTAAATATATCAAACAAGGTATTGAAGATTGGCAAGTCGCTTTTGAAGCCGCAGGATTTAAAGAGGCTATTATAGCCAAAGACCCACCTTCTGTAGAGGAAGATCCAGAGTGGACTCCTGAAGATGTTCGCTATTCCGTGGTACGTTACTTGGCGTCTCCTATTCCTAATGCCAATGGTCCTCACGTGAGTGATCCTAGAACCGGTGAAATCCTTGAAAGTGACATTAACTGGTATCATAACGTGATGTCCTTATTGCGTGGTTGGTTCTTTGTTCAAACTGCAGCTATCAATCCAGATGCTCAAAGTCCACAGTTTAAGGATGAAGTAATGGGACGTCTTATTCGATTTGTTTCAGCGCATGAGGTTGGACACACTTTGGGTTTACCTCATAACATGGGAAGTAGTGTTGCCTATCCAGTTGAAAAACTTCGCGATGCTGAATTCACTCAAAAATACGGAACAGCACCATCTATTATGGACTATGCACGTTTTAATTATGTGGCACAGCCAGGCGATGAAGGTGTTGCACTCATGCCAAATATTGGTGTTTACGATAAATATGCCATTGCTTGGGGTTATAAACCAATTTTAGATAAAAGTGCTGAGGAGGAAAAACCTATTCTTAACGAATGGATTATGGAGCATGCAGGTGATCCAATGTACCGATTTGGCCATCAACAGGTTGGAGATATTCACGACCCTAGCTCTCAAACAGAAGACTTAGGAGACGATGCTATGCTCGCTAGTGAATACGGTATCAAAAACCTAAAACGTATTGTACCAAATTTAATTGATTGGACTACAGAAGACGGTGAGGATTATGATGACTTACAAGAAATGTACGGTCATGTGGTATCACAATTTAATCGTTATATGGGCCATGTTTCTAATAATATTGGTGGTGTTTATGAATACTACAAAACCGCCGATCAAGAAGGCGTTGTTTATACACCTGTAGCAAAAGATCATCAAGAACGTGCCATGGCATTCTTACAAGAGAATTTATTTACAACACCAGACTGGTTAATTAATAAAAATATTTTTGATCGTATAGAATATTCAGGGTCTGTAGATCGTATACGTTCGCTACAAGTGAGAACCCTTAATAATATTTTAAGTTTAGGTAAAATGCAGCGATTAACAGAAGCTCATACTTATGACAACAATGCTTACGCACTTACAGACATGATGAAAGATCTTCGCCAGGGCATTTGGAGCGAATTGCGTACGGGTGAGAAAATAGATACTTACAGACGTAATTTACAGCGTGCTCACATCGATAGATTAGCTTACTTAATGACCGCTGAAAACCAAAGTGGACGTACGAGAAGTCCCTATATGAAAGCCACAGCTGTTAACACAAGCCAATCTGATATTAGAGCCGTTGTAAGAGCTGAGTTAAAGTCTTTAAGAAGCCAGTTGCGATCCGCTCGTGGTGCAGATGCTATGAGTAGAATTCATATTGCTGATGCTTTAGAACGTATTGATGCGATATTAAATCCGAATGGCTAGGATATAAGTTTATAATTATACAAAAAAAAGCTTCAGAGATATCTGGAGCTTTTTTTTATTTTAGTATATCTTCAATTCCTTTTCTATATTGCTCAAACTCCACCAAATTATTATGACTTCCACCTTCTAAAGTAATGAATTTGGTGCTTTCAGAAGGCGCAACGATATGTAACTTTTCTGCAGAAGAATAAGGTACCACACTATCTGCTGTGCCATGAAAAATAGCAATGGGACAAGTCACATTTTTGATATATTGATGGGATGGAAACTTATATTTTAATAAAACCGACACTGGAAAAATTGGAAATCGATGTTTTGCCACATCTAGTATACTATAGTAAGGTGTTTCCAAAATGAGTTGTTTCGGCTGGTTTTTGGATGCCAAATACGTCGCAATTCCTGTTCCTAATGATCGCCCATAAATCGTGACATCAGCTTCTGAATAGTGTTGCAAAAGATAGTTATAGCAAAATTGTGCATCATCATAAAAGGCCTGTTCATTAAGTGGACCAGTACTTTTTCCGTAGCTACGATAATCCATCACAAACACATCATAATCTTTGGCGACAAAGAATTCAGTAATTGTTCCCCATCGACTCAGATCACCAGCATTTCCATGTAAATAGAAGATCACTCCCTTAGGATTTTGAGTCTTAAAATGAATCGCATTGATCTGCACATCTTTGTCAGGCTCTAGAAACAACTCTTCAAATGGATACTTAAATTCGTATTGGTAATCTTGTGCTAAAACTGTTGGAAGAAACAGTATTTTTTCTTGTAAAAAATAAAGTGATGTGCCTATCATAACATATAAAATCAAAAGTAGATTAACTACTTTTTTAAGCTTTTTTCTTAGTGGGTTTTGAACTGTGTATGACATGGATACTTGTAGTTTCTAAATCGATGGTTTTAGGGGTTTTATTTAAAATATCATCCAACATTTGATGATAGGATTCAAAATTATTAAGATTTTTATGACCACCTCCAATGACCGTATGTAATGTCGTGAGTTTTGGGTTCACTTTAGACAATTTTACACTGGTTTTAAATGGAATTAACTTATCGTGTGTTCCATGAATAATATGAATTGGACATTGCACATATTTTAGCCACTTATAAGTCGGTAATGGGTATTTCATAAGTAACGAAAAAGGCATAAATGGTGCATAACGCGCAGTCACTTTTGTGAGGCTATAATAGGGTGCATCTAATATCAACATTTTAGGATGATTCATGGAAGCTAATTTTGCTGCGAAACCTGAGCCCAATGAGCGTCCGTAAAGAATAATGCGGTCTTCAGTTGTTTTTTCTTTTATCTTATTATATACCAATTGTAAATCACGCTTAATAGCCTTTTGAGTACGTCTGCCCGTACTTTTTCCAAAGCCTCGATAATCAACCATGAGCACATTATAACCATGCCTGGTAAAGTCTACGGCAAATTTTCCCCAACCTTTAATGCTTTTTGAATTACCTTTTAGGTATAACACAACACCTTTGCTTTCTCCTTTAGGAAAAAAACGCAAACCGTTAATGGTGGCACCATCGCGTGTTTCTAAGTTGTACTCCTTGGTTACCTGATTTTCATAATCAAATTGGAAATCGGCAGGCAGCTTTTCAGGCTTGAAAAGCATATAATCCTGCAAGTAATACAACGCAATACTAATCGCGATATAAATTATTAAAACAGTGATAATTGTGGATAACCAATAAGGCATTTCAAGAATTTTGTTCTAACAAGATAGGAAAAATTTGTGAGTGCTAGTGCTAATGAAAATACTTCAAAAACACGTCTGCAAATGGATCTTGATTAACAACAGTGTAATAAAACAAAGCACCCAACCAGCCATGGAATAGACCCAAAACATACAAGTTTTTTGCCTTCAAATAAACAGACGTGTACACCAATGCAAGTGTGAAGGTGCCAATTATTAGCCAAATCGACGGATAATGAACTAAGGAAAACACCACAGCTGTAATTAGTACTACCAGCCAATTCTTCAGCCTTATAGATTTCATTGTACTCAAGTTTCCCGCAACCAAAGCAATCGTTAAAAATTGTTGAATCGTTCCCCAAATAGGATACGTGACAAGCAAAGGTAATAGGTGCCAACTTAAGTTTAGCGTGTTTTGTATATATCCAATAACAAAGAAGGATATCACTGCAAGAATCACGAATGGCATAATCATAAACAGTACCGATTTAAAATTATCCCTTCGAAATCCCCAATCTTGCAATACAAGTGGATTTTTTCTATATCTCAACACGACATATGTTGACCATGCAAGAATGACAATGACTACATATGGCAATCGCCAATTGAGATAATCCATAAATACAAATTTCCCTGTACCTGTGACGATTACAGCCATAATTTCTAGCCATCGCGTTCTATCAGAAATCGGTCTCGTCAATTGAGAGTTCCAATAGTCAATTAAATAGGTGGTGAGTTTTGGTTTCATAACTAATGCATATTTTAAACCTTCCAGACTTACAGCCTGAAAGGTTTAGGGTTACAATTCAACCATCATCAAAACAAAAAAATCATATAAATAATGATGCCTTCTGCTATACCTGTAATGATGCTCATTCCCAGAACATCCTTTATTTTACTGCGCATAAAAAACACCATGCTGAGAATCGCCATAATGGCGGCCAATAGGATTTCAAGAGCGTCAATCTTAGTCATTAAATAAGTGATTCCTGTGAACATGGCGGTTATACCAATAGTTATAAGGCAAAATTTGAGTATTTCATCCTTGGTATAATTGCCATCTTTAAATCCCTTTCGCAAATCCCTTAAAATGGAGAGAATAAATAGCAAGGGTACTACAGACAAAAATGGCGCAAAAATGACTTTGATTCCCTTTTCAATTCTTAAATTGAATTGAAAGAAAAAAGCGATAGCTGTAAAAGCTAACAAACCAGTCACGATAATGGATTGAAATGTAAACAATAACTCACGTTTATGAGCATCTGTTTTGGGTTTTGGAGGTTGCATAATTGGATTCATAATTAAAAAGTTTTGATGATTTAACAATTAGTTTTGGTTAAGCGGATATAAAAAATACATGGACAGCTAATGCGAGTAGCATACCGCTTAAAATCCCATTAGCTCTCAAGTTGTTGTATAACAAATAATTAAGGACATAACTACTGATGGTTGTGGAATTTATTAAATGCGCAACGATGAGATGATCTTCTAATTTTTGACCTGTGATCCATTCCAAGATTTTCATAACTGACACACCAATAATCACGGTCACAACGAGAAGAATGGTTGCTGGTCTTTGATTTTCCAACTTATACTCATCCGTGTTTTCTGGCATGATATGCTCTATAAGTACAAAACGAACAAAAAACAACAATGGTAGTGGAAACAAAACGGATGCAACGATTTTAACGAGATCCTTTAGTGTTTTGATATCGTCATAGCCTAGAAACACTAGGTAGATGAACACCACTACAGATACGCCAGTAGTTACTAAGAAAGCCGTATTAACTTTTTTGAGTTGCATTCTAAAGTCCTATCGGATTGGTATTGGCTAAGGTGTTTCCTGCCAACTGATTTATGTAATATTCATAGTTCTGAGAAGCATAATTCTGAATCGATTTCGAACAAATAACTATGATTCCAAGACACATAATAATGACGGTGGTTTTCAAATACTGTTTCATTTTTTTGCTTTGTTGATTAGGTTACAAATATGATACGAAGCTCTCACATCCTCAATACAGATTTAAAATATTACTGACGATTTATTTATTTAATAATTTAACATTACCTTTATAATTACTAACATAGGAAACAATATACTGACGATAAAATGACAGACCTTAAAGCCATAATTCAGATACTAACTCCAGAAGAGGAACAGCGTTTTATTGCGTTACTCGAAAGAAACAACAAGCGAAATGACACCAAAAACATTCAACTTTTTAAGCTGCTAGCACAAAATGAATTGAGTTCTAATGATATTTGTTTTAAGATATACAACAGTCATAAAAAAGGCGCTTATCATGCGCTTCGTAAGCGTCTTTACCAATCACTTATTGACTTTATAGCCAATCGAAGTTTAGCTGAAGAAAACTCCGTAGACATGAAAGTTATCAAATACATTCTGGCTTCTAGAACATTTCTGATTCACAAAGAACCTAAAATAGCCTATGATGTTTTAGACAAAGCGGA
This sequence comes from Psychroserpens sp. BH13MA-6, assembly GCF_052983595.1. NCBI lineage: Bacteria > Pseudomonadati > Bacteroidota > Flavobacteriia > Flavobacteriales > Flavobacteriaceae > Psychroserpens > Psychroserpens sp. BH13MA-6. The sequence continues at coordinate 164,827 of NZ_JBRJGE010000007.1, read as the reverse complement.
AAGTCTTGCGCAAGAATATCAGCTATTTCCGATCCTCAATGAAATTTATCACACAAAGATCCAATACGCTTATCTCAATCCATCGATAGATCTAAACGATGTCATTACCAGCTTCCGAAGAAATCAAAAACAACATGCTATGGAAGAGGAATTGAATTTAGTCTACGCAAAAGTGCGACAAACGCTTAGCGATATGACTTATAATGGCAAAGTTCTCGATTTCGAAACCATACTCAACAACGTGCTAAAAGAACACCAAATTGATCTATCGCAAGCTTTTTCATTCAAATCGCTTTACCAGCTAATGACCATTGTGAGTATTTCAGCCTTTGTGAATAAGGACTATTTAAAGATTGAACCATTTCTATTGGCGACCTACGAAAAGATCCATCAACACAAGACTAAAGACAAACAGCTCATATACCACATAGAAGTAGTTTATATGATTGCCAACACGTTATTTCGAAACAAAAAATTCAATCAATCGATCGATTTTTTGGAACAAATGCGGAAGCTCATGAAGCAACAACGCAGTAAATATGAAACCGCCTTCAAACTGAAATATTATTTGCTAATGGCACTCAATAAAAACTATTTAGGTCATCAAGAAGCAGCTATTGATCTACTCGAATCCGTCAAAACCGAAAAACACGTAGATACCGAAAGTATTCTTGATATTCATTTAAGTTTGGTCATGTTTTACATGCAAAAAAACGACTTGAAAAAAGCAAAATCCCTTTACGCTAAATTTTATCACACCGATAACTATTACGCAGAAAAAGCTGGAAAAGAATGGGTAATCAAAAAGAACTTAGCGGAAATCATCCTATATATCGAATTAGGGGAAATTGACTTGGCAGATTCTCGATTTTTAAGTTTTAAACGCTCTTATTATAAGTATTTAAAGGCCATCAATCAAGATCGAGTTATTGTATACCTGAATTTCGTAAATACCTATTACAAACAACCTCATATTGTAAAAACCACCGCTTTTAAGGAGCGAGTTGAGCTCGCCTTTGATTGGGTAAATGAGCAACAAGAAGACATTTTTGTGATGAGCTTTTATGCTTGGCTAAAAAGCAAAATGGAACAAAGGGATCTGTACAAGACAACGTTAGATCTTATCACCAAAGCTCAAAATGTTAATTAGAGGTTAAAATCTAAGCGCTTATTAAACCATAATCCAAATCTAAAGTCAAAGCAGTATCAATTAAAAAACAATAACATATTTAATTACGAAACACATGAAGAAATTATTTTTAATTGCAATTGCTTTTACAACGCTTCAGGCAGTTGCCCAAGACGGAAAGAAACGTGCATCCAATGAAATGAGAAAAGAACGTATGGCAAAATTGCAAGACGTATCTCCTGAGGAAATGGCAACCTTGAAATCTAAAAAATTAACCTTAGCTCTGGACTTATCAGATAAGCAACAGAATGAGGTCAAAGCGCTAATACTAGATGAGGCCAAGAGTAGAAAGGCAAAAATGGAAGCTCATAAAAAAAAGAAGGAAAGCGGAGCATTAGAAAAACTTTCTAAAGAAGAGCGCTACAAAATGAAGAATGAGCGCTTAGATGCACAAATAGCATTTAAACAACAAATGAAATCTATTTTGTCTGAGGAACAATTCCAAAAATGGGAAAAGATAGAAAGCAGAAGACATCACAAAGGGAAAAACAAACACAAAGGGAAACAAAGGCACTAAATGTGATCTATTCGTCTGATTTATCAACAATGCATCGATTTTTGTAATCGATGCTTTTTTTTATCACAAAATTGATTAATTTTAAATCCTGTTGAATTAATTACTACAAAGACCATGAAAAAAATAGTTACTATTTGCGCATTTGCTTTAGCCCTTCTCTTTAGCGCCCAAACATTATCTGCACAAAACACTTTAGAGATTAATGCAGAAGCGAATACAAAGACAAAAGAGCTAAGAAAAGTGATCAAGTTTGAACAAGCCAAAATGCAAGATGTCTACGAAGCTTATCGTAACTATGCTATTGCTTACAAAAAGATCAGTGATAAAGTAGAATTAAATGCCGAACGCTTAGAAAAAATCAATAACAAATTTGACGAAGAACTAAAAGAAATTTTGACAGACGAGCAATACGAAAAATACTTGGCAACGTTTCGAAATTAATCTTTAAGACATCTATAAAAATAGAAAAGCGACCAAAATGGTCGCTTTTCTATTTTTATAAGGTTTGTGCTACTTTTTCAACAGCTTTTATGGTTTCATCGAGGTCAGCATAAGTCAAGGCATCTGTAATAAACCAGGTCTCAAAAGCACTAGGCGCAATATAGATTCCCTCCTTTAATAAGCCATGAAAAAAGGCTTTAAAGCTCTCATTATTACCTTTGGCTGCAGATGCAAAATCAACAACGGCTTCATCAGTAAAATGAATGGATATCATAGAGCCTTTTCTATTAATCGTATGAGTGATCCCAAATTTAGTCAAGGCTTGAGCACATCCTTCATGTAAATAACGGGTTTTTTCTTCTAAGCGTTGAAAAAGTGCTTGATCGTTATCAATGGCAGTCAACATCGCTAATCCCGCTGCCATGGCTAATGGATTTCCACTGAGTGTTCCTGCTTGATACACGTTTCCTAAAGGTGCTAAATGACTCATAATTTCATTACGAGCGGCAAATGCGCCTACTGGTAATCCACCACCTATCACCTTTCCGAAACAGACAATATCAGCATCCACGCCATAAAGTTCTTGAACACCACCTCTGGAAAGTCTGAAACCTGTCATCACTTCGTCAAACACAAGAAGTATGTCGTGAAGATCACAAAGCACACGTAATTGTTTCAGAAAATCATTTTTTGGTGGAATGCATCCCATATTACCAGCAACTGGTTCTAAAATAATACAAGCGATGGCTCCTTCGTTGGCTTCCACTAATGCTTTCACATGATCAATATCATTATAGGTAGCCAAAAGTGTATCTCGCGCAGTGCCCTGAGTAACACCAGGGCTGTTAGGACTACCAAAAGTAACAGCACCACTACCCGCTTGAATTAAAAACGCATCACTATGACCATGGTAACAACCGGCAAACTTGATAATTTTATCTTTACCAGTATAACCTCTGGCCAATCTTACAGCACTCATACAAGCCTCGGTTCCTGAATTCACAAACCTGATCTTATCGATATTAGGCACCATCGAAACCGCTAATTCGGCAATTTTAGTTTCTATTTCTGTTGGCATCCCGAAAGAAGTCCCCTGTTTTGCCTTCTCGATAACGGCATCGACCACTGGTTCATAGGCATGTCCCAAAATCATTGGTCCCCAAGAATTGATGTAATCTATAAAACGATTGCCATCTTCATCGTAGACATAGGCACCTTTAGCTGATTTTGCAAAAATAGGAGTACCTCCAACCGCCTTAAAAGCTCTAACCGGTGAATTTACACCACCAGGAATGACTGTTTCCGCAGATTTAAATAACGTACTGCTACGTTGATATAACATATTAATTTGATTTTACAATTAGCATTTGACCAAGAGAAAGGTCATTGTTCTTTAAGCCATTAAGACGTTTCAGTTCCTCAACCGTAGTATCATACCGTTTTGATAATGAATACAGCGTATCTCCCTTAACCACCTTATGACTAACCACTTCTAGTTCAGGTAAGTCTACTGATTTCGTAGTTTTTACACCATGAAGCACCATATCATCGTATTGATCTAATTGATAACGCTCTATAAGACTTATGAGTTTATCAGGATACTTTCTATCTGTTGCATATCCAGCGGCACGCAACCCTTTGGCCCAACCTTTGTAATCATTTTCACGAAGTTTAAACAAATTCGCATAACGGCCTCTTGAAGTCAAGAAATCAGAATGATCTTCAAAAGATGTTTTGGCATGATCATACTTTCTGAAACACTCTTGTGAACGATCATCATCGTGATAAATTTTCTTACCGCTCCAGCCATGACATTTGATTCCAAAATGGTTGTTAGCTTCTACTGAAAGACGACCTCTGCCTGAACCAGATTCCAAAATCCCTTGTGCCAAAGTAATACTCGCAGGTATTTTATACTTGCGCATTTCCTCCATAGCGATTAAATGATAATCTAAGATGTATTGTTCCGTAGCATTTAAAACGGTCCCTGTTGGTTTACTTATTATCGAGACAGGTTCCTTTGCTGGTTCTGTTTTTGTAGTTGGCTGAACAATCTCTGGCTCAGCGCGCTTTTTTTTAGTCACTATCCTTTTTTTAGATCCACAACTAAAAACGACCAAACCCACAAGTAAAACGATTAGTATTCTTTTCATAAAATTTTAAACGATTAAAGCCTTATTTTGTTGCTTTAATTTTTGATTCATTCCTATTATACCTTGCAATCCGCCAGTATGAATTGCCAATATTTTTGAATGCTTCGGAAAAAAGCCTTGTTGTAACAAATCATTAATTCCGAACATCATTTTACCAGTATAAATTGGGTCTAACGGAATTTGATGCGTTCTTTTAAAATCATTGATAAATGCGATTAAGGCATCATCGGTTTTTGCATAACCTCCAAAATGATAATTCGTTATTAACTCCCAATTCGACAGGCATGCAAATTTAGTAATTTCTTCTTGTAAAAAATCAGCTTTCAATGCAGGAAAACCAAGAATTTTTTGATGTGGCAATGCTGAATTTATGATCCCAGAAATAGTGCCGCCAGTCCCAATAGGACAACAAATAAAATCATAGATTGCATCGTCCTTATTGAGGATTTCTTCGCATCCCTTAACAGCCAAGGTGTTGGTACCGCCTTCTGGAAGCAGATAGAAATCATCAAACTCTGATCGTAATTCTTTTAGCATACTGGAACTTGTCTTGTTGCGATACTTTGCTCGTGATATAAATTTAAGTACCATGCCACAAGATTCCGCAAAGCGCAAGGTCGGATTGTCTTGATAAGAGGCAGCCAGTTCATCGCCTCTGATAATACCTATGGTTTGAAAACCTAGCTCCTGCCCAGCAGCTGCTAAGGCGGCTATATGATTGGAATAGGCACCACCAAAACTAAGCAAGGTTTTGACATTTTGTTTTTTTGCCTCAAAAAGGTTATATTTTAGCTTACGATACTTATTACCAGAAACATAGGCATGATTCAAATAATCGGGCTTTAAGTCTAGTTGATGACTTAGTTTTTGGTTAATATAATCTGTTATTTGTAACATGTTAACTAAAATTGTAATAATTATTTAAAAAAATGTTAAAATTATTATTATTTTTAATAATTTAACACCCTGTTTATCCCCAAATCTATAGCTAATAACATCTACAATTACCCTAGCCATTTTTAAGGAATGGTAAAGTTATTATTAAAACATATAGATTATGATTAAAAGATTACTTTCAAATGTCTTTTATAAGCACATCCCTCGATTACCCATTATTACCATTCTAAGTATTTTCTGTGTCAGCTTTTATTCAGAAGCTCAAACGACCTTGCTCGACCCAACGGGTGATGGTGGCTTTGAAAGCGGCACCACCTTTGCCGCCAATGGTTGGTTGAACGACAATCCTCCACAAAACAATAGAAATCAATGGACCATCAACACAGGTGCACAGGCAGGTTATTCAGGAGCAAGAGCCGCCTACATAACCGATGATGCTAATGGAGCACCACCAACACATACGTACAATTTTGGCACCAATAGGGTTGTACATATGTACAGAGACATTACAGTACCTGCTGGTGAAGATTTAATAACGTTAAATTTTGATTGGGTAGGTATTGGTCAAAATGGATCTGATTTCATGCAGGTTTGGGCAGCTCCAACTAGTTATGTACCAAGTTATGCCACGACCGTTTTATCAGCGGCTCCAAGCTCAACGCAACTTGGCGTTAATTACAGTGGTCAAACAAATTGGACGAACGTCAACCTCACAATTCCTGCCTCTTTCGCTGGCACTACCTTTCGGTTAGTTTTTGAGTGGAGAAATAATAACAATACAGGTTCTAATCCACCAGCAGCCGTTGATAACATTTCAATAATATCAGATACCTCAACTCCTCCACCTCCAAATAATGACTGTACAGGCGCTATTGGCCTAACCGTTAATGCAGATTTAGCTTGTGGTGTAGTAACGGCGGGAACCAATGTGGATGCGACGGCCTCGTCTCAAGCCGATGACGTTACAGGAACGCCTGATGATGATGTGTGGTTTAGTTTTGTAGCAACAAGTACGGTGCATCAAGTAAGTCTCACAAACATTGTGGCCATTGTTGGTGCCTCTACAAATATGGGTATGGGTGTTTATGATGGCTCCTCGGGCTGTGGCGCTTTAACATTTGAGGCGACTAGCGACCCTAACACACTAGACCTAAGTGGGTTAACCGTAGGAGTCACCTATTACATACGAGTTTATGGTTGGGTAGCAGGTGCAGGAAGCGCCCAAACCAATTTTGACATCTGTGTAGGAACACCACCTCCGCCACCTTCAAATGACGAACCTTGTAATGCTATTGCGTTACCGAATAACGCTACTTGTTCGTTTAGCACTTATACCAATGAATCTGCCACAGCGAGTTCTGGTGTGCCAGCACCTGGTTGTGCCGGATACTCTGGTGGTGATGTTTGGTTTACAACCGTAGTACCAGCAAGTGGTAATATCGTCATTGACATGGATACTGGCGTGATGACTGATAGCGGAATGGCCATTTACTCTGGTACTTGTGGCGCACTAACCTTAGTTGAATGTGATGATGATGATAGTCTAAATGGCAATATGTCTGCCATTACCTTAACTGGCAGAACGCCAGGCGAAACTTTATATATTCGAGTATGGGAGCTTGGCAATAATAACAACGGCACGTTCAATATATGTTCTTCACAGCCACCACCGCCACCCTCGAATGACGAATGTGTGAATGCTATTGGTTTGAGCGTTAATACCGATTTAAACTGTGGAAACACAACTCCAGGAACAACCGTTTCAGCAACAGCCTCAGCACAAGCCGATGATGTTATAGGAACTCCAAATAATGATGTTTGGTTTAGTTTCGTTGCGACAAGTTCAGCCCATCAAGTGTCACTTCAAAATGTTGTAGCCGTAAACGGCAGTACAGATATGGCCTTTGGAGTTTATGATGGCACCTCAGGTTGTGCCGCATTAGTATTAGAAAACGATAGTGACCCAAACACGCTTAATCTCACAGGACTAACAATAGGAAATACCTATTATGTGCGTGTTTACGGTTTTTACAACAATTCAAATGATGAAACAAACTTTAATATTTGTGTTGGAACACCTCCACCACCTCCTGTTAACGACACTTGTGCTGGTGCCATAACGTTAACAGTTGATACGGTTTGCAACTATGCGACCTACACGACTGAAAGTGCACTCGATAGCGGTGTAGGTAGTCCAGGCTGTGCTTTTTATTCCGGAGGCGATGTCTGGTTTACAGTTACCGTACCATCTAGTGGTGAAATTACGGTAGATAGTCAAACAGGGGTCATAACCGATAGTGGTATGGCCATATATTCAGGAAGTTGTGGTGCTTTATCACTTATTGAATGTGACGATGATGACAGCCCTAATGGCGCTATGTCTTTAATCACTTTAACTGGACGAACGCCAGGCGAAGTTTTGTATATCAGATTTTGGGAATATGGAAACAATAATAACGGGACGTTTGATATTTGTGTGACGTCGCCAACACCTCCTGTTATTTGTGAAGGTGGTAGCGGCACAATCACATCTGGTATATCATGTAATGGAACTACGAGTTTAGGTGATGCCATAACTGGTAATCTTAATGCCGCAACCGACCCAATTGCTAACCGCCCAATTATTTTTATTGATGATGCAGATGGTTGTGCTTTTGATGCCACTCTTACCTCGAACTATACCACCGTGGATTTTACAGTCACGGTGTCTGGTACTTACTCCTTTACTTCGAACTCTGGATTTGATTGCATGGGTTATATTGTAACCAATACACCAACCGCATTCACTCCGGGTTCTTGTGCTACAGGTACATGGATTACTGGTGATGATGACAATGGACCGGGACTGGAAGCCATGTTAACTGCTAATTTAACCGCAGGAACCACTTATACCTTGATTACAACAGTTTACGATTTTGCTAGCACCACTATTACCTCTGGTTTTACTTGGAATGTTTCAGGTCCTCCTACGGGTATTGAATGGTATACAGCTGCAACTGGTGGTACCGCTATAGGTACAGGATCACCTTTCAATCCAGTTGGAGTAGCAGGTTCTGGATTGCCAGATACCAATACAGCAGGAACATACACCTTTTATTCTGCTTGTGCTAATAGTCCAGCAACTCGTGTCCCTGTAGATTTTGTTATCGAACCATTACCAACTGCGAACCTATCTGGATCGGGATCAGCTTGTGGTGGAACTGTCGATCTTACGGTTACTTTTACAGGTGCGCAACCTTGGAGTTTTACTTACACCGATGGTGTAACACCCGTTACTATAAATGGCATAACGTCATCTCCATACACCTTCAGCGTCACACCATCTGGTGCGACCACTTACTCGCTTACAGATGCTTATGATATAAATTGTATCGCTGACCCTACGGGCCTTACCGGAAGTGTGGTTATTTCTGGCGGCAAAACTTGGGATGGCTCTGCTAGTACCGATTGGAATAACGCGAATAACTGGACACCTGTAGGTGTTCCAACAAGTACCGACTGTGTCATCATTCCAAATAACGGGATTCAGTGTATAATTTCTAATACCACAGATGCCAATGCTTTTAATTTAACGGTAGAGATTGGAGGAAATTTATTAGTTAGACCAAGTGGTACAATCACTGTTCAAGATGCAGTTACTGTTGAACCAGGAGGTACTTTCCTATTAGATGGGTTTGAATATGATACAGGGAGTTTAATCCAAGTGAATGATGTGGCCAATTCTGGAGAAATTACCATGCGAAGAGATACCAATATTAGAAGACAAGATTATGTGTATTGGTCTACTCCTGTTGCTAATTACCCGTTATCGTCTGTATCTCCAACAACACCTGCAACTTTAATTAGTGAATGGATACCTACCATTGATAGACCTGATGGTCCGCCACCACAAAATGTTCCTAATGACTACGGTGAATGGGTCAATGTTACTGGAAATATGCAAACAGGAAAAGGATACATTATACGCGGCCCTAGTGCGTATGACATTGTAAATCCTGCATGGTATTCAGCAAATTTTACAGGTGTACCAAATAATGGAACAATTAGTAAGGCCATTAATAGAGGAACCTACACTGGCTCCAATTATGTGGATCAAGGCGGTCCTGTAACTAGTGATGATGACAATTGGAATTTGGTCGGAAACCCTTATCCTTCCGCACTTGATGCCAACGCTTTCCTGTCTTTTGCTGGAAATGATGTCATTGATGGCACAGTCTATTTATGGACTCATGGAACTAGAGTACAACAAGGATTTGGAAGTCCTTTTTATGGCAACTATGTTTACAATTATAACATTTCAGATTATTTAGAATATAACTTAAGTGGTCCTTCGGTTCAAAATGGCTTTAATGGTTATATCGGATCAGGCCAAGGGTTCTTTGTTCTAATGGAAGAATCACCAAATGCTTCTACCAACGAGAATCTTACATTCAACAATGCCATGCGAAGTAGTACATATGGTAATGATCAATTTTTCAGAACCAATAGCGACTACAACAGCACCACAACGATTCCTAAAGATAGAATATGGTTAGACTTAATTTCTCCGTCAGAAATTACTAGTACAACGCTCGTGGCTTATGTTCAAGGAGCAACCAATAGTGATGACCGACTATATGATGCTTCAACCATAGGCGGAACCGGGAAAAGTATATATTCTCTAATTGGAAATGAGCCTTATATTATTCAAGGTAGAAGTTATCCTTTAGATGTTTATGATCAAGTACCGATTGGAATGTTGATTGAAGAACCAGGAAATCACACCATTGCCATCCATGGCATTGATGGGTTGTTCGCAAGTGATCAAAATGTATACTTAGAGGATCTTGAACTTAATATTATTCATGATCTTAAAAATGCACCTTACACTTTTACTGAAACGATTTTAGGAAATCTGGATGACAGATTTATATTAAGATACACAGAGGACACCTTAGGTTTGAGCGAGTTTGAGAATAGTGCATTAATTACCATTATGGCTCCTAAAGGAGCGTTTATTAAAGTACAATCCAATAGAGATTTAATCGATCGTGTGATAGTTTATGATTTATTTGGTAGAGTCCTTATTGATAAAACAGCAATTAATGCACATGAATTGACTTTAAACCGATTGAATTTTTCTGATGGCGCCTACATAGTTAAAGCCATTCTCAGTAATCAAAAACAAAAAATTCAAAAAGTCGTTATCAAATTATAAATACTTTATAAAACTCCAAAATGGCCTTGATTTTAAATAATCAAGGCTTTTTTCATTGCTATAAGCTTCTTTTTCAAATGAAATACTTGAATATGCAAGTCGCCAATTGCGTTTGTGTATCAACCTTATCACAAACTCCAACACATAAAACACATAAAAAGGTATCATCAATAACTCAAGTTGTTGTCGTAAATGAATGCGCTCATGGTTCATTAAAACACGGTCCTTTTTTAATCGATAATCTTTCAACAAAATAAATGGAAAAATAGTCATCCCTACATACCCTTTAGGTACCAAATATTTTGAAACTAAAACCATATTAACGTGCTTTCAAAAATCTCTCCAATTTACATTATCTTTGTGACATGAAGAAGATTATTCCAATTGAGGAAGGTGATTATTATCTAACTCCTGAGGGCTATCGCTGTTTTACAGAGCAATATCATTTAAAAAGAGGTTATTGTTGCGAAAGCGGCTGTAGACATTGTCCTTACGGTTTTGATAAAAACAATTTAAAAACAAACTAATGCATACATCGACATTATCTTTTAAAGATCAAATCAAAGAAGGTATTCCTAATAAGCTTCCTTACCCAAAACCGTATGATGATAGCATCAATCATGCACCAAAACGGAAAGCCATTTTATCAGTCGAAGAAGAAAAGTTAGCATTAAAAAATGCCCTTCGATATTTTGAAAAATCCCATCACGAATTGTTATTGCCAGAATTTAAGAACGAACTACGTCGTTATGGAAGAATCTATATGTATCGTTTTCGTCCAGATTACAAAATATATGCGCGACCTATTGAAGAATACCCTGCCAAATGTCATCAAGCCGCAGCGATAATGCTCATGATCCAAAATAATTTAGATGACGCCGTAGCTCAACACCCTCATGAACTCATTACCTATGGTGGAAACGGAGCGGTTTTTTCTAATTGGGCGCAGTACCGACTCACAATGAAGTATTTATCAGAAATGACAGACGAACAAACCTTAGTGATGTATTCTGGTCATCCCATGGGACTTTTTCCAAGTCATAAAGAGGCTCCAAGAGTTGTAGTCACAAATGGTATGATGATTCCCAACTACTCTCAACCCGATGATTGGGAAAAATTTAATGCTTTAGGTGTTACCCAATATGGACAAATGACGGCGGGAAGTTATATGTACATTGGTCCGCAAGGCATTGTTCATGGCACAACAATCACAGTGTTGAATGGATTCAGAAAAATAAAAAAGACTCCGAAGGGCCATCTTTTTGTCACTTCAGGATTAGGAGGCATGTCTGGTGCGCAACCAAAAGCTGGTAACATTGCAGGATGTATTACTGTTTGCGCCGAAGTCAATCCTAAAATTACACAAGTAAGATTGGATCAAGGTTGGATTGATGAAAAAATCACAAACTTAGATGCTCTAGTTTCAAGAGTTAAACAGGCGAAAGAACAATCAGAAACCATTTCAATTGCTTATTTAGGGAATATTGTGGATGTCTGGGAAAAATTTGACGAGGAGTCCATTCAAATCGATTTAGGCAGTGATCAAACCTCACTTCACAATCCATGGGCTGGTGGCTATTATCCAGCAGATCTATCGTTCGAAGCTGCTAATGACATGATGGCCAATGATCCAGAACAATTTAAATTGAAAGTTCAAGAAAGTTTGCGTCGCCATGCCACAGCCATCAACAAACACACTGCAAAAGGCACCTATTTCTTTGATTATGGAAACGCCTTTCTCTTAGAAGCTTCAAGGGCTGGTGCAGATATCATGGCTGAAAATGGTATTGATTTTAAATACCCTTCCTATGTACAAGATATTATGGGACCTATGTGTTTCGACTACGGCTTTGGACCTTTTAGATGGGTTTGCGCTTCAGGCAAGCCAGAAGATTTACAAAAAACTGATACCATTGCTTGTGAAATTTTAGAGCAAATAAAATTACAGTCACCTGAAGAAATTCAGCAACAAATGAGTGATAATATTCAATGGATCAAAGGGGCTCAAGAAAATAAACTCGTGGTTGGTTCGCAGGCAAGAATTTTATACGCAGATGCAGAAGGTAGGATGAAAATAGCGGAAGCGTTCAACAATGCTATTGCTGCAGGTCATATTGGTCCTGTGATTTTAGGTCGTGATCATCACGATGTATCTGGAACTGATTCGCCCTATAGAGAAACTAGTAATATATACGATGGTTCGCGCTTTACTGCAGATATGGCTATTCACAATGTGATTGGTGACAGTTTTAGAGGTGCAACTTGGGTCAGTATCCACAATGGAGGTGGTGTTGGTTGGGGAGAGGTTATAAATGGTGGTTTTGGTATGGTTCTTGATGGTAGTATAGAAGCTGAAAGACGCTTAAAATCAATGTTGTTTTGGGATGTTAACAATGGAATTGCCAGGAGAAGCTGGGCTAGAAATGATGAGGCAATTTTTGCGATTAAACGTGCCATGGAGGTTGAACCTAATTTACAGGTGACACTTCCTCATACCGTTGATGAAAAACTTTGGGACTCGTTATTTTAACTCAAATAAAAAGAAAAAGAAATGAAAAATTTATTCAAACTACTACCACTATTGCTCGTGACTGTGTTCATGACGTCATGCAGCTCTGTAAAAGTCGCTGCAGATTATGATAAAAGCGCTAATTTTGACAACTACAAAACGTTTGCGTTTTTTAAAACTGGTATCGATAAAGCTGAAATCAGTGACCTAGATAAAAGAAGAATCTTAAGAGCTATTGAGTCTGAACTATTGGCTCAAGGGTATACCAAATCTGAAAACCCAGATATTTTGGTAAGCATTTTCACCAAATCACAAGAAAGAGTTTCTGTCTATAACAACAACTGGGGCGTTGGCGCTTGGGGTTGGGGCGGTTTTGGTCCAGGATTGGGCTGGGGTTGGAATACCCAACCAACAGTTACGACACGATCTGAAGGCACTCTTTTTATCGATTTAATTGATACCAAAAAGAAAGAACTCATTTGGCAAGGAATGGGAACAGGCTATCTATCGAAAAATATGGAAAAAAAGGAAGAGCGTATTAAAGAGTTTGTTTCAGAAGTCATGAAAAAATATCCGCCAGAATCAAAAAATTAATTCTATCGGTTTTCTAAAGCACTAGCATTATCATGTTGGTGCTTTTTTTTGTAAAACCTAATCATTTTATTCTTCATTTCTAAAACCCTATATTTGCCGACTTCTAAAACAAGTACTATGATATTAGGTCAAGAAACAAGAAAAAACTTCACCCAAAACCCTAAAAACGATATTTTATCGGGCTTAACGGTTGCCCTAGCATTAGTCCCTGAAGCTGTAGCCTTTGCGTTTGTTGCAGGAGTGGATCCGTTGGTAGGTCTTTATGGTGCTTTTATGATGGGGATTGTAACCTCTCTATTTGGAGGTCGACCTGGCATGATTTCAGGCGCAACAGGTGCTATGGCAGTTGTCATGGTGCACCTGATACAAAAAGGAAATGAGGTTGGAATGACTCTCGAAAATCCAACAGAAAACTTAGGACTTCAATGGTTGTTTATCACTTTGCTCATAGTGGGCGGAATTCAAATTTTGGCAGGAGTTTTCAAGTTGGGGAAATTTGTTCGATTGATTCCGCATCCAGTAATGATGGGTTTTGTTAACGGCTTAGCCATCGTAATTTTCCTTTCTCAATTACGATTATTCCCAAATGTAGTTCCTAAAGATATTTCATTTATCAATGATACTTCAGAGTGGTTTTCAGCATTGTTCTCAAACGGAACATTCTGGACCATGATGGCATTTATCGGACTTACCATGGCTATCATGTATGGTTTACCTAAACTTACTAAAAAAATTCCAGCAGCTCTTATAGCGATTATCGCTGTTGCCTGCATCACTATCTTTGGAGGTATCGAGGTAAGTACTGTGGGCTCCTTTATTCGTGAAGGTGGAGGAAGCGGCTTGGAAGGTTCTTTACCGACGTTTCAAGATCAAATTTTCGGATTGTTCGGTTCACTTTCAGGGCATTGGAGTTTGATCATATCTACAGCAATTATTTTAGCTGCTGTTGGTTTAATAGAGTCATTAATGACCTTAAATTTAGTTGACGAAATTACGGAAACACGAGGCAATGGAAATAGAGAATGTATGGCACAAGGTGGTGCGAATATATTAAACGGACTATTTGGTGGCATGGGTGGTTGTGCAATGATCGGACAATCGATTATCAATGTAGATTCTGGTGGTCGCGGACGATTGTCCGGAGCTGTAGCCGCCATTGCTTTATTATGTTTTATTTTATTCGGTGCACCATTGATTGAGCAAATTCCTATTGCGGCCTTAGTAGGTGTCATGTTTATGGTGGTCATCGGTACATTCGCATGGAGTAGTTTCAGAATCATAAGAAAAATCCCCTTATCTGATGCCTTAGTTTTAATTGCAGTATCTGCTATTACTGTTTGGAAAGATCTTGCCATTGCTGTTATTGCTGGCGTCATAATTTCAGCATTGGTGTTTGCTTGGAAAAATGCTACCATGATTAGAGCACGTAAACGTATACAAGCTGATGGTACAAAAACGTATGAGATTTGGGGACCTCTATTTTTTGGTTCCATCCAAAATTTTAATTCAAAATTTGATGTTAAGAATGATCCGCAGCATGTTGAAATCGACTTCATTGAGTCTCGCGTGAGTGATCATTCAGCGCTAGAGGCTATATTCAATTTAGTTCATAAATATGAGGCCGAAGGGAAGTCTATCAAACTGAAGCATTTAAGTGAAGATTGCAAGCGACTCATGTACAAAGCGAGTGCCAAATTTAAAGAAGTCATTGTTGAAGATATTGACGACCCAAGATACCATCTGGCTGCAGATCCAGAAAAATTTACGAAACCTTTATCTGAGTACAACATATAAAAAAAGCGACCCTTTTAGGTCGCTTTTTTTTTGTTTGCTAAAGACGAATTACTTCGCCGATACTTTTTTCATATAAATTTCATATTGCTCAGACGATAAAACCTGCTTCAATTTTGAGTTGATATAATTCTGCATTTTCTCTTTTTTAAGAGCTCTTTCCGCAGGATCTTTAACCGCGTCAATTCCTTGCATTTTTTTATCTACGGCATTGTAAATATCATAGACTTGAGCTTTCTGCTTCGCATCTAACTTTGCCGATCTTTCCAACATTTGAATCACCTTATCTGCATTTTTCTTAGCAGAACTGGCATCATTGTTTACAGATTCAATTTGTGATTTGGATTTAGCCTGTGCAAACGATATTTGAGTTCCTGCAAATAAAAAACATGCAAAAGTTAAGAGTAAGAGTTGTTTTTTCATGATATAAATTAATGAATTAGAGGTTCAATATACAAAATTCAAGGCATTAAATTAAAAATTTTTTACTAATACGCCATTAATTCCTCGATCTTCCGCTTTACTTTTTCTGAAGACGGAATCATCGTTTCTTCTAAGGTCCCATTTAAAGGAATTGCAGGCATATTTTCGCTGCCAATAGTCATCACTGGTGCGTCCAAATACTTAAAACACAGCTCTTGTATTTTTCCTGCCAATGCTCTCGCAAAACTATTATTTGAAGGTTCTTCCGTCACAACTAAACACTTGCCTGTTTTCTTTACGGAAGTCATTATGGTCGTCTCATCTAATGGATACAATGTGCGTAAATCAACAATCTCAATTCGGTCACGAAGGCCTAATTCACCTGTAGCATTATAGGCCCAATGTACACCCATACCATAAGTAATAATGGTCATGGTCTCTTCAGCCTCTTGCTTCCATATTTCTTGTAGTAACCAAGCTTTTCCGAAAGGTAAAACGTAATCCTCATCGGGTTCCACAGACGTTGCTCCTTGTGTTCCTTTGACCTTACTCCAATATAATCCTTTGTGTTCTAAAATCACGACAGGATTAGGATCATGATAGGCAGCTTTCATCAAACCTTTTAAATCAGCACCATTACTCGGGTAAGCGATTTTAATTCCTCTAATGTTAGTAACGACACTTTCAACAGATGATGAATGATAAGGTCCACCACTGCCATAAGCACCAATAGGAACACGAAGAATCATGCTCACAGGCCATTTCCCATTAGATAAATAGCAGCTTCGACTTACTTCGGTAAATAATTGATTGAGCCCTGGCCAAATATAATCTGCAAATTGCACCTCAACAATGGGTTTAAGTCCAACAGCACTCATGCCTACTGTTGATCCAACAATAAATGCCTCTTGAATAGGTGTGTTAAATACGCGACTATCGCCAAATTTCTGTGCCAAGGTTGCAGCTTCCCTAAATACACCGCCTAAGCGACCACCAACATCTTGTCCATACAATAAACATGCTTTATGCTTTGCCATAAGTTCTTCCACTGCAAACAGTGCACAATCCACCATAACCACCTTATCAGCACCTTCCGGTGCGCGTACACCTTTTTCTTCTAAAATGGGAGTTGGCGCAAAATCATGCGTATATAAATCTTCAGCTTTTGGGTCTTCAGCTTTCAAAGCCTTTTCAAAATCGGCTTGCACATTGTTCTTAGCAACTTCTTCTATTTGAGAAACCTCTGTATCGGAGAAACCATGATCTAAAAGCTGCTGTTTTAGTACAGGATAAGGATCTCTAGATTTCGCTTCATCCAAATCATCACGATACCATTCCATGCGAACACCAGAGGTATGATGATTTAAGAGTGGTACTTTGGCATGGACCAAGAACGGACGTCTTTCTTTCCTGATAGTCTCTATCACCTTTTCAAGTGCTTGATAGCTTTCTATAAAATTGGCACCATCAATTGAAATGGCTTCAAGACCATGAAAACCTTTAGCGTATTCGAAGGCGTTTTGTGCTCTTGTTTCAGCTTCATTTGCCGAAATATCCCAGCCATTATCTTGCACCAGATATAAAATAGGCATTTGCTTTAATGCTGCCATTTGAAAGGCTTCAGCAATCTCTCCTTCGGTAACTGATGCATCACCTAATGAACATACCGTAATAGGAGGAACTTGCTTCGACTGCTTTTGAGTTTCTGTATCAAGAATCGGATTATCAAGCTCATGCTTTTCCAAGTATTGCATGCCCATAGCGACGCCAGTTGCTGGAATAGCCTGCATTCCAGTGGCCGATGATTGGTGCGGTATCTTTGGTTTATCCTGATCTTTTAAACTTGGATGAGAATAATAGGTTCTACCTCCAGAAAATGGATCGTCTTTTTTTGCTAATAATTGCAACATCAAGTCATAAGGTTTCAATCCAAATGCCAATAACATGGCATCATCGCGATAGTATGGAAAAGCATAATCTTGCGGCAACAACTGCATACCAAGAGCCGTTTGGATGGCTTCATGTCCTCGTGAGGTAGCGTGGACATATTTTGACACCAATTTAAAGTTCTCTTCATATAATTCAGCCATTGCTTTAGCTGTACATAAATTCGAAAATCCAGTTTTTAATAGTTCTTTATTCATTATCAGGTCTGCCAAAGCAGTCATTATTATATAGTTCTATGTAAATCAAATTTTTCAAAATAGTCGGCCACACGTCGTACGAAACTGCCTCCTAAAAAGCCATCTACGACACGATGATCAAACGATAATGACAGATACATCATACTCCTTATGGCAATTTCATCTCCCTTATCGGTTTCAATCACTTCAGGTCTTTTTTTAATAATTCCCAGAGCCAAAATTGCCACTTCAGGTTGGTTGATAATTGGTGTTCCCATAACGCTTCCGAAGGTTCCCACATTTGAGATGGTAAACGTGCTTCCTTTGATATCATCGCCACTCAATGCATTAGCTCTCGCTTTTTCAGACAACGCATTGACATCTGTTGCCAAGTCTTGTAAATTTTTTGTATCGGCATTTTTTACCACTGGAACAATTAAATTTCCGCTAGGTAAAGCCGTTGCCATACCTATGTTAACGTCCTCTTTTACAATGATGTTCTGGCCATCAACTGAGGCATTTATATTTGGAAAATCCTTAATAGCCTTTGCAACAGCCTCGACAAACAAAGGCGTAAATGTTAATCGTTGACCATACTTCTCCTGAAACGCCTTTTTATTTGCATTTCGCCACTTTACCATATTCGTTAAATCAGCTTCTACATAAGCTGTCACGTGAGGTGATGTGTGTTTAGAGTACACCATATGATCCGCGATCATTTGGCGCATGCGATCCATTTCAATAATCTTCCCTTTACCTTTATCAAAGTGCAACTGCGGAATACGATAAGCGGTTGGATCTGTGACTGATGGTTGTGCAAACTTATAAGGTCGACCATCCTCAATGTAAGCGAATACATCACTTTTTCGCAAACGTCCTTCATGACCCGTTGCTGGAATTCTCGCTAGCTCTTCAAAGCTGATATGATGCGCTTTGGCAATCTCTATAATTAATGGTGAGAAAAAGGTATTGGAATTTGATATATTGAATTGGTGAGACTGTGCACTTATCGCAGGTTTCACTTTCGCCTTTTTCTCTGGCTTAGGGGTCTTTTCAAGCTCTTTATTCGTGGTTTTGTCGGATTTGCTTACTGTAGCTTCTGACAACTCCAGTTCGGCAATCACTTCTCCTACTGGAACAACATCCTTAGCATGATGTATCAATTTTATTATAGACCCAGCTGCTGGTGCAGGGACTTCATTGTCGACTTTATCTGTCGCTACTTCCAGTAAAATATCCCCTTCTTCAAAAGTATCACCCTCCTCCAACAACCAATTGATTATTGTTCCTTCCGTAATACTTTCGCCCATTTTGGGCATTTTTAATTCAAATTTTGACATCCTTAATTTTTCATAAAATCACGCAATGTTTGATAAACATCATCTTGTAATTTCAATTCATTTGGAACCTCTCTTAAAGGCTCTACTTCTTTTAAACTTTCATGACACTCCGCAGGTAATTTTTGATACAACTTAGTGCCTTTGGTCTTCCAAGCTATCATCTCATCACTCACCTCTTTGATAATTTTTGATGGATTACCAACAACGAGACTTCGTTTCGGAATTTTCGTTTCAGCTTTAACAAAGGCCATAGCTCCAACAATCGCTTCATCACCAATATCGGCATCATCCATAATGACAGCATTCATACCTATCAAGCAATTTCTACCCAAATTGGCACCATGAATAATGGCACCATGTCCAACATGGGCACTTTCTTTGAGTACGATAGACTTCCCTGGAAACATATGCACGGTACAATTTTCCTGTACATTCACACCATCCTCAAGGATGATTTGACCCCAATCACCTCTGATAGCTGCTCCAGGACCGATATAACAGTTTTTACCAATAATGACGTTTCCTGTTACAGCAGCCAATGGATGCACAAAACTACTTTCATGAACTACCGGAATAAATCCCTTGAAACTGTAAATCATGCTACTTAAATCCTTTTAATTTTTCTTTAGTAAATTCTGAAAGCACCAATCGCCCACTTGTTTCTGCCCTTTCTGCCAAAAGATCATCCCAATCATCTGTGCCTTTCCAAAAGACTTTTTTCATCTCCTTCATGGCTTCAGGATTATAGGTACACAAATGTTCTGCAGTGGTTTTAACAGCCTCATCTAAGGCTTCCGTACTCTCATAAACAAGAGTATACAACCCTTTTGATTGCGCCCATTCTGGCGAATAAAATGTATTAGCATCGATGGCGATTTGAGACATGGCACTTAATCCCATTTTGCGTTCAATGGCTGGTCCCACAACAAATGGCCCGATACCAATATTCAATTCACTTAACTTAATTGCAGCAAACTTGGTGGCCATACAATAATCGGTTGAAGCTGCTAATCCGACACCTCCGCCCACGGTTTTTCCTTGAATACGTCCGATAATAAATTTCGGGCATTTGCGCATGGCATTGATGACGTTGGCAAATCCCGAAAAGAATACTTTACCAGTTGCAGAATCATTAATATTGATTAGCTCTTTAAAACTTGCACCTGCACAGAACGTGCGATCGCCACCACTTTTTAAAACAATGACTTTAATGGCATCATTTTGTCCTGCTTCGGTAATGGTTTTAGACAAATCTGCTAAAACAGCACCTGGCAAAGAATTATGTGCAGGATGAAAAAACTCTATATATCCTACTTCATTATCGATATCTAACTTCACATAAGGTTCACTCATATTTCAAAATATTTTATCTAATTAATTATATCAATCCGAATTGTTCGAAATGATGGTTTAAATGTTTTCGTTCTAAGAGATAAGACTCATATCTATTTAATTCTCCAAAGACCAAGTTTTTCAATGTGGCATCTGGATGTTCCTTGAAAAATTCTAAATACTTTTCTCTTTGTGTTTTAAATTTTTCGATGGCAGTAGTCAAATCTGGATGCTTCAACTCCGCTAAGGTATCCTTTTCCAATAATGGGAAATTGGTGTTCTGCGGAAACTTCTCGTAATTGTAAAGACTCGCATGTACTTTTTCCAGGATCTTTTCTGGTGTCGCCACCTCAAAATCTTGAATCTCTCCAGCAGCAATTTTATAAGTAAATTCTAAATGCTCAATCATGTGTTGCGGTGTCATAATACCCCATTTTGGCTTCATGTCTTCTGAAAGTTTCGATAAACAAGCATCTATTTTTTCATCAGTCATTTCTACAAATGTTTCTTGTTTCTTTTGAACCATGGTAAGCACCGTTGCTAATGCGACCAATTCATCATCCGCATCAAAAATTTCTGCTAACCATTTTACAATACCGCTAGGATGTTCGGCAGACGCCACATCCCGATCTACTTTTTGCTTACAAGTTAAACGTACATAAATGGTATCGTTATGATACAAAGGACGTAAGAAACGACACTCTTCTAAACCGTAGTTTGCTGAAACAGGTCCTTTATTTGGATACACGAACAAGCCAGCTGCTGCTGCAATTATGAAATAGCCGTGGGCAGTTCGCTTTTCGAAAATGCTTCCATCTAAAGATGTAATATCGGTATGCGCATAAAAGTGATCCCAAGTAAGATTGGAGAAATTGATGATGTCCGAATCCGTAATTGTTCGTTTATGCGTTTTCATGGACATCCCTGGTTGAATATCTTCCCAATGGTACTTAAACGGATGTTCCTCTGCCTCCTTATACTTGGCTTTTTGTTGATAGATTCCTGTAATTTCTGTAATCGTTGTTGGCGATCCTTGTATAGCAGTACGTTGCAAATAATGCTTTATTCCACGCATACCACCCATTTCTTCACCACCACCAGCACGTCCGGGACCTCCATGAACTAAATAAGGTAAGGGTGAACCATGGCCAGTACTTTCTTTGGCACTTTCGCGATTTAATACGAGGATTCTTCCGTGATGACTAGCCGCATTGACCACATAATCTTTGGCGATATTATCGTTAAATGTTGCTATGGAAGATACTAATGAGCCTTTACCCATTTTTGCTAATTCCACAGCTTCATCCATATTTTTATAAGGCATAATCGTACTCACTGGACCAAAGGCTTCACGTTCGTGAATGATGGTGTTTTGAAACGGATGGTCGGCACGAAGTAAAATAGGGCTTATAAAGGCACCTTTATTAGCATCGGCACCTATGGTTTCGAGATGGTCGAGATTGCCATAAACAATCTTAGCCTCTTTGGCTAAATCATTTACTGAATCCTTAACCGCTTGCACTTGTTGTTTACTGACTAAAGATCCCATTCTAACTTCCTTAAGTCTGGGATCACCTATGGTGACTTTATCTAATGCTTTCCCAAGGGCCATCTGAACATCTTCAACAAGATTTTCGGGTACAATGACACGTCGGATAGCCGTACATTTTTGACCGGCTTTTACCGTCATCTCTTTACGCACCTCTTTGATGAATAAATCAAATTCTGGTGTTCCCGGAACAGCGTCCTCACCGAGAATTGAAGCATTGAGCGAATCGGCTTCCATGGTAAAAGGCACTGATTCTTGAATCAATCGTGGATGCGCTTTTAACAAACGTCCCGTACTTGCAGACCCAGTAAAAGTGACCACATCTTGAGATTCTACAGTATCTAATATCGTTTTAACGGTTCCATTAATAATTTGCAGAGCACCTTCTGGAAGGATTCCTGAATTGATGATTTCTCGTGCAACGGCTTCCGCTAAATAAGAGGAGGAAGGTGCTGGTAAGACCACAGCTGGCACACCAGCCATCCAATTAACCGCACATTTTTCTAACATGCCCCAAACCGGAAAGTTAAAAGCATTGATATGTACAGCCACGCCTTTTTTCGGCACCATAATATGATGCGCCATAAAGCGGCCACCACGAGATAAATCTATAGGATCTCCTTCAACATGATAGGGTTGATTAGGAAATAGTTTTCTGAGAGACGCATTGGCAAATAAATTACCGAAACCGCCTTCAATATCAATCCAGCTATCGACACGCGTGGCGCCTGTTCGATAACTCAAATCGTAAAACTGTTCTTTTCTTTTTGTAAGATATAAGGCCAGTTTTTTCAACATATTGCCACGTTCTTGAAAGGTCATCTTTCTGAGAACCTCACCGCCTTTAGTTCTTCCGTAATGAAGGATTTCAGGAATATCTAATCCTTCAACAGCCACACTTGTGAATATTTCGCCAGTAATGGCATCATGGACAGGAGCACCTTCTTCCTTCCCAGTGGTCCATTGTCCTTGAACGTAATGTTGTATTTTATCCATTCTTATTCTTGTTTAAGACCGACACCTGCGTTAGCGATTGAACGGTCTGTTTGAGCGCCTTGAAAAGCGCGAGTAGTGAAAGCGCGACCCTTGGGTAACGCCCAAAACTCTTTAATAATTTATATTTTCAATAATGGCAGCATAGCCTTGTCCAACACCAATACACATGGTCACTAGGGCATACTTTTTACCTTGCTCTTGCAACTCCAGCGCTGCCGAATAGGCAATTCTAGTTCCTGTTACACCAAGTGGATGACCAATTGCTACTGACCCACCATTAGGATTTAATCTCGGATCGTCATCTGACAAACCCCAAGCTCTAATACACGCTAAGGCTTGAGCCGCAAACGCCTCGTTGAGCTCAATAATATCCATATCTGCCATGGTAAGACCTGCTTTTTCAAGCGCCTTATTAGAAGCTTCAACTGGACCAATACCCATAATTCTAGGTTCGACTCCAACGACAGCTGAACTTACAATTCGTGCCAAGGGTTTTAAATTGTATTGTTTAACAGCATCTTCTGACGCAATAATTGTTGCTGCGGCACCATCATTCAATCCTGAAGAATTTCCAGCAGTCACACTTCCATCTTTTTTAAAAGCAGGACGCAGTTTTCCTAAAATTTCCAATGTCGTCGTAGGTTTTACGAATTCATCCTTTGAAAACTTAATTGGGTCTTTTTTGCGTTGTGGTATTTCTACAGTGACTATTTCTTTATCCAGTCGACCGTTTTCTTGCGCCTTGGTGGCTTTCATTTGACTCCAATAAGCAAACTTATCTTGATCGGCTCTCGAGATGTCATACTTTTCTACTAAGTTTTCAGCTGTCATACCCATCGCATCGATACCGTACAATTCCTGCATTTTAGGGTTTACAAATCGCCATCCGAAACTAGAGTCGTACATTTTGGCATCATTTCCGAAAGCACTTGAGGGCTTCGCCACCACATATGGGCCTCGCGTCATATTTTCAACACCGCCTGCGATAAATACATCACCGTCGCCTGCTTTGATTGCTCTATTCGCATGAATGATTGCTGATAAGCCAGAGCTACATAATCGGTTTACCGTTTCTCCTGGTACTGAAAATGGCAATCCTCCCAAAAGCGCTGCCATTCTAGCCACGTTACGATTGTCTTCACCAGCTTGATTGGCACAGCCTAAAATCACGTCATCGTATGCTTCTTTCGGGATGCTAGGGTTTCGTTTCACAACTTCTGAAATAACCAAGGCGGCTAAATCATCCGTTCTGACCGCTGATAAGGTTCCTTTATAGTTTCCAATTGGCGTTCTAATGCCGTCTATGATATATGCGTTTTTCATGTTGTTCAATTTAATCTTCCCAGTCTTTTTGTGTTCTATAAACCACGCCTTTGAATAGCGCTACTAATTGGTCATTGCGTTTCACTTCGATGACATTAAATCCTAATTTATTATTGACCTTTTCGATAACAGATTCAGCTACGAGGTAATCTCCTTCTTCTAAGGCTTCAATATGATTGATACTCGTTTCAATGGACACGGCATATTTACCATGCGTGTTTGCCGCAAAACCGAATGCCGTATCTGCCAAAGAGTAACTAATGCCTCCATGTGCTTTATTCATGCTGTTCAGCATGTCTTTACGTATGGTCATTGCCACTTTACAGCGTCCGACCTCACATTCTAAAATCTCGATACCTAACCATTGGCTAAACGCATCTTGACGTAACATTTTATATGGAATTAGTTCTCCTTTCATTTAAAAGAACGTTTGTTGTTCCTGATTCATTTTTCTCAAAAGCGGACTACAGCGGTAACGATCTTCATGATATATCGCGTAGAGCTCATCCATTTTTTTTACACACCAATCGATTCCCTTATCGTCTGCCCATTGTAACAATCCTTTAGGATAATTAACACCTTTAGTCATCGCGTTATCGATGTCCTCGGCCGAAGCAATATTTAAAAACAAGGCATCTGCAGCTTCATTGATCAGCATCACTAAGACTCGATCAAAAATTTGCTGTGCTAGTAATTTGTCTTCCCTTGGTTTTGGTGGGATGGCATTATCGGAATAATCGTAATAGCCTCGACCAGATTTTCGTCCTAAGTAGCCAGCTTCCGCAAAGCGTTTTTGTGTAAAGGCTGGTTTATAACGTGGGTCAAAATAAAAGGCTGTAAAAACGGTTTCCGTGACTGTATAATTTACATCGTTACCTATAAAATCCATAAGCTCGAAAGGTCCCATTCTAAAACCTCCTAAGGTCTTTAAGCTCCAATCAATAGTGGCAAAATCGGCCATGCCCTCTTCGTAGATTCGCAGTGATTCACCATAGAAAGGTCGCGCAACACGATTGACAATAAAACCTGGTGTGTCTTTAGCCACGGCAACAACTTTCTTCCAATCGGTAATGGTTTGAACAGCCGTTTCTAATACCTCATTAGACGTTTGGATGGCTGGAATCACCTCTACTAATTTCATTAAAGGCGCAGGATTAAAGAAATGAATCCCGATACAACGCTCAGGTTGATTGAGTGCTGCTGCAATTGATGCTATAGACAAACTAGAAGTGTTGGATGCAATGATGCAATCTGAGGACACATAGCCTTCTAATTCAGAAAAGACCTGTTTTTTGACATCCAAATTCTCAACAATCGCTTCAATCGTAAGATTAGAATCTGCCAAGTCATGAAGCTTGTCAACATAGGTTATATGATTCTGAATTCTTGCTTTTTCAGTGGCATCGATACGTCCTTTTTGAATGAGACGCAATAATATTTTTTCCAAGGCGGCTTTCGCTTTATCTAAAGCGGCTTGATTGGTATCATAAAGTTTTACTTGGCATCCAGCGGTAGCCGCAACTTGTGCGATTCCGCTTCCCATGGTGCCGCTACCAATAATTCCTACTCTCATAAATTCGTTGTCATTTTAAGTCTTTATTTTCCTTTGAACTGTGGCTGTCGTTTTTCGATGAATGCCGCCACACCTTCTTTATAATCATCACTTTGAGCCGCTTCTATTTGGTATTTTGATTCCATTTGCAATTGTTGCTCCAGCGTTTGAGTCATGGATGCATTGAACAATTCCTTGATCATACCGAGTGCTTTCGTGGGCATATTTGCCAATTTTAAAGTGAGTTTTTGAACGTCTTGGTCGAAGGACTCTAAAGGCAAAACTTTATAAATCATTCCCATGTTTTCGGCTTCTTCTGCAGAAACTTTATCGCCTAACATGGCCAAGGCAGATGCCTTTTGAAATCCGATTAACCGTGGTAAGAAATAGGTTCCAGCACTATCTGGAATTAACCCAATAAGACTAAAAGCCTGAATAAAACTCACTTTTTCATGAGCCACCACGATATCACAAGCCAAGGCAATATTTGCACCAGCACCAGCAGCTACACCATTCACGGCAGCTATCACTGGTTTTTTAATGGCTCTAATTTTTGTAATTATTGGATTGTAGTGCTCCTCTAGTATTTTTTTAAATCCAGGGTTTAAATCAGGTGTCGTGACTTCCTTCAGGTCTTGACCAGCACAAAATGCCTTCCCACTTCCTGAAAGGACGATGGCTCTGACCTCATCGTTGGCATTACAGTCATCTAAAATGGTCTGTAATTTTAGAGCCATCTCACGATTAAAACTGTTGAAGACCTCTGGTCTATTTAAAGTGACGTGTGCGACACTGTTTTCAATTTTTAATAGAATTGAATTATTGCTCATACCTATTATTTATGCAATGTATACATTGCCATTTTTAGTTTTGCGTTAAGGATGGAGGCTTTGTTGGAGCTCCTTGAAAAGAGCGACTGCCGAGAGCCTGACCCTTGGGTAACGCCATTGTTATTTTAAACATTTAAAATAGTCGAATGGTTCTTGGCAATCGTCACATTGAAACTGTGCTTTACATGCGGTTGAACCAAACTGACTGACCAATCGTGTATTTGTGGATCCACAATGGGTACATTTAACTTTTCGCTTACCTCGAAGCAGCACATCTTTATCGGCTTCTGGCTCCAAAGGTGCTGCAATGCCGTAATCTTCCAGAGCTTTTCGTCCTCGAGGAGTGATCCAATCGGTTGTCCAAGCAGGATGCAAAACGAGTTCTATGTGGGATTCATATCCGGCGTCTTTCAAAGCGCTTTTAATATCGTCACCAATGACGTCCATTGCAGGACAACCACTATAGGTTGGCGTAATCTCCACATGAACCACATGATCGATAATGACCGCAGAACGCACAACACCCATATCCATAATTGACAATACTGGAATTTCAGGATCTGACACCTGTTCCAAAATGGGTATTAATCTTTCATCAATTTGTTGTTCTGTTGTCATCACGTAACTACGACTCTTTCTTTTTTATATTGTTAATTACCATTCCATATTGGGATATGCGCGTTGCATATATTGTAATTCACTCAGAATGTATCCCATATGCTCGGTATGAATCCCTTGCTTACCACCTTTATGGAAGTATTTGGATTCTGGAACCTCTAGTGTGGCTTCTTGTAACACGTCACCGACCTTCTTATAGTAGCTTTCTTTTAGTGTTGTTACATCCACTCCAATACCTTCAGCTACCATAGCTTTATCGGCTTCTGTTTGATGAAACAATTCATCTGTGTACATCCATAAATCTGAAATTGCTTCTTGCATTTTTAATTTGCTTTCATCAGTCCCATCACCTAAACGTCTGACCCAATCTGATGAAAACCTCTCGTGATAACTCACTTCCTTGATTGATTTATTCGCAATGGCAGACAAGGTTAAATCCTTACTTTTTTGCAATTCACGTAAAAATGCTAAATGATAGACATCAAACAAAAACTGTCTTCCTATGGTATAAGCAAAATTCGTATCTGGTTGCTCTACTAATAGGACATTTAAATAATCACGTTCTTTGCGAAGCATGGCAATATCATCTTCAGATCTTCCATCACCAGCCAATTTTGCGGCATACTGATAGTAACTTCTTACTTGCCCAAATAAATCGAGGGAAATATTGGTACAAGCGATGTCTGTTTCTAAACTCGGTCCATGTCCTGTTAATGCTCCTAAACGTTGTCCTAAAATGAGGCTATTATCAGCGATACCAAGAATGTATGTGTATAAATTTTCGTTCTTCATTACATGTGTTTTACATCATCTGGCAAATCATAAAACGTTGGGTGGCGATAGACTTTATCTTGCGCTGGTTCAAATAATTCACCGTTGTGTTCTGGATTTGAAGCCGTGATATGTTTTGATTCTACCACCCAAATACTCACACCTTCATTTCGTCTGGTGTATACGTCCCGAGCATTTTCCAATGCCATTTCTGCATCTGCTGCGTGCAGACTACCAAAATGTCGATGCTCTAATCCGTTTTTGCTTCTTACGAAGATTTCCCAAAGCGGCCAGTTTTTTGTTGCCATAATCATTAGTATTTCATAGTAAGCACTCGTTGAGCGATGTGTTTTCTAACTCAATTGCGCACTTGTTTAAATTTAAACTGCTTGTTTTTCTTTGCGTTCTTGTTGTTTGTCGGCATATGCCATTGCTGCATTTCTCACCCAAGCGCCACGTTCCCATGCGCCAACTCTTGCTTTCATTCGTTCCTTATTCATTGGACCATGACCTTTAACAACTTGCCAAAATTCCTCCCAATCTATTGCACCAAAATCATAACTCCCGCGTTCCTCATTCCATTTTAAATCTGGATCTGGAATAGTCAACCCCAAAATATCGGCTTGTGGTACTGTTTGGTCGATAAATTGCTGACGCAATTCGTCATTGGTCTTACGTTTTAATTTCCATTTCATGGACTGTGCTGTGTGCACGGATTCGTCATCTGTTGGCCCAAGCATCATAAGACTTGGCCACCACCAGCGGTTCAAAGCATCTTGTGCCATTTCCTTTTGCTCTGGGGTTCCATTGGCTAATTTCAACATGATTTCATAGCCTTGTCTTTGGTGAAAACTTTCTTCCTTACATACACGAATCATAGCACGTGCATAAGGACCATAAGACGTGTTACACAAAGGAACCTGATTAATAATGGCTGCGCCATCAACTAACCAACCTATAGCACCCATATCAGCCCAAGTTAAGGTAGGGTAATTAAAAATACTTGAGTATTTGGCCTTACCTGAATGTAATTGTTCGTACAGTTCTTCTCGCGAAACTCCAAGAGTTTCACAAGCAGAATACAAGTATAAGCCATGTCCAGCTTCGTCTTGCACCTTTGCCAATAAGGCTACTTTACGTCTTAGAGATGGTGCCCGTGTTATCCAGTTTCCTTCAGGGAGCATTCCTACAATTTCGGAATGTGCATGTTGAGAGATCTGTCTGATATGCGTTTTGCGATATTTCTCAGGCATCCAATCTTTGGGCTCAATCTTTTCGTCACGTGCGATACGTGCTTCAAAATGGGCCTCTAAATTTTTAATTTGTTCTTCACTCATAACGATTGTTTTTTGTGATTTACGTTTTCTTTTTCAATATGTTGTTCGTTTCAAATAGACCAACCCTATGTTGGTCATTTCAAACTTCTAAAATGCTATACGTCGAAATCGACAATTACCTTTTCTGTAGTAGGAACGGCTTGACAACTCAAAACATAATTTTGAGCTACCTCCTTCTCTTCTAAAGCATAGTTGATTTTCATTTCTACTTCCCCTTCTTTCACTTGACACTTACAAGTACTACACACACCACCTTTACAAGCAAATGGTAAATCGGCTCCAGCACCTAAGGCGGCATCTAAAATATTGTCGTATTCTTTAGTCATGGTAAACTGGAATTCTTTTCCACCATCAACGATAGTGACTTCCACGCCTTCCACATTTTGTTTCGCCAGTCGTTCAGCCCGTTTGATATCTTCCTCAGACAATCCTGTAACGAATAATTCGAAGTGGATTAATTCCTTGGGCAAACCTGCTTGAATGAGGTAATCACTTACAAAGGTCACCATCTGTTCAGGACCACATAAGAACACTTCATTTGTATCTGGAATATCAATAAATGTTTTACTCAGCACCTCCATTTTTTCGTCGTCAAATCTTCCATTGAAAAGGTCGATGTCACGACGTTCTTTAGTTAGAAAATAATAAATTTCTAGGCGACCAAAAAATGTATTTCTCAACTGCTCTAGCTCTTCCTTAAAGATAATGGATTTCGCCGTTTTATTGACATAGAACAATTTACACGTGGCATTTGGTTCTGCATATAAATGCGTTTTGATCATAGAAAGCACTGGCGTGATCCCACTACCAGCCGCAAAGAAAAGATAATTCTTCGCTTGGTTAGGGTCTACATCTACCCCAAAGGTTCCACTAGGCACCATGACTTCTAAAAAATCACCGGATTTTAATTGTTCATTTACAAAAGTTGAAAATTTTCCTCCTGCAATTTGCTTAACAGCGACTTTCCATTGATGATCTCTCGGACTCGAGCACAAGGAGTAAGAACGACGTACATCTTCACCGTTTATATCGGCTTTTAGCGTTAAGTGCTGGCCTTGTCTGAAATTGAATTCATCTTGTAAATTCTCAGGGACCTCAAAAGTCACGACCGAACAATCATCGGTCTCTTTATAAATATCTTGTATTTTTAGCTTATAAAACTGAGCCATATATCTGCCTTAATATCTAACTAACACTTGTTAGTTTGGAGAACAAATATACGAAATTTAATTCTTAATTACTTGTTAATTCCTTCAATGAGGACTTCACTCAGGCTCTCGGCTAAATCGTTTGCGTCCAAATCTTCTTTTTTTGGAATCCACAGATATAACGAACGTAATGTTGTAAGCATTGAAAACATCACAATCTCTGGATTGGTCGACTTGATTTCAGAGGCATGGATTCCATTTTTGATAATCGTTAAAAAATTAGTCTCATACTCATTACGCAATCGCAAATAATAATCTAATTGATCTTCTAAGTGCATCCAATCATTGTTCAAGGATGCCATGCCATTGGTGTTTTGAGCCGTAATATTGACGTGTAAGCTCACAATCTTTTTCAGCTTAGAAATGTTAGACGTTTCAGAATTAATAATCTCAGTCATGCCTTCTGTAAATGTTTCAGCAATTGAGATAATAATATTTTTAAGAATATCTTGTTTTGAGGCTATATGATTGTACAAACTTGCAGCCTTCATTCCCATCGCAGTCGCTAAATCGCGCATAGTTACAGCACTATATCCTTTATCTTTAAAAAGTTTCGCTGCTGTTGAAATTATTTCGTCTTTTCTAGTTTCGAGTTTCAAAGGTTCGTGAGTTCTTGTAATTCTTTGTAAATTTAAATAAAAAGAAACTATGGGATTTTTTGATTTTATTTTTGGCACTAAAAAGCGACAAGTAATGTCCTATTTAAAAAATAATGCACTGATCTTAGATGTTCGAACACAACGTGAGTGGGATTGTGGTCATCTCGAACAGGCGAGACATATTCCTTTAGACGACTTAAACAATCGCGTGGAAGAACTTCAGTCTTTAAATCGACCGGTCATTATTTGCTGTGAAAGCGGTGTTCGTTCTTCTAAAGCCGCTAAATTCTTAAACCTTCATAACATCGACGCTATTAATGGAGGTGGTTGGGTGCGACTCTCAAAACAGTTATAGTTTTAAATCTTTTAGTTGCTCCAAATTGTTCACTGGATTTTCATTGTATTGGAGTGTCCATCCCATTGATTTGGTGAGGATGAAGAATTTAGCCAATTCACTGATGAGTCGATTTTGTGCATTGGATTTAAGATCTGAGGCTTCTATCTTTTTTAATAAAGATTTTTGTACTGTCTGTTTAATGGCATTGTAGTCCTTAGCCTCAAATTGATTGAGGAAATCAGCTTGAATATCATAATATTCGAAATCTGGACTTATCTTAATTTCTTCTTTTGGAATACTTAAAATTCGCAACACTTTTTGAAGCTCATCAATTTCATATTCGATTAGACTTAAGTCATAACCAATGGTGACATCTGCATTAACAACGACAATCGCTTTCTTCTCAGCTTCTATTAAATCGCCAAAAATCGCTTTAGAGTTTTTATATGTAAACACCTCAGAAAAATGTCCTTCAGTCACCACTAACTTCCCCACATTTTTCACCTGTTCTTGTATGAGTGCGGTGTTTTCCTTGAGCGTTATTTCATCTTTCCGCTTATCACCACAGTACTTAAAAGTGAGCATAATGACCAAAGTGATAATGATTCCAAAAAGAATTTTTCGCATAGTGATCTTACTTATTCAATTCTAATTTTTCTGCAAAATAATCACAGAAATCTTTCATTGTGGCTGTCATTTTCTCATCTTGAGTTGCCCTGTGAAATGTGTTAGACATTTCCACTAAGGTCTGATGAAAAAATTGCTTCATTTCGTCTACAGGCATGTCCTTGGTCCAAAGATCAATTCGCAAGGTCTCTTTGGCTTTAGAATCCCACACAGAAAGCATTACTGCCTTGGCTTCTTCCTGAGATATACCGCCATCTTCCGCTGACCAATGCAATTTTTCAGGGACTCTGTTTTCATCGAGTTCTACGCTTAGTTCTATTTTTGAAGTATGTGTTTCTGGCATTATTTAGGTGGTTTATAATTTGAATTGTTAAAAATTTCTATCGCCTCTGTTTGCAACATTTGCTCTAAGGTGACGTCATTGTTTTTCATGTAAGCTCTCACAATTTGCCAACCTATATATTGGCCCAATCGACCTGGAGTTTCACGGTCCAATTCCAAGTAGAACTTTGTAAAAGGCGCTTCAGCAATAAATCGACCTGGCAAACTGCTATCGGTGTCATACAACATTTCATGGGATACAAAATGTCGCCATATCATATCTTCATTAACTCGGGCAAATTCCAACTGATCCTCCGTATACCCTATTTTTTCAGCATCTGTTTTAAAAGGAATTACTTTGTCCTTAAAATATAATTGCTTGCCAAAATAGATCATTTCGTCCAATAAGGTTTTCTTTTGAAACTGAAAAATGCGACGCTCACTGTAAGCTTTGGCTAAGTCGACCACAATCTGTGATGCCTTCATATTTTCAGTTAAATACCGTGGAATTCCATCATAAAATTCATGATTTGTTCCCAGATAGTTATCAATAGCAATTAAAACAATCGTATCTGTAACAACGACTTTATTTCTATAATCGACAAAGTTCGAAAGAGTTACAACTCTTGGTTCAGAGAAGGTTTTATCGTAATACTTCAGGTGTTGAAACAAGCGTTCAATATCTAAAGTTTCAGACGTAAAATCACCAAACACTTCCCCAATCGCTTTATTCAAACCAATTTGCAATGTATCCTGCATTCTCTCTACCCAAACTGAATCTGGAATTCGGTTTGAGAACAAAAAAGGAAATGCCTTTTTTAACTCGTCCAAATTATCAGGTGCTGTATTTGCAAAGGCACGATCGAATCGTTCAACCATCACATTGGCGTCAATTTTAGCAATTTCAGAGGCAAGGCCATCGTCATTTTTACAATTAAAAAGTGTGAGAAAAACTAGAGTTAATAAAGCTATTTGTTTCATGTACTGAATTTATAAAAACTTAATCGAGTAAATTTTTATTACTAACGCTATTAGGTTATTTTTGTTTTGCAAAGGTACTCAATTAGACTAAAACACTCATTAAAATGCAAACAGAAAAAGTTATTGATCATATCGTAAAATGGTTAAAAGATTATGCCAACAATGCTGGTATGAAAGGATTTGTAGTTGGGATTTCTGGTGGTATTGATTCTGCAGTCACCTCAACGCTTTGCGCTAAAACCGGCTTGGAGGTCTTATGTATTGAAATGCCCATTCATCAGGCAGCAAGTCATGTAAGTAGAGCTCAGGAACACATTGAACAATTAAAGCAACGCTTTCAAAATGTTAGAGACACCAGAGTGGATTTAACGCCTGTTTTTGAAGAGTTTAAAACTGAAGTCTCCTTAGATGGTAAACAAGCCACTGTAGATATGGCCTTAGCCAACACAAGGGCAAGATTAAGAATGGCTACATTGTATTACCATGCTGGTCTTTTAGGTTTATTGGTGGCAGGAACTGGAAATAAGGTCGAGGATTTTGGCGTTGGATTTTATACGAAATATGGCGATGGTGGTGTCGATTTGAGTCCGATAGCAGACTTACTGAAGTCGGAGGTTTATCAACTAGGAGCGTTCCTAGATGTGCCTGATTCTATTATGACAGCCGCACCAAGTGATGGTTTATTTGGTGATGCTAGAAGTGATAAAGACCAAATTGGGGCATCATATCCAGAATTGGAATGGGCTATGGCCATGAAAGACCAAGGAAAAACAGAAGCCGATTTTGAAGGACGTCAAAAAGAAGTGTTTCAGATATTTATGAGATATAATCGATCGAACACGCATAAAATGATTCCTATTCCAATTTGCGAAATCCCTAATAATTTAAAATAATCCTTGAATTTTATATCGTTAAAAATGGGTTATGTTGATTTTTTTACTAATTTTGCATTGCAAATCTCCACATCCTTGAATTTATTGATATAAGTTCTGGCACTCTATTACTAACTAACCAAAAAATTTATGTATCATGATTAAGGTATTAATCGTTGACAATCATCCTATCGTCACTACTGGTTTTCAGTTGTTATATGAAAATCATGAAGATATCAAAATAGTCGGTACTGTAGGGAGTGGTGTTGAAATCTTTGAATTTGTAAGAAGACATGACGTGGACGTTATCGTCTCCGAAATTGAATTACCTGAATTAAATGGTATCACGGCGTTAAGAGCCATTAAAAAAGAGCACAGCCATATTAATATTGTAATGTTCAGTTATCATCCTGAAGAAATTTATGCCATAAGCACTATTAAAGCAGGTGCTTCCGGCTATGTCTCTAAATCTGAGCCTATAGATGTTATTACCAAGGCTATTAAACTGGCTGCTGAAGGTGAAATACATTTGAGTAATAAAATGTCTAAACATCTCAATTACAACGACACCAAGCAATCTAAGAGTAGAATTTACAAACGTCTTTCAACACGGGAAGTTGAAGTTCTTAAATTATTGTCTTCTGGTAAGAA
Organism: Psychroserpens sp. BH13MA-6; assembly: GCF_052983595.1. Lineage (NCBI taxonomy): Bacteria > Pseudomonadati > Bacteroidota > Flavobacteriia > Flavobacteriales > Flavobacteriaceae > Psychroserpens > Psychroserpens sp. BH13MA-6. Next base: position 129,749 of record NZ_JBRJGE010000007.1, on the reverse strand, counting down.
GAACAAGGAAATTGCACAAGAATTAAATATCAACGAAAAAACAGTCAGTACCTATAAAGCCCGATTGTTTAAAAAATTGAATGTGAATAACCTCATTGACTTAGTAAATCAAGGGAAGCAATTGGATCTGACTTAAATTTTACCTCCAACAACTTTACCCAGTTTTCTGGACAACAACATTTTTAGTCCTAAATAATCTTTAACATCCTCCAATATTCCTCTGGTATTTGTTTCTTCACGCAAGGTATCATTTTGATACTCGGCCACTTTTTTATCAATGAGATAACACCTTAGGGTCAAAATCGTTTGTGTAACTAATTGCGCAATGGTATGTTTTTTTTCCTTCGGAATGATGTTATTACGCTCCCAGTCATGCAGATTGTAACGCTCATCATTCATCAAAATAGTAGTGACGTCACTAGCTAATTGTTGCTCCAGTTGATTGACAAAATTCTTGGTAGAAAACTCTGGATCTTGGTGAAGTGTATCAATAATCGTGTAATACAACGACTTAAAATTCGGATTGGAGAATTGCATTTCATCCTCTTGCAAATCAAGATATATTTTTTCAAAAACTTTAGCGTTATGCACAACGGGTTCTAGTTTCAGCTCACCATCATCCGTTTCTTTTAAAACCAAATCTTCAAAATCTTCAGTTTCGGTCCCGTACAACAGTAATATTTCAATAATCTTCCGTTCTAGCTCATATTGCAAATCCACCTTAGGCGCTTTAGGTTCGGGCTTTACAACATTAAAAGCCTTTTGTTCAGACTTATAAGCTTTTTGACTCTCCTGAGCGTCCTTTTTGTTCATCTGTGCCAAGGTACTGAAGAGCACCTCTTCGCTAATATCCATGATGCGAGAACACTCTTGAATATAGATTTCCTTTTTTATCTGGTCTGGAATTTTTGAAATACTGTTGACGATATCCCGAATGGTTTCCGCTTTCTTTATAGGATCATTGTTCGCTTCCTTTATCAGTAGCGATGCTTTAAACTGAATAAAATCTTTGGAGTGCTCTTCGAGAAACTCCTTTAATTCTTCAAGTGTGTTTTGTTTCGCAAAACTATCTGGGTCTTCACCTTCTGGAAATGAACATACTTTGACATTCATCCCTTGTTCTAAAATAAGATCAATCCCGCGGAGCGATGCTCGAATACCAGCAGCATCTCCATCAAAAAGCACGGTAATATTGTTGGTAAGACGATTAATGAGTCGTATCTGTTCTGGTGTTAAAGCGGTACCTGAGGATGCCACCACATTTTTGATGCCTGTTTGATAAAACTGAATTACATCTGTATACCCCTCAACCAAGTAGCAATTATCTTCTTTAGCAATGGCTTGTTTCGCATGGTAAATCCCGTAGAGAATCTTACTCTTATGATACACTTCACTCTCGGGTGAATTCAAGTATTTCGCCGCTTTTTTATCTGTTTTAAGAATGCGTCCACCAAATCCTAAAACACGTCCGCTCATACTGTGAATTGGAAACATGACACGTCCTTTAAAACGATCAAACTGGCGTTCAGGCTTTACAATGGTTAGTCCTGTTTTTTCAAGGAAATCTAATTGATAGCCTTTTTTGATAGCCTCATCTGTAAATGCTTGCCATTCATCCAAGGCATAGCCCAAATTAAATTGCTTGATGGTCTCATTAGTAAAACCACGCTCTTTAAAATAGCTTAACCCAATAGCCTGCCCTTGATTTGTTTTAAATAAGATACGCTCAAAATAGGATTGTGCAAATTCATTGACCAAATAAAGGCTTTCGCGTTCATTAGCTTCCTGCTTTTGTTCATTGGTCTGCTCCGTTTCCTCGATTTCTATGTTATACTTCTTAGCCAAGTATTTTATAGCTTCCGGATAGGTAAAGTGCTCATGCTCCATTAAAAATGTCACGGCATTACCTCCTTTGCCACTTGAAAAATCTTTCCAGATTTGCTTAACAGGAGACACCATAAAGCTCGGTGAACGTTCATCACTAAACGGACTCAACCCTTTGAAATTACTTCCTGCTTTTTTTAACTGCACAAAATCACCAATAACCTCCTCTACTCGGGCGGTTTCAAAAACTTGTTCTATCGTGGATTTTGATATCAATTTATAGCGTATTAAGAGGCGTAAATTTAACAAAAAAGCTCCATTTCCGAAGGAAATAGAGCTGATAATATAATTATGTTAGGAACTTTAATCTAAGTCAAATCGCATTCCTATTGACAAGTTGTGTTGATCAAAAGCTTGGTCTTTAAACATGGGACTTAAATCATACTTCACATACAAGCCTACACCACTGTAACCAACATATCCGCTCAATCCGTATACAAAAGGTGATGCATTGTAATTACGTCTAATCTTTTGTTTAACACGATCTCCATCTTCTTCAAATCGCAATTTTTGTTGGGTCCCAATATTGAAACCTGCATATCCTCCAAAACCTACTTTAAAATGATCTGAAGTGCTATATCTAAAATAATCATCGCGCTCAATCTTCCGGGAAGGTCCAAATTCAAAATGAATAGGCACAACTAAATTAGTGATTCGAAACTCTGATTCTTTTAATTCACTCGGAAAAACTTCCAAGGTGGTTGTATTTCCATTTTGAACAAAATACCGATCCCCTTTTGGTGTCAACTTATTCCATTGTACGGATAATCCATATTTGAAACGCATGGCATTTGATTCTTTAAAAACTCTTGTTTTCCATGCCAGACCCAATTCTACGAAACCAGAGGTTAAAAAGGTATATTTATCACCAATTTTTTGTCCGTCTCCTATCGCATTATTAGCACCTAAGGCAAATACTAAATCGCTCGTCGTACGTTTGTCATATTTTCTAGGCTTATTTTTTCTTTTGAATTTGATGCCACTAAACTCACCAAAATTATTGAATCCGATTCTTACTGCGTCCTCAATGTCATCTTCATAGATGGCATCATTGCGTTTGATTAATGCAATTTTGTTCTCAATAATGGCGATTCTGTTCTCAATGTTTGAAGCCCGTTTTTTGGCCAATTCCATCTTTTTCTTTTCAGCTTCAGCTTCTGTGAGTTCACCGTTTTCCATGCGCTGATTTACAGCTTCCACCTCGGCTTTTAGAAATTCCCGCTCTTCATCTTGAATCAATTTCTTTAACTTTTCAAGGTTTTCAATTTTATATATCAACGGTGTTGAAATTGAATCTGTTTGAGTTTCTTGTGCATTCACTCGACTAACAATTAGACATAGGGTGACTAGCACTACATACTTTGTAATAGTGTTCATAATGTTTGTTTTTAATTGATGTTTATTATTGGTTACGCTCGGCAACTGCAGTTTTTACCGTTCGATAACTAGATTTTAAGCTTTCAAATACTCGTGTTCTAAAGGATTGTTCAAGATCGTACTCTACGTCTTCGAGGAGTGCTCTTGCATCAACCGTTCTGGTAGTTTCACTATATATACGCTCACGCAAAATTTCTTTTTCTGCCTGTTTCAAAAGGGCTTCTATTTCAGAATCCGAAACAGTACCCTCTAGTAATTCTAGCCTTTTTATTTCCTGAACCACTTCAATGACCTTTGCCTCCTCCAGACTCATTGTCGCTAACACTTTTTCTTTTTGTGGCGTATTAGGTGTATGCGTAATAGCAGCTACAGTATTTTCAGAATTATGGATAGATATTTTAGGATCTGCTTCAATAACATTGACCTTGGGAACGTTTTGAGATGCCACTAGCAACTCTGATTCTTCCTTTCTAGGGGTTACTGAAGTATCCATCTCGAGTACATCCTCATTCGTCTTAATATCATCATCTATATTTTCAGACAACTCAGTAGCCAATTTATCTTGCTGAGACTTCATAACGGGTTCCTTCTTAACATCCGTTTTCATTTCCGTTTCAACAATAACTGGTGAGATATTAGAACTTTCCGGAGATTTAAAAAACAGCGTTGTTACTAGTAACACACCCACCAAACTTGCCGCAATGCCTACATAGAGAAATAACCCTTTCGACTTACGCTTGTCACGCGACTCTAATTGATCTTCAAGTTTTACCCAAGCATCTGCTGACGGCTGAAGCGTTCGCTTTTCTAATTTTTGTTTTATATTTTCATCAAACTTAATTGGTGCCATAACTCGTGGTATTAATGTCTTTAATTTTCTTTTGAAGCATTTGTCTTGCCTTGAACAGTTGTGATTTTGAGGTGCCTAATGAAATATTCAAAATTTCAGCAATCTCTTGGTGTTTGTAACCCTCTATAGCATACATCACAAACACCACCTTATAACCTTCAGGCAGTTCATCAATAAGCTGTTGAATCTGCGCCACTTCTATCTGGGATTCTACATTGTTGTACGGCTCCTGTTGTAATTGGTCCTCCTCAACTGAGAATTCCATCTGTTTCTGTTGGCGTAAAAAAAAGATACTTTCTCTTACCATGATTCGTCTTAACCAACCTTCAAAACTTCCTTCATGCTTAAAGTTTTTCAGATTCACAAATGCTTTATAAAAAGCGTTTAACATCACAGACTCGGCATGTTGCATATCCTTTACATAATAACGACAAACACTCAACATTTTTGGCGCATGGATTTCAAACAAAGTTTGCTGCGCATTGCGCTTTCCTTTTGCGGCCTTTTTTAAAAGGGTTGTATTGTTCTTATGATGTAATTGAATGACTTTCAAAATCACTAATGTTTTGCCTTCTATTTATATAGACGCTTTATTTAAAAAAATGGTTGCCTGGGTGTGAAAAAAAATTACAAAATACTGTATTTCAGTAATATAATTTTACTTTTTTCTTTCTATTACGTAGTTCACCATCAATTTCAATGCCGATTTATATTCAGAATCTGGGTAAGTATCTAAGATTTGTAGGGCTTGGCTTTGAAACGCATGCATTTTTTCAATCGCATAATCTAGGCCATTATTTGTCTTGACGAAATCAATAACCTCCTTAACACGTTTCTTGTTCTTGTTATGGTTTTTGACTGAATTGATAAGCCAAGCCTTTTCTTTTTTTGTGCAAGTGTTGAGCACATGAATTAAAGGCAAGGTCATTTTTTGTTCCTTAATATCGATACCCGTAGGTTTACCGATGGCTTCCTCGCCATAATCGAATAAGTCATCTTTAATTTGAAAAGCCATACCAATAAGCTCACCAAATTTGCGCATCGATTCAACATCTGGTGCATTGGGTTTTACGGAGGCAGCTCCCAAACTACAGCACGCGGCAATTAAGGTCGCCGTTTTTTGCCGAATAATGTCGTAATAAATCGCTTCCGTAATATCTAATTGCCGCGCTTTTTCGATTTGCAATAATTCCCCTTCACTCATTTCGCGTACTGCCACAGATATAATTTTCAATAGATCGAAATCATTATTATCAATTGATAGTAATAAGCCTTTTGACAATAAATAATCACCAATAAGAACGGCTATTTTATTTTTCCATAAGGCATTTATAGAGAAAAATCCGCGTCGTCTATTACTATCATCAACCACATCATCATGTACCAAAGTAGCGGTATGAATCAATTCAATAACTGCTGCTCCTCGATAAGTACGCTCACTTACTTGACCATTATCAACCATTTTAGCCACCAAGAAGACAAACATCGGACGCATTTGTTTGCCCTTACGGTTAACGATATAATGTGTGATCCGATTTAATAAAGCTACCTTACTAGACATAGATAATAGAAACTTTTGTTCGAAAAGTTCCATTTCATAGGCGATAGGCTGTTTTATTTTTTCAGTAATCTTCAATTAGGATGCTCAAAATTTTAGGAATACTACAAAATTACTAATTAAGTCGCTAAGGAAATGAAATACTAATAATAAATCGTTAAAATTTACTTGTAGGAAAAGGTCACACCAATAATTTTGTATATTTAATTGTTAATTAATTTAAAACCCGAACTTTATGAAAAAAATTACTCTTTTACTTTTAACTCTCATTGCTTTTACTTTCGGTTATGCTCAAGAAACGATTTCTTTTGAGGCTGCTGAAGGTTATACTTTGGGTGACATCAACACACAAAATGGATGGACAACTACTGGAACTGGTCCAGGGACCTTTATCACAAATCAAGTAGTGAGCAATGAGCTGGCTACGGATGGCACTAATTCCTTAAAAATTGTTCAAGAAACGGCTTTTCCCGGGCAAAGTTCGGCGATTGTTGGAGCATTTTATAATTATGCAGTCCCTGTACCTCAGGATGGCTCTGTTTTTTCGGCAGACATGCGTATCACATTGCAAAGTGCGAATAGCTCCAATTTTATTTTTGGAATAGTTAATTTAACAGCTGGGTCATTTATCGCTTGGTTAGAATTTGATTTTGGCGGTAATATTTTTGTGCTTGTTGACGATGGCTTAGGTACCGTTGTAAGAAATGATACTGGTGTGAGCTGGAGCCAAGACACTTGGTACAATGTGCGTATGGAAATTGCAGCTTCGACTATTACTTTCTATGTAGATGACGTTTTGGTAAGTACAGGCACCGTTATTATTCCTGACGCTGTTGAGCAAGTACGTTTTTCACATGATAACTTTGAAGGTGATGCTTTTGTTGATAACTTCAGAACTAACGATGAAGACTTATCTGTTAATGAATTTGATGCTAATGCTTTCACGCATTTTTACAACAAGAATTCTAAAACCTTAGAATTATCATCGAGCCAAACAGCTTTGACTAATATTCAGATTTTTGACGTGTTAGGAAAGCGTATTTTAAACAGTAGCTTGACTGGAAACGACGCTACCGTAAATACCGCAAATTTTAAAGATGGTATTTATATTGCGAGAGTAGCTACTGATCAAGGTACAGAAACTATTAAGTTCCTTAAAAATTAGGAAGTTGATGATCTATGAAATTAAAAAAAGCGACCGATGGTCGCTTTTTTTTTAGGTCTTATTAGCTAATTGTCCGCAAGCGGCATCAATATCTTTTCCTCGAGAGCGTCTAACAGTTACGGTAATTCGGTGAGCTTCCAACATATTGACATACATATCTATGGCTTTTGAATCTGCTTGCTGAAATTCACCATCGTAAATTGGATTGTATTCAATTAAATTCACTTTACTAGGCGCAAACTTACAGAACTCAATAAGAGCATCCACATCTTTTTTTGTATCGTTAATGCCATCCCAAACCACATACTCATAAGTAATCCTATTTTTAGTCTTAGCATACCAGTATTCTAAAGCTTCCCTCAAATCTTCCAACGGAAAGGTGGCATTAAAAGGCATGATGGATGTTCTGATAGCATTGATGGCTGAGTGCAAAGACACCGCTAAATTGAATTTCACCTCATCATCGGCCATTTTCTTGATCATTTTAGGAACACCTGAGGTTGATACGGTAATTCTTTTTGGAGACATGCCTAAACCTTCGGGTGAGGTTATTTTATCGATTGATTTAATAACATTATTGTAGTTCATGAGTGGCTCACCCATACCCATAAAAACGATATTTGTTAATGGTCGGTCAAAATACAATCGACTTTCATTATCTATGGCAACGACTTGATCAAAAATTTCATCAGGATTGAGGTTCCGCATTCTTTTGAGTCTAGACGTTGCACAAAATCGGCAATCCAAACTACAACCTACTTGACTTGACACACACGCGGTTGTTCTTGTTTTTGTTGGAATCAATACAGATTCTACCACCAATCCGTCATGTAATCGTACCGCATTTTTGACCGTACCATCTGAACTACGCTGCATTTGGTCTACCTTGATATGATTGATCACAAAGGCATCCATAAGCATTTGACGGGTTTCCTTGGAAATGTTGGTCATATCGTCAAAGGTATGTGCACCTTTGTTCCATAACCATTCATAGACCTGGTTTCCGCGAAAAGCTTGATCGCCTTGTTGGACAAAAAAGTCTCGCAATTGTTCTTTGGTTAGTGCGCGTATGTCTTTCTTTTTAGTACTCATAAGTTCTGCAAAAATAGGATATTTTATAGGACGAGCCATGCATTAGCGGTTGAAACGGCATCCTTTTGTTCCCAACAAAAGATATAGTGGAAAACGCGGCGCGCCGAAGCTACAGCGAAGGCGCGCAATGCCCAAAAAAAAAGCCTTGTAATTTACAAGGCTTTTACTGAATAGTTATATCATTTAGATGATGAGCATGGCATCACCGTAAGTGTAGAATCGGTATTTTTCCTTAACCGCTTCCTCATACGCTTTTTTCATAAATTCATGACCAGCAAATGCAGACACCATCATCAATAAGGTGGATTTAGGTGTGTGAAAATTCGTGATCATACTATTGGCAATACTGAATTCGTATGGTGGAAAAATAAATTTATTCGTCCAACCTGAATATTCATTGAGTAAACCATTTGAAGACACCGAACTCTCGATAGTTCTCATAGCCGTTGTACCTACAGCACATACACGTTTTTTATTCTTGATACCCTTATTGATAACATCTACAGCTTCCTGTCTAATTATAATTTCTTCACTATCCATTTTATGCTTGGACAAATCCTCAACTTCAACTGGGTTAAACGTACCCAATCCTACGTGTAAGGTAACCTCTGGCAACTCAACCCCTTTAATTTCTAATCGTTTAAGCAAATGTCTTGAGAAGTGTAATCCTGCTGTTGGTGCTGCTACAGCGCCTTCGTTTTTAGCAAAAATGGTTTGATAACGCTCTTCGTCTTCTGGCTCAACGTCTCTTTTGATGTATTTAGGCAATGGTGTCTCACCGAGCTCTGTCAGTTTTCTTCTGAATTCACTATAGGAACCATCATAGAGGAAGCGCAATGTTCTACCTCTTGACGTCGTATTATCGATAACTTCGGCAACTAACGTTTCGTCTTCACCGAAATATAATTTATTCCCGATACGTATTTTCCTTGCAGGATCAACCAACACATCCCAAAGTCGTTGTTCTTCATTTAATTCTCGTAACAAGAACACTTCAATTCTTGCACCAGTTTTCTCTTTATTCCCGTACAAGCGTGCTGGAAATACTTTCGTATTATTTAAAATCATCACATCTCCTTCATCGAAATAATCGATGATATCCTTAAAAAGTTTATGTTCGATGGTTTGATTTTTCCTATCCAAAACCATCAATCGAGATTCGTCTCTTATTTCTGATGGACGCTCTGCTAATAATTCTTCTGGAAGGTCAAAATTAAAATGTGATAATTTCATTTGTTATATTTTTTTAAAGGTGCAAATATACAATGTCTAGATAGGGGTTGTCAAGTAAAACACCGTATTTATTTAGAAAATTTAAATCCGATCGCTTTTAAATCATCCCAAAACGTCGGATATGATTTAGAAACGACCATATAATCTTCAATGTTTAAATTTGTTTTTAATGCTAATGGTGCAAATGCCATGGCCATGCGATGATCGTTATACGTGGCAATAGTGACATCGTTATGCCATTCCGAGATAGGCTGTAATTGTAATGCTTCCGATGTAATAATCACTTGAGCCCCAAACTTCTGAAGTTCGTTTTGTAAGGCCACTAAGCGATCTGTCTCCTTAATTTTTAAAGTGTGTAACCCTGAAAGCTGACATTCCAGACCTAATCCCAAACAGGTTACAGCTATGGTTTGAGCGATATCTGGCGCATTTTTAAGATCGATTATAATGGGTTGTTTATCGCCATCTTCTTGCTTTATTAAGGTGAGTGCATGTTCATCAAATTTTGATGCCACACCAAACAGCTTATAAATATCTATAAGCACCGAATCACCTTGCAAAGAAGTTTTTTTATAAGATGACAGTGTAATTTCAGTACCAACAGGGCTTAGAGCGACCATACTGAAGTAATAAGAAGCCGAAGACCAATCAGATTCTACGGTTATTACTTTTGTTTTTAAAGGGCTGACTTTGGGTTGTACTGAAATTGTTTGATTCTTAAAATGTGACTCAATTCCTAATTGACTTAATAAATCCAGCGTCATTTGGATATATGGCATAGAAGTGATGTCACCTTCCAATGTTAATGCCAGTCCGTTTTCTAATTTGGAAGCTATTAATAATAATGCTGAAATGTATTGACTACTGACATTGGCCTTTAAACTGACCTGGTTTTTCGATAATGTTTTACCTTTAATTAAAAGTGGCGGACAACCTTCAGTCTCTAAATAGGAAATGTCTGCTCCTAATGCCTTTAGTGCTTCTACTAAAATAGCAATTGGGCGTTCCTTCATCCGTTGAGAACCTGTAAGCACCACTTCTTTTCCTGGGCGACTCGCAAAAAATGCTGTTAAGAAACGCATAGCGGTTCCAGCGTGATGGATATCTATGATTGAATCGTCACCAGCTAAGGCTTTTGCCATCACTTTACTATCATCGGAATTAGAGCAATTTTTTATGACCAATTCTGGAAAAAGTGCCTGCAAGAGCAATAAGCGATTGGACTCACTTTTAGAACCAGTAATGGTAATACTTGACGCTCTGTGTACCTCCGATTTATGTAATTTCAATATCATCAAAAAGTTCCTGTTTACAACAAGAAATGGATTATTTTAATTTGTCATTATTGTGGTGCCTATCGTGATCTCTTTTTGTTTTTTTGTCCATTTTTTTATCGAAGGCCTTTTGCAAATCGATTCCTGTTTGGTTCGCTAAGCACAAAACAACAAATACCACATCGGCTAACTCTTCTCCTAGATCTTTGTCCTTATCACTTTCCTTCTCACTTTGTTCGCCATATCTGCGTGCGATTATCCTAGCAACCTCACCAACCTCTTCAGTAAGCTGAGCCATGTTAGTTAACTCATTAAAATATCTAACGCCATGTTCCTTTATCCAGTCATCAACCGCCTTTTGAGCCTTAGCTAAATCCATACTATAACTTTTTTAGAACGATTTTCTCCGATTGCTTCTCGATAACTCTTGTGTAAAATTTCTTAAAAATTTCGTAGTCTTGTGCTATAATGATAGGAGACCTCATATCTAAGGCGATGGTCAATTGTAAGAAGCTGCCATTTTCTTTTACTAAGTATGTAAATCCGCCAACATTTGAATTAAAGTCTAACTTCTCACTCTTTGGCAATGATTCTACCGCATACCCTTCAGGTATCATGACGTTCACCATATACTTTGTTGAAAAGGGATAGGTTAAATCGATAGGATACTGTCTCTTTTCTTGCTTAAATGGGTTCTCTTCAGAAGCCATAAACAGCATAGGAGAGACATATAAATTACCACCTATGTCTTCAACCGCATTTTCTAATTCATAATTGTAGGTGATTTTTACCGGTTCCGTATACGCCGTCTCATTTTCAATTTGCAAATCAGATACGAGCAATTCGCCATTATCCTTTTCAATGCTTTTGATATATTCGTCTGGACTGGTATTGGCAAATTTATTTCTAAAATCCATCGCTAAATAATCTGTTTTTTGCTGACGTACCTTTCCATCAATAGTAAGGTCTGGGTTTATCTTCACATTTAAAGAGGTCACTTCAGAAGATAAACTATTTGGATATAAATTAATCCAAGCAGAACTACCACTCTCGCGAACGACACGTCCTTGCCAGTTGAGCACTCGAGCAGGAAGCACATTAAAGCTACTGTAAGGCGAAGAGGCATCTAACAGCACATTAAAGCCTTCATGCTCTACCATACAGATTACATAATTGAAACCTTGCTGCGTTGGAAATAATGGAATACCATGATTTTTGGTGCTTACCAAGACTGGATTTGCTTGAATTCCTGCGTATCGCAACATGGCCGTTAGCATTAAATTAATATCGGCTACATTTCCAGCACCATCTTTGTAAGCTCTTCTTACACCAATATCACTTGTGAAACCATAAAACTCATTCCACTGCATTTTTGATTTTACAAAATGATAAATCATTCCCGCTTTTTGAATAGGATCTTCAACACCTCCAACCAATGCATCAATATCATTCTCAAAATATCCAGATTTCGACAATTGGCCTCCAAATCCATCATTACTATAAATGGTTTTTGTTACGGCATCCCAATTTGTTGAGAGTGGTCTTAATTGCTGATTTGGAAATTTTACCGCTGATAATTCCATGATTAATTTAGCTCTATAATTATCAACATTATCTACAAATGGTTCTGGCTTTAAAGCAGGCACATTATCGCATGAGCTAGATAGCACATTTACCCTATAGGATTCTTTGGATTGTGTGGTTTTAATTCTAGAGGGTTTCAAGTCAGTTGAACCTATGTTAGAATTTGTATTGGTAAACACAATGGTTTTGCTGTCTAAAGACTCCTCAATAGGTGGTGTATATGAAGCCCTTGGGTTTAAGAGCTTATTATACATATAATATTCAGGTGTTTTAATATCTAATTCAAATTTGTTAATTGGAATTGTGTATTGATAATCTATGTCATCTATTGCAGAAAACGGTGATCTAATTTGATAGGTATACTCAATCACCGCACCTTCCTTTATATTGGGCATTGTAAAGGATTCTGTTTTCCAATATTTATTAGTCTCTTCAGAAAACATCCCGTCCTTTCTAAGTTTATCTTCCTCAATTTTACCATTGACTAGATTATAAGTATACCCCTTTAGCTTTGTTAAATTTTCTTTTTTGGCATTCGTTTCATTGTAGATTTTGATACGCTTGGTTGCCCATTTATAGCCTTCCTTATTGTAAATTTTAATACGTTCATGCACTTCCTTAACTTGCGTAAATCCGTCACCTTGTATATAATCAAATCGAACATGTTCGTTACGATATAGAACGGCTGCGTCGGCCAAAGAATCTAGTGGATGTGCTTTTTCCATTAACTCTTCTTTAGATACTTTTCCGAATTTAAAATCTTGGGACTTTGCACTAAATACTATTAGGAATAAGGCTATAGTAAATTTGAATTTCATTATTTAAGTTTTTGATATGAATACAATTTTGGTTTTGTCGTGTCTGGTGACTTCTTTTTGAAAATCACGGAATTCTTTATACTGCTCTTTTGAATAATAGCCTTTATTTAAAACATAGGTTCTTTTATAAAGCAGTTCATGTTCTGATTTTTTTTCGATGGAAAAGGTGTAACTTCCATATTTATTCGAAATAGCGACTGGATCTGGCATGGCCTCTACAGCGAGAGACGGGTCAATTTTAATGACAAATTCATCTTTATCAATAAACCCTCTTTGAATTTCAAAATCCAATTCGCGCTTTTTGTACCTCGGTGGAATGGTGGTCACCCTATTAAACGCATTTGGTTGAAACAGGAAACGTTTGCCACTCTTAGTCGCATAATTTGCCGAGGAGACTTTTGCTGTTTCTGTGAATATGACATTTGTCTTGTCATTATTGTATGATAAACTTTCAACAGACAAATTATTTATATAGCTCCAGTATTCTTTTATATCCAGTTCTTGTTCACGCGTTGGTTGAAGTTGCACACCTTCGTGCAATGCGTATTGAAATCCATGGGTTTTTATAACAACATCAGCTGATATCGCACCATCTACGTCTAACATGATGGTCGCATTTGTCAGTTGTAAATTTTCTTCCGTAGGATATACGGTAGTATGCACAATTTTACCGCCTTCTGGCGTGATGAGTAAAGCGTCTCTATCGTCTGTGAAATTGGCAATATAACCAAACGGATTCGTCTGACTTGTACATTCGAGCCATACGTCTTCTTCGGCATTTGGAATACACAGTACAACGTGATTACCTTCTGTCGCAGAAAATTCTTTATCGATATTAACCAAATCTCTGTCACCATAAATCACGGCATAATGAGATGTGACACCTACTGCTTTTAATAAAGCTTTGGTATAATTAGTCAACCCTTTACAATCTGCATAACCCAATCGATCCACATCTTGCGCTAACATTGGCTTCCATCCACCAATACCAATTTGAACACTGATATAACGTGTTTTATTCTGCATGTAATTGTATACAATTCTCGCTTTTTCCATGTCGGTTGTAGCTTCAGCCGTCAGTTTTTTTACGTCTTCAACAGCAGCACCAAATAAATCATCTGTATCTGTGAGCAATTCATCATACATCCATTTCCCAAAATCTTCCCAATGTTGATTGACGCCTTTCACGCCTTCCATGTCAAATTCTGTCAATGCTAACTTTAATTCAGGTGCGTAAGTAAAAAAAGACGGACTATAAGCTTCAGGTTTTAAAGACATAAGATGCTTTGCCGAATAATGGTAATCGCTGTGCTTTTCTATAGCATAATCTTCAAAATTGGATGCTTTAATTTTCAGTGCAACTTCGGAGTCATTGATAATCTTGAATTCTGAATACTCAGTACTACAGTAAAACCCTGTAATAGGTCGCCATCTAGGTAAAAATGCAGTAGAATTATGGACGACTTCTGTTTCTAATACCATGGTGTAGGGGTAATCGACGGGTGTGTAATCCAAATATTTTACGCGATTATCGGAATACAATGTTCCGCCACTTACAGCACTCACATCTTGAAAATCGTTTTTTCTGATTTTCTTTATTTCCTCACCATTGGCATCATAGATCCTTGCTTCGAGTTTCGAGATGTTCACGTTGTCATCATAATGGGAAACGGCATTTAATTTTGAATTCCCATACTCATTGAAAACAGTTACAATGCGCTTTTTCGTTAATATATATTTATCGAAATCCTTAATTTCAACAACCGTTTGATCATAGCGCACCACAGCATTGACCTTAACTTTCAATTCTGAAGGAATGGTATAGGAAACTAAAAGATCCTCATCTTGAGAAATCACGAACATGGGTAGTAACAGCAAACAAAGTGTTGCTAAATATTTGAAGGGCATAAATGGCGTTTAATTTTGTAAGTTTTCAAATATAATTTTTTTCGAGGAATAGCCCTACGAATTTCTAAAATAAACAGAATTAATTACTTAATACTCTTTGTTTAGACAACCCCTTTTAATGAGATTAGTGATCCCCAAAAAAATGCCACAAGGGATTAATATATACTTGAATTCACTCCATAATACGCGTAATCCCCATTCTGAAAAAAAAGCGTCAATTCCAATGGGAGATACTTGAATGATGCGTTCTGAAAAAAAATATCTGGAGTTATCAAAGGGAATAAAAAAACCGACCCCTTTACCTCCTGTGGTCATCGCATCCAGAATTCCATGAGACAGTGTCGATAGAATGATTACTACAAAAAATAGCCACTTCCTTTGTTTGCCAAAACTCAGTGCTAAAATACTACTCCAGATGACAGCAAATATCACAGAATGTGTGAACCCACGATGTCCTAAAGGATGTAAATAAGGGATTCCTAATTGAAAACTCAGCACGTCAATATCTGGAATTACGGCAGAAACAATGGCGAGGAATACTAGTAGTTTTCCCGATTTCGAAGAAAGCGCTTTAGAGATTGTAAAAGCTACGATACCATGTCCAAAAATTGATGCCATCAGATACGATCTTTGGTGTCTATGATAATGGTTACTGGACCATCGTTTAAAAGGGATACTTTCATATCGGCTCCAAACTTTCCTGTTTGAACGCGCTTTCCTAAATGGTTTTCCAAAGCAGCTACAAAGGCTTTATATAATGGAATTGCGATATCTGGTTTTGCAGCCGCTAGGTAACTTGGTCGATGACCCTTTTTGGTACTTGCGTGCAAGGTAAATTGACTTACGACAATAACATCTCCTTCTATTTGCTGCAAGGACTTATTCATCACGCCATGCTCATCATTAAAGATGCGTAAATTGGCTACTTTTTTAGACAACCATGAGACATCTTCTTCTGTATCTTCATTTACAATACCAACCAACACAAGGAACCCATTTGATATTTTCGCTACTTCTTTGTCTTCAATCACTACGGAAGCATGACTCACACGCTGAATAACTGCTTTCATAACTTAACTTTCTTCCCAATTGTCTGTTCGGTAGTGTTCTTCATCACCATCTAATATCTGTAAATAGCTCCGATATCTAGAATACGCAATATCGTCGGTATCTAAAGCATCTTTCACAGCACATTTAGGTTCTTCAACGTGCAGACAGTTGTTGAACTTGCAATCCTGTTTCAGCTCAAAAAATTCAGGAAAATAGTCGCCTACTTCCTCTTTATCCATGTCCACAACACCAAAGCCTTTGATTCCTGGCGTATCAATAATCTTCGCATCAAAACTCAAATCGAACATTTCAGCAAATGTCGTCGTGTGTTGACCTTGACTATGCTGGCTTGAAATTTCTTTCGTCTTCAAATCTAATCCTGGCTCAATTGCATTTACTAAGGTTGACTTACCAACACCAGAATGACCAGCAAACATACTCACTTTACCAATCATGAGGGATTTAACTTTGTCGACATTTTTACCAGTTTCCGCCGAAATACCGATACATTCATAACCAATCTTTCTATAAATATGTGCTAAATAACGAACTTCATCTAAAGCTTCGTCATTGTAAGTATCGATTTTGTTGAATAACAGAATGGTCTTGATGGAATAGGCTTCCGCAGTGACTAAAAATCGATCAATAAAGCTGGTAAATGTTGGCGGATTATCAATCGTAATCAACAAAAAGACTTGATCAATATTAGCAGCAATGATGTGTGTTTGCTTTGATAAATTAACCGATTTGCGTACAATGTAGTTTGTGCGATCATGAATGCGATGAATAACGCCTGTGGTTTCGTCATTATTGGTTTCTAATTCAAAGTCGACATGATCACCAACGGCTATAGGATTGGTGCTTTTAATATCTTTTAGGCGAAATTTACCTTTAATTCTACACTGATAGGTCGCACCAAGACTCGTCTTGACGGTATACCAACTTCCTGTAGATTTATATATTGTTCCGGTCATTCATTAAAATTATGAAACAAAATAACGATTTTTAATTTTATGAAATCTTATCTTAGGAATATAATTTAAAATCAACATTATGAAAAAATTAGCATTAACTATAGTATTGGCATGCTTGTCATTCACGGATGCCTTCGCGCAAGTTGAGTACAAAGTAGTCACTAGTGTCGAATCCATTGTACCAAGTGGCCTAGGTAGATCGCGAATCATATCTTTCAATGAAGATCGAGATTACAAGGAATTTACCTCAGAACAGACTGAAGAAGACAATACCAGAAACAAATCAAAGCGAAGTGATATTCGTGTCAAAGATTTTGAAGAAACTAAACTTTTAAATTTTTACAACATTGGTGGCATTCGATTTCAGAATATTGCTGCAAATGATGCGGTGGTCTCCTCTAAAATAAATGGTATGATTGAAGCGGGATGGGAATTAGCTTTTGTGACTAGTGCTGTAGAAAGCGATAGTGGCAAAGATGATGGCAACGGTATATTTGTGACACGCTATATTTTTAAACGCAATAAACAATAAAAAAAGCCCGTCGATTGACGGGCTTTTTAATTTTTTAAATCTGAATGTTATTAGTTCACAGACATGACGCCTAACTTATCCTCAGACTTTCTGGAAGAATAAATAATATATTCACTGGCCGATTTTCTAAAAAATACACGTGGTCTTAAAACCAATTGAGATTTTTCTACATCTTCTTGGTCTACACGCGTCATTACTCCGTTGTTATCAAACATCACAGCCGCTGGAACCGCCTTATTGTAATTACCTAACCATTTGATGTCCTCGATATCCGTCACACCATAGTTTTTAGTATTGTCATTAAATATCACAGTCAACTTATCATTTTCGTAGATCGGCATGGCGCTTAAATACTCAGGTCCTTTTCCAAGCACAGCGACAGGAATACTAAAACTTGCACTTACCGTAAAGTTAGAATTGCCTGCAAATGCCGCAAAACCAACCGACATAGTAGTGTATGCCGCCTTTTGTTTTTTAGGAATGACATTAGACCATCCAACAGTACCATCTGGATTTACAGATGTTACAATAATTTCATTATTGATATGTGTGACAGGCGTAAAAGATAACGGCCCTATTCCTGAGCTACGACCAACAATAATTTGTTGGTATTCTGATAGAAGTATTAATCCACCATCACTCTTCTGCACTAAACTATGGGTCACATACAACGGCTTTACGTCTTTACCTTTTTTAGCTCTTCGTTCACCGATGAGCTTAACTTTCGTATCGTAGTCAAATTCATTGAATTTCAATTGAGTGACACTTTTAGCATTGACATCTACAACAGCTGCATAAACACCCTTAAGTTCTTTATTTGCCTTACCATTTTCTCTAACACTCGAATAAAAACCAACCAATCTTACCATATCATCATCGCCAGCTAACATCTCGCAATTAATAATTTCTTTGTCTGTAAAAGCAATGTCAATGATTTCTTTTTCATAACCATTAGCAGCCTTAAATGCATGTACTTGAAATTTTTCGTTATTCGTTTTCGTTTTTTTATCTCGATAACTTTCATTGATCACGATGAACACATCATCATTAAAATTAACGTCAAAATCTGCTATATCAAACTCTAAGTCTCTACGATCATTAAAGGGCACTTTTTCTAAATGCTGTGCCATGATATCTAAATTATTATTGATCAGCTTCATTTCATACTGAATCACTTCTTCTTTCTCAAAAAGAGCAGCATGAAGGATTAGTAGTCGATCAGCATTTGGAGATTCCTTAATGTAAAAGGCACCACGCTCACGGTTTTTAGTAACTTTTGTCGAAAATAATTTCTTTGTGTTTTTTGTTAGGGTTCCGTCTTCAGCTATTTCAGCAGCCAATAAATTCGCTACCTTTTCTTTTTTATCATAGACACTACCCAAGATAAATATGCGTCCATCGAGAACAGCGATTTCCTCAAACTCTGGTTCTTTATCCTTAAAATCTCCCATTTCAATCTCATTAGTTGAGATCAAAGACATGTCGTCAGCATTAAACACTTTAATGTAGAAGTTGTTTTTGGTAGTTGCTAAAGTGTAAATCTTACCATGTGCCTCTCCAGCAATTCTAACTATCTTTTCCTTGTCAGCATCAATTTCTTGTCCGTGAGTAATAGAAATAGGTCCAATAGTTTGTGCATTTACTAGACATGAGAGACCAAGGGTCATGAATAGACACAGCATTTTTTTAATCATAAGTAAATCTTGTTGTTGTTAGCGAAAGTATTTTCTTTCAGGAGCAAAAATAGACTATTATTTGGTTTTACAAACTTTTATGGCTTTGTGTACGAACCACTAAGAGCAAAAAGTCTCACCAAATGGTGAGACTTTATTTATCCGTTGATAATTTTTTCTTGATGATTTATGGATTCTTGGTGAATCGCTTTAAATAAGCGTAAGATAAATTCTTCACTCAGGCCTTTATCTTCACCTTCAAGCACCATTTTCCCAAGTATTTCATTCCATCTTTTACTCTGAAGAACGGCGACGTTCTTTTGTTTTTTCAATTCACCAATACCATCAGCCACCTTCATACGTTTACCCAACAACTCAATAATTTGATTATCAACCACATCAATCTGTGCTCTCAAATTATTCAAGGTGTTATTGTACTCGGCCTCAGGATCTGTTTCTTTACGAATTCTAAGATCTTCCATTATTTGCACAAGACTCTTTGGAGTTACTTGTTGAGCGGCATCACTCCACGCATTGTCGGGATCAAAATGTGTTTCTATCATCAAACCATCAAAGTTCAAATCCAAGGCTGTTTGTGATACATCAAAAATCATGTTGCGTTTTCCTGTAATATGAGATGGGTCATTTATTAAAGGTAAATCCGGGAATTTTGTTTGAAGCTCAATGGCGATTTGCCATTCCGGATTGTTGCGGTATTTAGATTTTTCATAGGTTGAAAATCCTCTATGAATAACTCCAAGATTCTTAATATCTGAAGAAGCCAATCGTTCAATAGCTCCTAGCCATAATGGTAAATCTGGATTCACTGGATTTTTAACCAAGACGATTTTATCGGTTCCCTTTAGGGCATCAGCAATTTCTTGAACAATAAATGGACTCACCGTTGAGCGTGCACCAATCCATAACAAATCAATATCGTGTTCTAGTGCCAATTCCACATGATTTCTATTGGCAACTTCGGTCGCAGTTTTCAATCCTGTTTCTGCTTTGACCTTTTGTAACCATTTAAGTCCTAAGGCTCCAACACCCTCAAAATTTCCAGGACGTGTTCTCGGCTTCCAAATACCTGCTCGATAATAATTGACATCCGTATCTTTTAGCTCATGGGCAATTTTAAGGACTTGTTCTTCCGTTTCTGCACTGCAAGGACCAGCGATAACCAGTGGGTGATTTAATCCTAGATCATCCAACCATTTTCTCATTTCTTTTGTATTCTCCATAATTCTCTTTTAAGCAATTCCGTTCAATATATCTTTTATATGATTTGTATTTTTCATTTCGTTGTAAATCTCATCAAAATCATCGGCTTCCATCAATGCCTTAAATCCTTTGAGGTTATTTATGTATTCCTCTAGAGTTTCAATAACATTGGCTCTATTTTGTTTAAAAATAGGTGTCCACATATCTGGTGAGCTTTTAGCTAAACGCACGGTACTTTCGAATCCACTTCCCGCCATATCAAAAATATCACGCTCATTTTTTTCTTTTTCAATGACGGTCTTTCCTAACATAAAGGAAGAGATATGTGACAAATGTGACACATAAGCAATATGCTTATCATGTGCTTCAGGATTCATATAGCGAATACGCATTCCCATATCTGAAAACAACTTCAGTGCTTTCTCTTGTAACTTAAAGGTCGTTTTCTCAACTTCACAAATGATGTTTGTTTTTTTCTGAAATAAGCCAGTCATAGCTGCCTTAGGTCCAGAAAACTCGGTGCCTGCAATAGGATGCGTTGCCAAAAAATTGCGACGTCTTGGGTGTGATTCCACTGATTGACAAACTGGTAATTTTGTAGACCCAACATCCACCACTAAGGTCGTATCAGAAATAACATCCAGTATCTTGGGTAACACTTTTACAGCCATATCTACAGGAATAGAAAGAATGACTAAATCGGCATGAATGAGATCCTCATACGTCGCTTTTTCTTGAATCACGTTTAAATCAATCGCCTGATCTAAATGAGCATCATTCGTATCAATCCCATAAACCTTCACTTGAGGATTTAATAATTGTATATCCATAGCCATACTACCACCTATCAACCCAACACCTATGATGTAAATTTTATCCATAATTTTTATTTCAGTCTTGCTAGAGCCTCCTCTAATTCTTCCAAAGGTGCACAAAGTGAAATCCTTATATATCTCTGACCATTGGATCCAAAAATGGTTCCTGGAGTGATAAATATCGATTTCTCTTTTAAAATTAAATCTATGTATTCTTCGGCATCTAAATATTCGGGCAGTTTTGCCCAAACAAAGAGTCCAGATGCATTTTTATTGAATGTACAGTTTAAAGCTTCTGCAATTTTCCATACGACTTCACGACGTTGCTCATAAACACTATTGAGGCTCATATACCACATATCAGAACAGTTTAAAGCTTCAACAGCGCCTTTTTGAATGCCCAAGAACATACCAGAATCCATATTACTTTTCACGCGCAACACCGCCTTTATATAATCACCATGACCCATCAACATCCCGACGCGCCAACCTGCCATATTGAACGTTTTACTCAATGAATTTAATTCTAGACAGACCTCTGAAGCACCTTTGTATTTCAAAATACTTCTAGGGTATTTATTCAAAATAAAACTGTAAGGATTATCATTAACAATGAGGATATCATTTCGCTTAGCGAACGTGATCAAATCTTCAAAAAGCTTGTTGGTTGCAATCGTTCCTGTTGGCATGTGCGGATAGTTTACCCACATTAATTTAACGTTTTCAACCCCTCTTTTTTCTAAAGCCAGTAAATCTGGGAACCAATGACTCTCCTCTGTGAGGTCATAAAATATAGGTTTAGCTCCCACCAAATTTGTCACGGATTTATAAGTAGGATAGCCTGGATTGGGAATCAAAACCTCATCACCTTCATTTAAAAAAGCCATCGAAATATGCAGAATCCCTTCTTTACTACCCATTAATGGGAGCACTTCGGTTAATGGACTTAAAGGAACATTAAATCGGTCTTTATAAAATCGAACCATGGCTTCTCTGAGCTCTGGCGTTCCTTGATAACTTTGATATTTATGTGCCGCATCTTCATTGAACGTCTCAACCAACGCGTTCAATACGCGTTCGGGCGGATTTAAATCCGGACTCCCAATCCCTAAATTAATAATAGGTTTTCCCTGGGAAATAAGCCTATTGACCTCTCTCAATTTCTTTGAAAAGTAATATTCTTCTACTTGCTTCAAACGATCAGCTATCTGTATCATAATTTCGCATTTTTATATTCCCCTAACACCTTAAAATCTTGCGCCATGATTTCCATGATGGATTTGGCTTTTTTATAATCCTTATAATCCTCGAAAGTGACATCCACAAAAAAAGCATACTTCCATGGTGTATCCATTTTAGGGAGTGATTGTATCTTGGTTAAATTTAGTTTACAATCACTTAAAACATTCAAAATAGTCGCCAAACTTCCTCTTTTATGGTCTAATTCAAATTTCACTGAAGCCTTATTGATTTCCGCCTCTGGAATTTCTGAATTTTTCGTCTTAACCACAAAAAAACGCGTCTCATTGTGCTTGATTGTTTGAATACTCTCTGCTAAAATCTCGAGTCCAAACAATTTTGCTGCAAGCGTAGAAGCAATTGCAGCCACTTTACTTATTTGACCTTCTTGAATGCGTCTCGCTACTTCAGCAGTATCCTTATCTTCAATCAATTTGATATGCGGGTATTGCTTAAAAAATGTCTTGCATTGTAATAAAGCCATAGGATGTGAGTACACCTCTTCAATCTCTAAAATGGATTGATTTGGCAAGGCCATCAAATGGTGTTGGATATCTAAATAATGTTCTCCTATGATATGCAATCCGTGTGTATCGATAAGTGCATAGTTTGGAATAATGGAGCCTGCAATAGAATTTTCGATAGCCATAATAGCGGCATCACTTTGGTTATTTAAAATACTATCTGCCACAGCATCAAAAGTCAAACACTCGTTGACTGAAATCGTCTCATCAAAAAATTGCTCAGACACAATATGATGAAAGGACCCTTTAATACCCTGTATAGCTACCGATTTAATCATAAAAAAAGTCCCGATTTTCATCGAGACCTATATTAAATTTATTGTTTATAAATTACACATATAACGCCTCTCATTTCTCTGAAAAAAAGAAATAAAACCAGTTGTAATATGTGAAATTAAATGTGTTCATCGTATAATTATGTTGCTAATGTAATTATTATTTTAAGAAATCAAAATTGTTGAACCACATTTTTAGGGAATCTATTTCAGTTTTAAAGATTTCACAATTTAAACAAACACCTTACTTATAATTACTATTTTTGAATAAATTTATTGCTATATGTCTATTGAAGTTACTCATATCACCAAATGCTATGGTGAACAAAAGGCTTTGGATGATATTACCTTCTCTGTAAATAAAGGTGAAATTGTTGGTTTTTTGGGTCCAAATGGTGCCGGAAAATCAACATTGATGAAAATACTTACTACATATATTGAGGCTACTGAGGGCGAAGCAAAAGTTAATGGGTTTAATGTACAAAGCGAAAAAATGGCTGTTCAAAAGAGCGTTGGATATTTACCAGAGCACAACCCGCTTTATTTAGACATGTACGTTAAGGAATATTTAAAGTTTAACGCTGGTGTTTATAGTATCCATTCATCTCGAATAGAAGAGGTTATTTCCTTAACAGGTTTAACACCAGAATCCCACAAGAAAATAGGACAATTATCAAAAGGGTATCGACAACGTGTTGGACTGGCGAACGCATTGTTACACGATCCGTCGGTTTTAATTTTAGACGAACCTACAACAGGTCTTGATCCTAACCAACTAATTGATATTAGACATCTCATTAAAAATATCGGTAAGGACAAGACCGTATTTCTCTCCACTCACATCATGCAGGAGGTTGAAGCTATTTGTGACCGTGTGATTATCATCAACAAAGGAAAAGTTGTTGCAGACAAGAAACTCAAAGAGTTACGAGACGAAAAAGAACAAACGGTTATCGTAGAATTTGATTATCGGGTTGAAGATGCGTTTCTTCTCAAACTACCAAAAGTTAATCGTGTGAAAAACACGCATGATTTTGTTTATGAAATCACCTTTACTACATCGGAAGATATGCGTTCACATGTGTTTGATTTCGCGCATGACAATCAGTTAAAAATCCTTCAATTAAATCAGAAAAATGCCAGTTTGGAAAGTTTATTCAGAGATTTGACAACAGAGGCTATTCCTCAAAAATAAGGGCTCCTGTATAAAATGCTTCTACATCAACCAGTGGAGGTGTATTCACAGCAATAACATCACCTGTACTTCTTATTTCGCCAGTGAGCGATTGTTGCGCATTGATTATCAAATCATTGCTACTGCGTTGAAATATGGTGACATCTTGTGCCTCCAGAAAACGCCCTTCAAATCTTGCATCGCCAGCATAAAATCCAATAAAGATAGTATCTACCTGTCCTGATAAAAAGACACTTGACAAATTATTAACGCCAATATTCATGGTATTGCAATCCACTTCGAGATTAAAATTTCCGTCGGTATGATAGCCTTCTGTGTCTTCAAAATCTTCTGAAAGCAACTGTAGAGCGTTATAACTCAAAACCCCTTCACTGCTGACTGTTAAACCCGAACTATTTCTAATTTGTGTAAGATTTGGAGCACTTACAAAGACTTTTGTAACACCATAATCACGAGTTATATTACAAGCGTTATTATTATATAACTTTAATCGGCCGTCTTCTACTTTAACGTCAATATCATTCATCAAATACTCTCCTGTTTGCACCTTAACACTTTGTGTAGGAGCATCCGAAACGATTAACTCTATACGTTCAAAAACGGTGATTTCGGTGAAAGTATCAACTTCAAATTCCTTCTCGATGATATCACCAGCATTTTGAAAACAATCGGGTATGTTTTCACCGTTGCAGGACAACAATACCAATAGACCAATGATGTAACTAACTTTTCTCATAATCTCACCCCTATTCCAAATTCTACAGCTTCTGCTTTTGCAGCATGTGATTTTAACGTAATCGCTCCAAAAAAGCGATCTCCAAAATAACGCTTAAGTCCAATCCTGTTATAAACCCGTCCCTCAAAATCATAAGGGTAGTACACATAATAACCAAGTTGTGTAATAAACGACATTTTATTAATGAACAACTCATGACCAACAAAAAGACCTACACGCTTCCAATCTTCGTTTCCTGTCACATTGAGTTCTGGAAATGCCACAGAATAAAAGTAAATCAATTCCTCTAAAAACTTTGAAAAAAAGACATCTGCTCCTATTTGAATCGCACTTTTTCGGTTCAAGCGTTTATCGGCATATGCTGAAATAATATAAAAAGGATATTGTCCAATGCCTACAATATCGCTCTCGTTGAGACCGCCTCTAAACACCAAATTATATTTGATGGGTTCTTTAAATTTTTTCTCTTCTACGGAAGGTAGATACTCTGACGTTTTATCATAATTAAACACATAATTTGTTCCTACATTAAAAACGAAGGTATTGGTTGAGTTATTAGGAGCTCTAAAATTAGCATTCGAATAATGAATAATGGAGATACCTGCTTGCAGTCCAAACCCCTTAAAAACCTGTTCCTTTTTATAGTTGAGCATGACATAGGTAGAGCTCAACAAATCCGACCCATAAGCGTTATTTCTAAAGTTCTCAACTTTGTCATATGGATGAGACGCATAGGCAATTCCTTGGGCGATTCTAAAGTTCAAATGACGCTTTAAAAAATAGAAATCATAATGGGCATACAAGCCATAATTCTCACCTAAAAAATCGTTTTTTAAATTTTGATAAATGAATGAAAATCCCCAATCTGGATAATTGTAGCGACTTTCCCAGGCCTTATAACCAAAAGTTTTCTTGCTATAACTCAAAATCAACCCTGTAGGATGGTCAGTGATTAAATGTGATATGGCAGGATTATGCTCTAGAATGGTCCCATAGTAAAAATGAGCATCCAAGCTAAAAAGATTAGGATCCTGATCTTGAGCATAGCTTAAGGCACATACAAAACAGCAGATGTAGGTTATTATAAAGCGCTTCATTCAATTTAATTATGAAGCAAAAATAACAGAATAATTAGAACACTTGTTCAGCAACCGACTTTATATTACTACTTTTTCCCATAGAATAGTAATGCAGCACTGGAATCCCTGATTTTTGAAGGGCTTTTGATTGTTCCACACACCATTCGATACCAACTTCACGAACTTGGCTATTATCCTTACATTTTACAACTTCAATAATGAGTTCCTCAGGTAAATCAACGTGAAAACGATGTGGAATCAAATTCAATTGCTTCTTTGTAGAAATAGGTTTAAGTCCGGGAATGATAGGAACCGTAATACCTTCATTTCGGCACTTTTCA
Organism: Psychroserpens sp. BH13MA-6; assembly: GCF_052983595.1. Taxonomy (NCBI): domain Bacteria; kingdom Pseudomonadati; phylum Bacteroidota; class Flavobacteriia; order Flavobacteriales; family Flavobacteriaceae; genus Psychroserpens; species Psychroserpens sp. BH13MA-6. The sequence continues at coordinate 103,352 of NZ_JBRJGE010000007.1, read as the reverse complement.
ACAAACTTGAAATATTTATCGTTGTCAAAAAACATCTGTGTTACAATATAATCAGCACCTTTTTTTATTTTCTTCTTCAAGAAGTGGATATCACTATCTAAACTTGGTGCTTCCATATGCTTTTCGGGATATGCACCTACACCAATACAGAAATTGGTAGGTGATGTATTCTGAAGTTCTTCATCCAAATACACGCCATTATTTAAATCTGAAATTTGACTCACTAATTCACTGGCATAATGATGCCCTTCCTTTTCGGGACGAAAATAGGTTTCTGTTTTTACGGCATCGCCGCGCAGTGCCATCACATTATCGATTCCTAGAAAGTCGAGATCAATTAGGAAATTCTCTGTGTCTTCTTTTGTGAATCCACCACAAAGAATATGAGGAATGGCATCAACGCCATATTTGTTTTGTATAGCTGCACAAATACCCACAGTTCCTGGACGTTTCTTAACAATTTGCTTTTTTAACAAACCATTGCCAACGTCTTTATAGGTGTACTCTTCTCTGTGATAAGTGACGTCTATAAACGGTGGTTTAAACTCCATTAACGGGTCAATATTATCAAAAATAGATTGGATGTGCTGCCCTTTTAATGGTGGTAAGATTTCAAAAGAAAACTGTGTATTACCCTGTGCGTTTTTTATGTGTTCTATTACTTTCATATTAGTTGGTTGCTATCAGAGATGCTATCCACAATGAGATAACTGTTAGCAAAATGAGTTGCAAAACAAATCTGATTTCTAGTTTATATTTCTTCATCTTATGAGGTTTAAAATTCAGTACAAGAGTATTGCTTTGAGATTTTCAAACCATTAGTTAATGTCTATTAAATTGTTAAGTTTCGGCTAAGTTTGGATTGAGCCATTTTCTTGCTTCATCTTCTGAAATAGCGCGACGTTTGGCGTAATCTTTCAATTGGTCTTCTGTGATTTTCCCAAGTCCGAAATACTTAGCTTCAGGATGTCCAAAATAATAACCACTTACACTGGCTGAAGGCCACATGGCTAAACTTTCCGTTAATGTCACACCTATTCGTTCTTCCACTTTCAAGGTTTTCCAGATGGTGGTCTTTTCCAAGTGATCTGGACAGGCAGGATAACCTGGTGCAGGACGAATTCCTTTGTACTGTTCCTGAATCAATTCGTCGTTTGTTAATGTTTCGCTTTGCGCATAACCCCAATGCGTTTTCCTAACTTCTTTGTGTAAATACTCAGCAAAGGCTTCTGCTAATCGATCGGCAAGTGCCTTAATCATGATGGCGTTATAATCATCATGATCTGCCTCAAATTTTTTAGCCAAATCCTCTGTTCCAAATCCAGTAGTGACACAAAAGAGCCCTAAATAATCTTCGATACCTGAATCCTTTGGCGCAATAAAATCGGCCAAAGCCATGTTGGGAATACCGTCACGCTTTTTCAATTGTTGCCGCAGAGTTAACAAAGTAGCCAATGCACTACCATCTTCCGCATATAATTGTATATCATCGTCGTTGACCGTATGCGCATGAAACAATCCAAAGATTGCTTTCGCTTTCAAAAGTTTTTCATCGAATACTCTTTTTAGAAGCTGTTGGGCATCATTGAATAATTCTTGAGCTTGCTGCCCTACCACATCATCCTTGAGGATTTCAGGAAATTTACCATGTAAATCCCAACTTCTGAAAAAAGGACTCCAATCGATATAAGCCTCTAGTTGGGTAATATCGAAGTCATTGATCACCTGAATTCCAAGGGTTTTGGGTCGTGTGATCTCAGTTGTGTCCCATGATAATTGTAATTTATTTTGTCGCGCATTTTCAATAGATATATAATCTTTACGCTTGCCTCGTTTCAGAAACTGTTCACGAAACTTATCATATTCCTCTCTTATTTGCTCCTTATATACCTGATTATTCTTCTGAAGAAGATTACCCACAACGGTCACCGCTCGTGAAGCATCGTTTATATGCACAACCGTATGCTCATAATTTGGCGCTATTTTTACAGAGGTATGTGCCTTAGAGGTGGTTGCTCCTCCAATCATTAGAGGGATATCCAGCGCTTCTTTTTGCATGGCTTTGGACACATACACCATTTCATCTAATGATGGCGTAATTAAGCCACTTAATCCAATAATATCGACCGCTTCAGACTTCGCCACTTCAATGATTTTTTCTGGTGGTACCATGACACCCAAATCTACGATCTCATAATTATTACAACCTAAAACAACACTCACGATATTTTTACCAATATCATGTACATCTCCTTTAACAGTTGCCATTAAGATCTTACCAGCAAACTCTTGTTTACCTTCTTTTTCAGCCTCGATAAATGGTTGAAGATAAGCAACTGCTTTCTTCATAACACGTGCCGACTTCACCACTTGTGGCAAAAACATTTTTCCACTTCCAAAAAGATCTCCTACGACATTCATTCCAATCATCAAATGTCCTTCGATCACATCTATGGGCTTTTCAGATTCTAAACGTGCCTCTTCAACATCCTCTATAATGAAGGTTTCAATCCCTTTGACTAAACTATGAGTGATGCGTTCTTGAAGCGTCGTATTTCGCCATTCTGAAACTTTAGTTTCATCTATTTTTTTCTGTCCTTTAAAACTATCGGCAAAATCCAGTAATCGCTCCGTCGCATCATCATGTCTATCAAATAGCACATCTTCCACATGTTGCAATAAGTCCTTCGGAATTTCATCATATACCTCTAAAAGCGTTGGATTTACAATCCCTAAATTCATCCCATTTTTGATGGCATGATATAAAAATGCAGAGTTAATCGCCTCACGAACAACAGTATTGCCACGAAATGAAAAGGACACGTTACTAACACCTCCAGATACATTAGCAAAGGGCAAATTTTCTCGAATCCATTTGGTCGCTCTAAAAAAATCCAAAGCGTTTAAACGGTGTTCATCCATTCCTGTTGCTACCGGAAAAATATTAGGATCAAAAATGATGTCCTGTGGTGGAAATTGCACCTCATTGACTAAAAGATCATATGAGCGTTTACAAATATCGATACGTCTTTGATAAGTATCGGCTTGCCCAACCTCATCAAAGGCCATCACAATAACGGCAGCTCCATAGCGCTTCACCAATTTTGCTTGTCGTTTAAATTCGTTTTCTCCCTCTTTTAGACTGATCGAATTAACAACCGATTTCCCTTGAACCACCTGAAGCCCGGCTTCAATAATTTCCCATTTAGAACTATCAATCATGATTGGGATTCGAGCGATATCTGGTTCAGAAGCAATGAGATTTAGAAACTTGACCATGGCATACTTACCATCGAGCATTCCTTCATCCATATTCACATCTAAAATTTGAGCTCCTCCTTCTACTTGATCTCTGGCGACATCCAAAGCTTCATCAAATTTTTCTTCTTTAATTAAGCGAAGGAATTTACGTGAACCCGTGACATTGGTGCGCTCACCAACATTAATAAAATTACTTTCTGGTGTAACGACTAAGGGTTCTAGTCCCGAGAGCGTTAAATATTTTTTAGAATCACTAACTATCATTTGGCAATCTGAGGTATTAATCTTGGTTGATAGTTTTTTGCAATATCGGCTATGGCTTTTATATGATCAGGATTGGTGCCACAGCAACCACCAATGATATTAATCAATCCATCTTTGAGGTAATCCTCAATAAGCTGTTGCATTTGTTTCGGAGATTGATCGTATTCACCAAAAGCATTTGGTAGTCCTGCATTAGGATGTGCCGACGTGAGAAATTCTGTTTGCTGAGACAATCGTTGTAAATAAGGTTTGAGTTGTTCTGCTCCCAAAGCACAATTAAAACCAACACTGAGTAAAGGGATATGTGAAATGGACGTCAAAAAGGCTTCAACGGTTTGCCCAGATAAGGTTCGGCCAGAAGCATCCGTAATGGTTCCTGATACCATGATTGGTATATCGATTTGACGTGCTTCTTTCACCTCTTCTATGGCAAATAAAGCTGCTTTCGCATTGAGTGTGTCAAATATAGTTTCTACCAAGAGCACATCTACACCACCATCTATTAAAGCTTCTACCTGCTGCATATAGGCGACTCGTAACTCCTCAAAGGTAATGGCTCGAAATTCTGGTCGGTTCACATCTGGCGACATACTTGCTGTTTTATTGGTTGGGCCAATACTACCAGCAACAAATCTTGGTTGATCGGGATTCACTTTAGTAAATTCATCCGCCACCTGCTTGGCAATTTTAGCTGACTCAAAATTGAGCTCATAAACCAAATCTTCCATATCATAATCTGCCATCGCGATGGTTGTTCCCGAAAATGTATTCGTTTCAACAATATCTGCGCCTGCATTGAAATATTGTCGATGTACATCGGCAATAGCCTCTGGTTGGGTGATGGAGAGCAAATCGTTATTTCCCTTCAATGATGAGGGATAATTTTTAAAGCGACTTCCTCTGAAATCTTCTTCTGAAAAATTGTAGCGTTGCAACATCGTGCCCATGGCACCATCAAGCACTAAAATTCGTTTTTGTAATTCTTCTTGTATGTTCTTCATTTAAGCATTATATAAATTTGAAGATAAATATCGGTCCCCTCTGTCACATATGATGACAACTACAGTTCCCGATTCTAATTCATTAATTACTTTTAAAGCCGTAGCGACAGCACCACCACTACTCATTCCTGCAAACACGCCTTCTTCATTTGCCAATCGCTTTGCCATATCTTTAGCTTCAGCCTCACTGACTTCAATCACTTGGTCTACTTTTGAGCGATCAAATATTTTAGGAACATAAGCAGGTGACCACTTTCTAATTCCTGGAATTCTAGAGCCATCTGTAGGTTGAGCGCCTACTATGGTTATTGCCTTGTTTTGTTCCTTTAGATATGTAGAGGTTCCCATTACAGTTCCTGTAGTTCCCATTGCCGAGACAAAATGGGTAATTTCGCCATTGGTATCGTTCCATATTTCAGGACCTGTTGTTTTGTAATGGGCTTTCCAATTATCTTCATTCTCAAATTGATTTAATAAGGTATACCCCTTTTCATCTCTCAATTGAAACGCTAGATCTCGAGATCCTTCAATTCCAATTTCCGCAGATGTCAAAATGACTTCTGCTCCGTAGGCCTTCATTGTTTTAATTCGTTCTTCGGTCGAGTTCTCTGGCATTATCAAAATCATGTGCAAACCGAGCAAATTAGCAATAAATGCTAGAGCGATTCCCGTATTCCCGCTCGTGGCTTCTACCAAGGTATCTCCCGCTTGAATATCTCCTCGCCGAAGTGCTTGGGAAATCATATTGTAAGCGGCTCTATCTTTGACACTTGCCCCTGGATTATGACCTTCCATTTTAAAATATAAATCCACATTTTTATGAGAATTAATCCTTGTCGATTTAATTAAAGGGGTGTTTCCAATTAATTCAATGATACTTTCTACTTTACTCATTTTGTTTGGTTCTTATATTATATTCTTTTTTATAGGTTAAAACGGAATTCGGTGGCACCGAATTGGTCACACACACATTCGCTCCTATGATACTATTTGCGCCAATAACCACATCACCACCCAATACTGTTGCGTTCGCATAAATGACCACATTATCCTCAATGGTAGGGTGTCTTTTTATATTAGCTAAGTTCTTTTTAACATGAACACCGCCTAAGGTAACACCTTGATAAATTTTGACCTCGTTATTAATAATGGTCGTCTCTCCAATCACAATTCCGGTGCCGTGATCCAAAAAAAATGAGGCACCGATGGTCGCACCTGGATGAATGTCAATACCTGTAATTCCATGCACATACTCACTCATCATCCTAGGGATAATACGAACGCCTATATTTAGTAACTTATGACTTAATCTATGGATGGCAATTGCATAAAATCCAGGATAGGCCAAATAAATCTCCTCGTGGCATTTATTGGCTGGATCATTATCTTCAAAGGCTTTAGCATCAAGATGCAATTGCAATCGTATTTCTGGTATAGACAATTCAAACTTTTTCCAAAATTGAAGGCCATCGGGAATTGACAGTGTGGTTGCCATTACCAAAAATTTTTCTCTGAGAAATTCAAGGTCTCCACTTTTTTCATCAAACAAATAATAATAGATCCGTTTGGTGAATTGTTCGATGTCATCCTTAAGTCTAACGTTATATTTAATATTCATGACTATTCCATTTAAGCACTGCCTGCTAAATATATTGTTTAATTATTTAACACTGAATTTCTATCCAATCGAACTTTCGGATCAAGACCAACATCATTTTTAAAAATAGGTTTTAAAAATTTTATGAGCTGATTACATTCTATTAAAAATGCGTCATGCCCATGTATGGACTTAATCTCAGAAATGGTGACATTCGCTTTTTTTTGCTTGAGTTCTACATAGGTTTTCCAATTTTCTTCAGGCTTAAAAAACAAATCAGAATTGATAGTTATAATGTGAATATCTGAGGTGATTGGCGCTACTACCTCCATAAAATTTCCTCGGTCTCTTGTGATATCGATTGTTTTTAGAATGTGATTCATGAGTTTGTAAGCTGCTAAATGAAAACGCTCATGCAGGCTTTGTCCGTGAAAATTTAACCAACTTTCAACGTTAAAAATAGCGGCTGCCTTTTCACTTCGTTGAAACTTACTCGTAAAGGATTCGGGAGTTCTATATAAGGTCATAGCATGCATTCGCGCATCCGACAGAGGTGCTTTTGAATGATTCAAAATAGCATCTTGAATATAGCAATTCGCAATTAACCAATCTGTAGACTTCCAATCACTTGCGATGGGAATAACATGCTCAATGAAGTTCGGATGTAAGGCTGCTAACTCCCAGGCAATGCCTCCACCAACAGAACCACCAATCACGGCAAACAAGCTAGTAATTTTCAATTGTCGTAAACCCTCTCCAAATAATTGAGCCACAACACGAGCGTTAAACGCTTTGTAATTATCTATCAAATGATCTTGCAATTGATCATAACCATTTCCGGGAATATTGAAAGCCAAAATTGTATAATTTTTGGTATCGATGCATTTGTCCTCACCAATAATATCTGACCACCATCCATCTTTTCCACAAACATTAGAATTGCCCGTCAATGCATGATTTACTAGTACAATGGGTGCTTGAAATAATGGCTGACCAAATAGTTGATAAGACAAGTAAATATCTTGCGATTTTCCAGAAGGCAATTTAAAATCTGATATGCATATGTATTGTAATTTAGACATTGTTTGAAGGTTTTAAATAAGTGCTATAAACGAATCAGTCTACAGCACTTACATTGAACACTATTTAAGATTTAAATTAAAACTGTCTTTTTTACAATGTCGAAAGCTTCTCTTAAATCAGCTTTTAAGTCATTAATATCCTCAATACCAACCGAAAGACGAATGAGATCCTTTGATACTCCTGTCGCTAATTGTGACTCATCACTCAGTTGCTGATGCGTTGTACTAGCTGGATGAATAATTAATGATTTCGTATCACCGATATTAGCTAACAAGGAGAATATTTTAGTCGTATCCACTATTTTTTTGGCAGATTCATAGCCACCATCAACACCGAATGTGACGATACCACTTTGTCCATTAGGCAAATATTTTTTGGCTAAATGCCTGTATTTACTAGACTCTAAACCAGGATAATTTACCCAATTCACTTCAGGTTGCTCTTGCAACCATTTGGCCAACTCAAGTGCATTTTGACTATGTTTTTTAATGCGCAGCTCCAGCGTTTCTAAACCTTGAATAATTTGAAATGCATTAAACGGACTCAAAGCACCACCATAATCGCGCAGACCTTCAATCCTGACCTTTGCAATAAAAGCGGCTGCTCCTATAGCTTCATTATAAACCAAGCCATGATAACCAGGAGACGGTTCGGTAAACTCCGGAAATTTGCCATTTCCCCAATCAAAAGTTCCAGCATCTATAATAACACCTCCTAAGGACGTACCGTTTCCATTGATATACTTGGTTAACGAGTGAATGACAATATTGGCACCATATGCAATTGGATTCAACAAATACGGTGTAGCCACCGTATTGTCCACAATTAGTGGCACTTTATAAGCTTTAGCTTCTTTTGATATCGCTTCGATATCCAATACATCTAATTTCGGATTACCTAAAGATTCAACAAAAAACACGCGTGTATTTTCTTGAGCTGCCTTTTGAAAATTTTCAGGATCAGATGGATCTACAAAGCTTGTTGTAATACCATGTCTTGGTAGCGTTACACTGAGCAAATTATAAGTCCCACCATAAAGACTATTCGAGGCAACAATGTGATCGCCAGCCTTCAATAAAGTGAGTAAGGTAGTTGAAATGGCCGAGGTTCCAGAAGCTGTTACAACGGCTGCAATACCACCTTCTAAAGCAGCCAATCTCTGCTCCAAAACATCGTTCGTTGGGTTATTCAATCGCGTGTAGATAAAACCTGGAACTGATAAGTTAAATCGCCCTGCAGCGTCATCAGCATTATCAAATACATAGGATGTGGATTGATAAATTGGAACGGCTCTCGTTCCTGCATTTTGACTAACATCATGTCCAGCGTGCAACGCTTGTGTTGCAAATTTTTGTGTACTCATTTTTCTAAGTTTTTGAGTTAATAAATAAATTAAAACAAAAGCCAAATAAGCTTCAAAGGAAGCATACTTAATAGAAAAATGTTAAAAAGAAATACATAACTACAGATGAGTAATTACGTTTGGGTTATCTATCCAGCTTATCGATAAATGAATCGAAAAACTCAGTAGAATTTAGCACCTTCATTGATTAATTCAATGGGTTGCTAAGGCTTCATCGGGTCTATTCCCTCCGCCTTTCTTGATAACATTTCAGTAAGTTATTGAACTTTGTGAACACAAATATTGCAATAGAAAAATTACAATTCCAAATTTATATCGCATTTTTTAGAAATATTTATAAGATTTCTATTTGATATACAAGAAACTGATTATTTCGTAATCTTTAGATGCTCCATTCAAAATAGCGTGAGGATCATAGGGATATAAAAAGCTTACACTTGGTTGTTTTTTGCCAGATATTTTTGACGAATAACCTCACCCACTGGTTTATTTTGAATTTTACTCTCTAACCAAGAAATAATATCTAAATACAGAAAAGCGCGACGTTCATATGGGTGATCTTCATAGGGCTTTAATATGTTATAGAGTTGCTCAAAGGCCTTCTTGATATCTTGCGGATAAATATCTTGTAACCCTCTAATGAATTTTATCATTTCCTTTTGCACCTCGTAAAGGTCATTAATTTTTAAAAGGAACTTATAAGTACTTCTTAACAAGGCTTCAATGTGATAATCCAAACCAGCTTCATAATGCGCTACCAAATTTAAAACGCGCGCGAAGCACTGTAAATCCTCGCGCATCAATAACGATTTATTACTGATAATTTTATCTAAGTAGAAGATACATTCTTTATTATTTCCAGCTCCAAAATGAAGACTAGCAAACTTGTAGTAAAAAATCATCGTATGGTGCACATCTAGCCGATCCTTGAACCTTTTCAGTTCTTTTTCAATTTTAGGAATAATTTTTAATCCATCCTGGAAGCTACCATCAATGAAATAAAGGTTGATTGAATTAAGATTTAAATATAAAAACGTAAGCGCTTGTACATTTTCATCTTTAGGAAACTTCTTTTCAGTGGTTATATGCTGAAATTTCAGTAGTTGTTCCTGAAATTTATCTTTATTGCCTATAAAAAAAAGCGCCTCAAGCAGGTAGTTATTCCCCTTGAGGAAAAACACAGGATTAAGCTGAATCATTTCTGGATGTTCATAGAACAAATCAACCCATTTCAAAGCATATTTATAACAATTTTTGAAATCCTGCATTAAAAAGCTATACCATAAATAGGCGTTGTATAACCATAATTTTTCTCTGAAGCCGAGATCCTTAATATGAAATTTTGGCAACCTATTTTCAAAATATTGCGTTACCTCTTGGCTTTCAGCTTCATTTTTAACATAACCTGTCTTTAAAATAATGCTATAAAGTTGCAAAGATAAATTAGACAGTTTACTCGCTATCACATTCTGAAAACTGAGTTCTTTCGCTTGTATGGTCAATTCATCAGCGCGTGTACTGATACTTCTTGTAATGTATTGTGACTCAATTATTTTTTCAAGTTCCACAATTTCGTAGGCCAAATTTTTCTCCTCATTTTGAATCGCCACCTCCTTGGATTTATCCAAAATTTTAAGACTTTGCTTATACAAGCCTTTATGATATAAAATGGAGGCAAAATCTAATTGTTCTCTAATTTGAGATCTGATATTTTGATGCGAAGGATTGAGCTTCAAACTAATTAAAATCTGCTTATACAGATGGGCTTTAACATTCGCTAACTGCTGTTTCTTAACCGTTCCAGTTTTTAGAATTGCCGACTCATCATATGAGGAGGCTTTGTCCAAAATATTGAATAAATTCAAAAATTTTGAATCCTGATTAACCTCTAATCGTCCAACATACAATTTGAATTGTCGCTTTTCTGATTTGGTGAGCGATTTTACCAATAGAAATAAGTTATCTTTTTGATCCTTAGTCATCTAATAGAATACGATTTATATTATTGATTTTCAGTTATTTAAATCTAATTTAATTCGTTGAACATCGTAAAGTTAGTTTAAACAGAAACGTTAATGTATAACCAAAGTATAAATTCGTAAGACAACTGAAAAATAAATGTTCAATAAATGTCTGATAACAACGTACAAATTTTTGACACAACGCTCCGAGATGGCGAGCAAGTCCCAGGCTGTAAATTAAATACCAATCAGAAATTAATCATTGCAGAGCAGCTGGATGCTTTAGGCGTTAATGTCATTGAAGCTGGATTTCCAGTTTCAAGTCCAGGTGATTTTAAATCGGTAGAAGAAATATCCAAACTCATAAAGAATGCCACCGTATGTGGATTGACACGTGCTGTAGAAAACGATATCAAAGTGGCTGCTGAAGCCCTTAAATATGCAAAAAAACCGAGAATACATACAGGGATTGGCACTTCTGAATCACATATCAAATTCAAATTTAATTCAGATCAGGACACTATTTTAAAACGCGCATACGACGCCGTTGCTTATGCTAAGTCTTTTGTTGAAGATGTGGAGTTTTATGCGGAAGATGCAGGACGAACCGATAATGAATTTTTAGCTCGTATCTGCGAGGCAGCTATTCAAGCAGGTGCCACAGTTCTAAACATCCCTGACACTACAGGCTATTGTCTGCCTAGTGAGTACGGTGAAAAAATGAAATATCTCATGGAACACGTTAGAGGTATTGACAAAGCCATCTTATCTTGTCATTGCCATAACGACCTTGGTCTGGCCACAGCAAATTCCATCGAAGGTGTCATTAATGGTGCACGTCAGATTGAATGCACTATCAACGGTATTGGAGAACGTGCTGGCAACACAGCTTTAGAGGAAGTTGTGATGATTTTAAAACAACATCCTTATCTCAAGTTAGATACCAGTATCAATACGCAACACCTCTATGGCATTAGTCAATTAGTTAGTGACAGTATGGGTATTTACACGCAACCCAATAAGGCTATTGTTGGCGCCAATGCGTTTGCGCATAGTTCTGGGATTCACCAAGACGGTGTTATTAAGCATCGTGAAACTTATGAAATTATCGACCCTAAAGACGTTGGTGTTACTGAAAGCGCTATCGTATTAACCGCAAGAAGTGGACGTGCAGCATTAGCTTATAGAGCCAAAAATGTAGGCTATGAATTAACGAAATTACAGTTAGATGATGTTTACGCTAACTTTTTGACGTTTGCCGACCGAAAAAAGGAAATCAATGATAATGATATTCATCAAATCATTGAAACGAGCCAAGTATATAGAGAAATAATTAGCGCATAAATGGGACAGACATTATTCGACAAAGTTTGGGATGCACATGTGGTAGATTCGATTCAGAATGGACCACAAATATTGTATATTGATAAACATCTAATACATGAAGTTACAAGTCCGCAAGCATTTAAAGAATTGGAAGATAGACATATTCCTATTTTCCGACCAGATCAAATTGTGGCAACGGCAGATCACAATACACCAACCACGAACCAACATTTACCAGTTAAGGATGCTTTATCTCGAAAACAATTAGAGCAACTCTCCTCAAACTGTAAAAAAAATAATATCACACTTTATGAATTAGGTCACAAATACAATGGTATTGTCCATGTCATGGCTCCTGAACTAGGAATTACGCAACCAGGCATGACCATCGTTTGTGGCGACAGTCACACATCTACCCATGGAGCTTTTGGGTCTATTGCCTTTGGTATTGGGACCTCTCAAGTGGCTCAAGTATTTGCAAGCCAATGCTTGTTGTTGACAAAACCAAAAAGTTTACGAGTAACGGTGAATGGCAAATTAAAGCATGGTGTTTTGCCTAAGGACGTCATTCTTTATATTATCTCTAAACTTGGCACCAATGCTGGTACGGGTTATTTCTGCGAATATGCTGGTGATGTTTTTAAAAACATGTCTATGGAAGGTCGTATGACGGTTTGTAATATGAGTATCGAAATGGGTGCGCGAGGCGGCATGATTGCTCCAGACCAAACGACTTTCGACTATGTTGAAGGAAGAGCCTTTGCGCCAAAAGGTGCTGATTTTGACCAGAAAGTGGCGTATTGGAAAACATTAGCCACAGATACAGATGCACAATTTGACAAGGAGTATTATTTTGACGCTGAAGACATAGAACCTATGGTGACCTACGGTACAAATCCTGGAATGGGAATTAAAATTTCCGATTATATTCCTGAGACTAGCGATGCTTCCTTTGAGAAATCATTGAAATACATGAATTTTGAAAAAGGAGAATCACTTATTGGGAAACCTATCAATTTTGTGTTTATTGGCAGTTGCACCAACTCAAGAATTGAAGATTTTAGAGTGGCAGCAGATTACATCAAAGGGAAACAAAAAGCAGATCATGTCACTGCTTGGCTAGTTCCAGGTAGTAAACAAGTGGAAGCCCAAATTATCAAAGAAGGCTTAAAAACTATTTTTGACGATGCTGGTTTTGAGCTTCGTCAACCTGGTTGCAGTGCTTGTTTGGCAATGAATGATGATAAAATTCCGCAGGGAGAATATTGTGTTTCGACGAGTAATCGCAACTTTGAAGGACGACAAGGTCAAGGTTCAAGAACTATTTTAGCAAGCCCATTAATGGCAGCAGCTACAGCCGTTGAAGGTAGAATCGTGGATATTACAAAACAATTAAATTAATATGGAAAAGTTTACAAGCTTAACATCGCAAGCTATTCCATTAGCTATTGAAAATGTCGATACCGATCAAATCATACCTGCACGTTTTTTAAAAGCCACAGACCGAAAAGGCTTTGGTGACAATGCCTTTAGGGATTGGCGATATGACAAAGATGGTCGTTTGAATGCTGACTTTGTGTTGAATGATGCCTCTTACCAAGGACAAATTCTAGTCGCAGGTGATAATTTCGGGTGTGGCTCGAGTCGTGAGCATGCAGCATGGACTCTAACCGATTATGGATTTAAAGTTATAGTATCGAGTTTTTTTGCAGATATTTTTAAAGGGAACGCCTTAAACAATGGCTTGCTACCTGTTCAAGTTTCTGAAGCTTATTTAGCTGAATTGATGCAGACCATCACGGAGCAACCTGACACCAAAATAACTGTAAATCTCGAGGCACAAACCATAGGAATTGAGGGTAACGCTCATGTTGAAAATTTTGACATAGACCCATATAAGAAAACTTGTATGATGAATGGCTACGATGATATTGATTATTTACTCAGTAAAACCGATCGTATTGTGGCCTATGAACAAGCAATGAGTCGCGTTAGGGATTGAGGCTTTGTTGGAGCTCCTTGAAAAGAGCGACTGCCGAAAGCCCGACCTTGGGAACGCCCAAATTAATAATAAAATGAACCCTTAAATTAAGGACAACCAACATACTAATTAATGAAATTACAAATTGCTGTTTTACCAGGTGATGGTATTGGACCAGAAGTGACCAAACAATCTGTAAAGGTTTTGAAAGCCATTGCACACGAGTTTGATCACACGTTTTTATTCAAGGAAGCTCCCGTTGGCGCTATTGCTATTGATCAAACTGGTACACCGCTACCAGATGATACTTTAGAACTCTGTAAACATTCGGATGCCATACTTTTTGGTGCTATTGGCGATCCTAAATATGACAATAACCCGTCGGCAAAAGTACGTCCTGAACAGGGATTGTTAAAATTGCGTAAGGCCTTAGAGCTATATGCTAATATTCGACCTGTAAAAGCATACGATACCTTGCTAAGCAAATCACCTTTGAAACGTGATATCATTAAGGGCACTGACATAAGTATTTACCGAGAATTAACTGGTGGGATTTACTTTGGAGAAAAGCAATTGAGCGATGATGGTGATACGGCTTCAGATTTATGTGAGTATTCACGTTTTGAAATTGAACGCATCACCCATTTGGCATTTAAAGCGGCACAAACGCGTAAACAAAAAGTGACTTTAGTAGATAAAGCCAATGTATTAGAGAGTTCGCGTTTATGGCGAAAAGTCGTCAAAGAAGTCGCTCAAAATTATCAGGATGTCACCTTGGATTTCCTCTTTGTTGATAATGCAGCCATGCAAATGATTTTAAATCCGAAACAATTTGATGTGATCTTAACCGAAAACATGTTTGGTGATATCATTAGTGATGAGGCTAGTGTGATTGGAGGGTCAATAGGTCTTTTAGCTTCGGCTTCTGTGGGCGACAAGCATGCCATGTTTGAACCCATTCATGGGTCTTATCCGCAAGCGAAGAACTTAGGCATTGCCAATCCCATAGCTTCCATATTATCAGCAGCCATGCTTTTGGAACATTTTGAACTCTTCGAAGAAGCTGATCTTATTAGGGAAGGTGTTGATCGCTCGTTGAAATTGAATATTACAACACCTGATTTAAATACCAAATACAATCATATCACAACGACGAAAGTGGGTGATTTTATTGAAGATTTTATCAATAACCCCAAAGACACCAATATGAATTTCGCAAACATACATTTAGGTCAATCTACTATTATTTAACTTTAAGGGTAAGTCTATTAATCATAGTGGCATTGAATAGAAAAGCATCTGGAAACAGGTGCTTTTTGTTATCATGACTTTCTTGGTCTTTAAACGAGAAACTGAAATAAATCCGGTTTGTCATTGAGGTAATCACCATAAAAGTTATGCAGTTTCATTTTAGTAATTAAAGGCTGCAAATCCTCGGCAGATTGTAATTCCAAGCCTACAACGGCTGCGCCATTTTCGCGATTGGTTTTTTTGGTATATTCAAAATGGGTAATGTCATCATTCGGACCTAAAATTTCAGCAACAAATTCTCGCAAGGCACCTGCTCGCTGTGGAAATTTTATAATAAAGTAATGCTTCAGGTTAGCATATAACAAAGCACGTTCCTTGATTTCGGCAGTTCTTGTAATATCATTGTTACTCCCACTAACCACGCATACCACGTTTTTCCCACTCAAATCGTCTCCATACTGATCAAGAACAGCAATGCTCAATGCACCTGCAGGCTCCACTACGATGGCATCCTTATTATATAAATCTAAAATGGTTTGACAAATTTTTCCTTCATCCACGACTTTAACATCATGCAATGTATCCTTACAAATAGCGAAATTCAAATCGCCTACGCGTTTGACCGCAGCACCATCTACAAAGTTTTCAATATGATTTAATGTCGTGTTTCGATTGTTCTTTATAGAGGTCAACATGGAGGGTGCCCCTTTTGGTTCCACTCCTATAATTTTAGTTTGAGGTGACAAGGCTTTAAATACCGTTGACAAACCAGCTGAAAGCCCACCACCTCCAACAGGTATAAATACATAATGAATTGGATGTGCCTTGGCTTGATCTATAATTTCTAAACCAACAGTCGCCTGACCTTCAATAACTTTCTCATCATTAAAAGGGTGAATAAATGTTTTGTTTAAGCATTCACAGACTTCCATAGCCGAATGGTACGCGTCATCAAAAGTGTCACCTACCAATACAACATCTACATAAGCCTCACCAAACATTTTTACCTGTTCTATCTTTTGATTTGGCGTTGGTGCAGGCATAAAAATAGTCCCTTTTATTTTCAACAGTTTACAAGAAAGTGCGACGCCTTGCGCGTGGTTACCTGCACTCGCACAGACAATTTCATTTTCTATCTGTGTCGTATCTAATGATGAAATTTTGTTATAGGCACCTCTAATTTTATAAGATCGAACCTCTTGAAGATCTTCCCGCTTAAAGTAAATATTAGCATTGAATTGCTTCGAATAGCGCGCATTCTTAATTAATGGCGTCACAGATGCAATGCCTTTTAATTTTTCTGCAGCTGCTTCAACAGCATCTAAAGAGGGTTTGTATGTTGTTTGAGTCTCCATTAAGCCAACACCGATTGCGGCGTTTTTACATCTTCTGTTTTGATGACTTTCATCGCACTCATAGATGCTCGCAATCTTTTACCTACAATCTCGATTGGATGATTTCTAATAGCCTCATTCACACGAATGAGTTCTACATTGTCTACGGCATTTGATTGTGCATAAGTGCTTCCAATTAAGGAGGTATCAACTGACGTCATAAATTCCTTTAGTAATGGCTTGCAAGCATGATCAAATAAATAGCAACCATATTCAGCGGTATCAGAAATAACACGATTCATTTCAAACAGTTTTTTTCTCGCGATGGTGTTTGCGATTAAAGGTAATTCATGTAGGGATTCGTAGTAAGCGGAATCTTCAATGATCCCTGCGCTCACCATCGTTTCAAACGCCAATTCTACACCCGATTTCACAAATGCTACTAAAAGAAGCCCATGATCAAAATAGGCTTGCTCACCGATATGACTAGTGGTTAACGCTGTTTTCTCAAAAGCAGTTTCACCTGTTTCTGCGCGCCATTTTAACAAGTTATGATCATCGTTTGCCCAATCTTCCATCATGGTTTTTGAAAAATGTCCTGAGATAATATCATCCATGTGCTTTTCAAATAGTGGTCGCATAATCCCTTTCAATGTTTCTGCCAATTCGAAGGCTTTAATTTTGGCCGGATTAGATAAGCGATCCATCATATTGGTAATCCCTCCATGCTTTAAGGCTTCTGTTATCGTTTCCCATCCAAATTGAATCAGTTTAGCCGCATAACCAGCATCGATTCCTTCTTCTACCATTTTATCAAAAGATAGAATAGCACCTGTTTGTAACAAACCACACAAAATAGTTTGCTCTCCCATTAAATCAGATTTTACTTCTGCCACAAAAGACGATTCAAGCACACCTGCTCTATCACCACCAGTAGCCACAGCATACGCTTTTGCTTGCGCCCAACCTTTGTTTTCTGGATCATTTTCGGGATGTACAGCAATTAATGTTGGCACACCAAAACCACGTTTATATTCTTCACGAACTTCGGTACCTGGACACTTAGGTGCTACCATTATCACCGTGATATCTTCACGAATTTTCATTCCTTCCTCCACGATGTTAAAACCATGAGAATAACTGAGGGTGGCACCTTTTTTCATCAGTGGCATCACTGCTTTTACCACATTACTATGTTGCTTATCTGGTGTCAAATTCAAGACTAAATCGGCATTTGGAATGAGTTCTTCATAAGTCCCTATAGGAAAGTCATTTTCAGTGGCATTTTTAAAAGATGCTCTTTTTTCATCGATAGCTTGCTGTCTCAAAGCATAAGCAATATCCAATCCCGAATCTCTCATATTCAATCCTTGGTTCAGACCTTGAGCGCCACAACCTATAATAACAATCTTCTTTCCTTTTAAGGCATTCACACCGTCTTCAAACTCTGAGGCTTTCATAAAGCGGCATTTTCCTAATTGATCTAATTGTTGTCTTAATGATAATGTGTTAAAGTAATTTGACATTTTAGTAGTTTTTAATGTTGAAATGCTTCGAGCATTTTTGATATCTTCATTTCATCTTTGGTGACTGCTATCCTCCCTGATCGGGTAAATTGCATGATTCCAAAAACACTTAATTCTCTGTATAACAATTCTATTTCCTGCTTACGTCCTGATTTTTCCAAAACAAAAAACTCCTTATTCACCGTCACAATTCTAGCATTGCTCTCTTTAATAATATTCTGAATTTGACGTTCCTCAAACAACAAATCCGATTTAATTTTAAACAAACAAGATTCTTGATAAATGGTTTCATCTTCTCTGTGATAAAACGCTTTAATAACCTCAACTTGTTTATCTATTTGACCGATGATTTTTTTCATTTGAGTTTCAGTCATATTCACCACAATGGTAAATCTTGAGACGCCTTCAATTTCTGATACAGATGAATTAATACTCTCAATATTAATATGACGTCGTTGAAAAATGGCTGAAATTCTGTTTAACAGACCAATGTTATTTTCTGTGTATACCGAAACGGTAAATTGATTAATTTGCTCTTCCATAATTATTCTAATCTTATATCTGAAACGGATGCTCCGGATGGCACCATAGGAAACACATTATCTTCCTTTTCTACACAAACCTCTAAAAAATAGGCTTCTTTACTTGCAATCATTTCCTCAACAGCAGCGGCTAATTCTTCACGTTTTGTCACTCGTTTTGCATTTAAATAATAACCTTTAGCAATGGCGACAAAATCGGGATTGGTCATTTCGGTAGACGCATAGCGTTTATCAAAAAATAATTGTTGCCACTGTCTTACCATCCCTAAAAAGTCGTTGTTTAAAACCACCACTTTCACAGCCGTTTTTTGCTGAAATATGGTACCAAGCTCTTGAATGGTCATTTGATAACCACCATCACCAGATATTGAAATCACTTCACGATCTGGCGCTGCCATTTTTGCTCCAATAGCTGCTGGTAAGCCGAAGCCCATAGTTCCTAAACCTCCTGAAGTAATATTACTCTTAGTCGTATTGAATTCGGCATAACGACAAGCGATCATTTGATGCTGTCCTACGTCCGTGACTATGGCTGCCTCTCCTTTGGTTTGTTTGTTGATTTCCTTTAAAACTTCACCCATTGTTAGGCCTTCCTTAGTTGGATAAAGATCCGCCTTTATCACTTTTTCATATTCAATCTGATAAAGGTCTTTGAATTTTTGGTGCCATGCTTCATGCGAATTCGATATCAATAGTGGCAAGAGAGCCTCTAAGCTAGTTTTGGCGTCTCCAAGAACAGCGACATCTGTTTTCACATTCTTATCCACTTCTGCAGGATCAATTTCGAAATGTATGATTTTAGCTTGTTTTGCATAGTTATCAAGGTTGCCAGTTACACGATCGTCAAATCGCATCCCAATGGCTATTAAGACATCACATTCATTGGTCAAAACATTGGGCGCATAATTGCCATGCATTCCAACCATACCTACATTTAACGGATGTGAAGTTGGAATAGCGGAAGCTCCAAGTATCGTCCAAGCCGCAGGAATACCTGCTTTTTCAATAACCGATTTAAATACATTTTCTGCTTCACCCAAAATGACGCCTTGTCCCCAAACCACTAATGGTTTTTTAGCCTTATTTATCAAGTCTGCAGCAGCTTTCAAATCGTCTGGATTGGCTGTGGGAACAGGTTTATAACTTCTTATTCCAGTACATTTCTTATATGCAAAATCGAATGTTTCGAATTGTGCATCTTTTGTAATATCGATCAAGACAGGACCAGGTCTTCCGCTTCTAGCAATATAAAAAGCCTTGGCAAGCACTTCTGGTATTTCAGAGGCTTTGGTTATTTGATGATTCCATTTGGTCACAGGTGTTGAAATACCGACGATATCCGTTTCTTGAAAGGCGTCACTACCCAACAAGTGAGAACCCACTTGACCCGTAATGCACACCATGGGTGTAGAATCAATTTGTGCGTCTGCGATTCCAGTGATCAAATTCGTAGCTCCAGGTCCAGACGTTGCAATGGCGACACCAACCTTTCCAGAAATTCTAGCATACCCCTGAGCTGAGTGTGTCGCTCCTTGTTCATGACGTGTTAGGACATGATGTATCTGATCTTGATACTTGTAAAGTTCATCATAAACTGGCATGATGGCACCTCCAGGATAACCGTATAATGTGTCAACACCCTCAGCTAACAAACATTTTATGATCGCCTCACTTCCTGAAATATGTTCAGTGGATGGGACAGTGTTTGATGGATGATGCATGGTTTGTGGATCTTTCATACGTATAGTTTAAAATTCATCGGTCACACAACCTTTAGATGCTGATGACACAGTTTTTGCATATTTATAGAGAACACCTCGATCAAATTTTAAGTCTGGTGCCTTCCATTGTTGTTTTCTTTCTTGTAATACCTCATCGGAAACCTCAACTGAAATTGTATTCGTCTCGGCATCAATCGTGATGGTATCACCGTCTTTCACCAAAGCTATGGTACCACCTTCTTGTGCCTCTGGCGTTATATGTCCAACCACAAAGCCGTGGGTGCCTCCAGAAAAGCGACCATCTGTTATGAGTGCCACATCATTTCCTAATCCCGCTCCCATGATAGCTGCTGTAGGCTTTAGCATTTCTGGCATTCCTGGTCCACCTTTGGGTCCTTCATATCGAATAACGACAACATCACCTTTCTTTACAAGGCCATTCCTGATACCATCATTTGCTTCATATTCACCTTCAAACACCTTGGCTTTCCCTGTAAATCGGAGACCCTCTTTACCAGTTATTTTTGCGACGCTACCATCTTCAGCCAAATTGCCGTACAACATCCTGAGATGTCCTGAAATTTTAATCGGCTTTTCAATAGGTTTGATAACTTGCTGTCCCTCTTCAAGGTCATTGACGTCCAATAAGTTTTCAGCGATAGTTTTACCAGTAACAGTAAGACAATCTCCATGAATTAGGCCTTTCTTCAGGAGGTATTTTAGTACTGCAGGAATGCCTCCTACAGCATGCACATCTTCCATAAGATATTGACCACTAGGCTTTAAATCAGCCAAAAATGGTGTTTCATCACTGATATCTTGAAAATCCTTAAGTGTGAAATCTATTTGCGCAGCTCTAGCGATAGCCAGAAAGTGAAGAACCGCATTGGTAGAACCTCCTAAAATGGTCACGAGACGCACAGCATTTTCTAATGATTTTCTAGTGATAATATCGGAAGGTTTAATATCTTTTTCTAAAAGTGCGCGCATCGCTTCTCCTGCCAGAATCGACTCTTTCTTTTTAGCATCACTCAAAGCAGGATTGGAAGAATTAAAGGGCAATGACATTCCTAATGCTTCAATTGCCGAAGCCATTGTATTGGCCGTATACATTCCGCCACAAGCACCTGCTCCTGGACAGGCTTTTTCAACGATATTTTGATAGTCATTTTCTGTCATGGTCCCAGCCACCTTACTACCCCAAGCTTCAAATGCGGAGACGACGTCTAGTTTTTTTCCATTATGACATCCTGAATCAATCGTCCCACCATAAACGAGAATACTTGGACGATTTAAACGTATCATTGCCATCAATGCGCCAGGCATATTTTTATCGCAACCTACAACCGTAACTAAACCATCATAGCTCATCGCCTGAACAACGGTTTCCATGGAATCAGCGATAATATCACGAGAAGGTAATGAATAACGCATTCCAGGTGTTCCCATAGAAATACCATCACTTACACCAATAGTATTAAAAATCAATCCTACCACATCTTCATTTTTAGTCCCTTCCTTGACCAGCTGAGCTAAATCATTTAAATGCATGTTGCATGGATTGCCTTCATAACCAGTACTGGCAATACCTATGATAGGTTTGTAAAAATCTTCCTTAGTCAATCCGATAGCATGTAACATTGCCTGTGCCGCAGGTTGTGTTGGATCTTGTGTTACAGTTTTACTATATTTATTCAGTTCACTCATATGATAATTTTTGCAAATTCAAATTGCAGTGTCTAAAATACCGGTTTCACATTCCTTCATGGGTATTTTTAGGTGATTCGCGCTAAACCCAACACACAAAATAAACACTCAAAAAACTGAATAACAACAAGTTAAGTGTTTTTAAGTATGATGTTCAAAAGGGGCAATTTTCTTAATAAAAAAGCCTTCTCAATTGAGAAGGCTCTGTATTTAAAAAAATCAAGAGAGTTAGGTTCTGGTGCCATGAGCTAAACACGAGGCAAATCTCCTGCTTCTTTTAGTGGTAAATTTGACTGTCCCATTAAGTAAGCATCCACATAGTGTGCTGCTTCACGACCTTCCGAAATCGCCCAAACAATAAGGGATTGACCGCGTCTCATATCGCCTGCTGTGAAAATACCTTTTACATTGGTAGCATAATCTTTAGTCGTTGCTTTTATATTCGTTCTGAAGTCTGTTTCAAGACCAAATTGATCGGCTAATGTTTTTTCAGGACCTGTGAAACCTAAGGCTAGTAAAACCAAATCACAATCCCATTTTTTTTCAGTATTTGGTAGCTCTTTCAAAACTGGTCGTTCATCTTTTTTAAAGACCCATTCAACTTCAACTGTTATTAAACCCGTAAGGTTACCATTCTTATCGCCCAAAAATTCTTTCGTTGAAATGCTAAAAAAACGTTCAACACCTTCCTCATGTGAGGATGTCTTCTTAAGTTTCATTGGCCAATAAGGCCATGGCTGATGTGCTGGACGCCCTTTAGGCGGTTTGCTTAAAATCTCAAAATTTGTGACAGATTTCGCTCCATGACGATTAGAGGTTCCTATACAGTCAGAACCTGTATCGCCACCTCCAATAACAATTACATTTTTATTTTTAGCCGAAATAATAGCTTCAAAAGGCACTACACCATCCACATATTGGTTATTTTGTTTTAAAAAATCCATAGCTTGATGAACGCCTTTCAAGTGACTACCCTTGATAGGAATGGATCGTCTTACCGAGGCACCGCCACATAGTAATACGGCATCAAATTCTGCTTTGATGGTTTCTACGTTAATAGTGTTTCCAACCTCAGCATTGGTTTTAAAATTGATTCCTTCTTCTTTTAGTATTTCAAGTCTTCTATCAATAATTGATTTCTCCATTTTGAAATCTGGAATCCCATATCGTAGTAATCCTCCAATTTTTGCATCACGTTCAAAAACAGTCACATGATGTCCGGCACGATTAAGTTGTTGAGCTGCCGCTAATCCGGCTGGACCAGAGCCAATAACTGCTACCTGCTTTTCTGTTCTAATTTTAGGAGGCAGCGCTTTGATCCAACCTTCTCTAAAGGCAGTTTCAACGATATTCTTTTCAATAGTTTCAATAGCTACAGGATCTTCGTTAATGCCTAAAACGCATGCTTCTTCACAAGGAGCTGGACATAAACGTCCGGTAAATTCTGGGAAGTTATTAGTGGCATGCAAAATTTGAGCTGCCTCTTTCCAACGACCTTTATAAACTTTATCATTAAAGTCTGGGATTAAATTCCCTAGCGGACAGCCACTATGGCAAAATGGAATGCCACAGTCCATACATCTTGCTCCCTGATCTTTCAGTTTTTCCTCATTTAAAGGGATTGTAAACTCCTTATAATTTTTTAGACGATTCGCTACCTTTTTATATGGTTCATCTGCTCTTTTGTATTCTAAAAACCCTGTTATCTTTCCCATGTTCTTATGCTATTAATGTATTTTCTGCTTCCAATCTAATGAGTGCTTGACGATATTCTTCTGGTAAAACTTTAATGAATTTTGGAAGCTCTTTTTGCCAATTCTCCAAAAGACGCTGAGCTAGTGGACTTAATGTCGCATTGTAATGATTTTCGATAAGTCCTCTTAGTTCTGTCACATCATCGGTCTCACGGACTGGTTCTAAATTTAAGCCCTCTTTATTACAGAGTTTATCAAAAGTTCCTTTTGGGTCATAAACATAAGCGATGCCGCCACTCATACCTGCTCCAAAATTCCTGCCTACTTCACCTAATACTACGACACGTCCACCGGTCATATATTCACATCCATGATCACCAATACCTTCTACCACTGCTAAAGCTCCTGAATTTCTCACACAGAAGCGTTCTCCAGCTTTTCCATTGACATAGGCTTCGCCAGAGGTGGCTCCGTAGAGCGCCACGTTTCCTATGATAATATTATCTTCTGGCACAATGGTGGCTTCATCTGGTACTTTCACAATTAATTTAGCACCAGACAGACCTTTACCGAGATAATCGTTGGAGTTACCATTAATAATCAAAGACAAGCCTTTCGTTGCAAAGGCTCCAAAACTTTGGCCTGCGGAACCTGTAAAATTAATCTTCAATGTATTTTCTGGTAATCCTTGAGCTCCATAAATCTTAGAAATTTCATTACTTAAAATGGCGCCAAAAGCACGATCTCTATTCGTAATTTTAAATTCTAAAACTGTCTTTTCTTTACGGAATAAAGCAGGATGGGCCCGACTTATAACCTTGAAATCCAAGGCCTTTTCCAAACCGTGATCTTGGCTTTCAGTGTTATATAATTTTGTTTCTTCAGGGACCGTCACTTTATGAAGAATAGGTGTTAAATCTAAGCCCAACGCTTTGTAGTGTGCTATGGTTTTATTGCGATTTAGTTTCTGAACTTGACCAACCATTTCATCCACAGTTCTAAAACCTAACTGCGCCATAATTTCACGTAACTCTTGTGCTACGAAGTACATAAAATTAACGACATGCTCAGGCTTTCCTTTAAATTTTTTACGAAGTTCTGGGTTTTGTGTAGCAATGCCTACTGGACAAGTATTTAAGTGACATACACGCATCATCACACAACCAGAAGCTACCAAAGGCGCTGTGGCGAACCCAAACTCTTCTGCGCCTAATAAACAAGCTATGGCTACATCACGACCTGTTTTCAATTGTCCGTCGCATTCCAAAACCACGCGATTTCTTAGGTTATTCATCACTAATGTCTGTTGCGCTTCTGCCAATCCAAGTTCCCACGGAAGTCCGGCATGTTTAAGTGATGTTAGAGGCGAAGCACCAGTTCCACCGTCATGACCAGAAATTAATATCACATCACCTTTAGCTTTTGCGACACCAGCTGCAACCGTACCGATACCAACTTCAGACACAAGCTTTACATTAATTCGAGCCGTTCTATTTGCCGATTTTAGATCGTAAATAAGTTGAGACAAATCCTCAATAGAATAGATATCGTGGTGAGGAGGTGGAGAAATCAACCCTACATAAGGTGTAGAATTTCTGGTCTTCGCAATTTCTGGATTCACTTTTGAACCTGGTAATTGACCGCCTTCACCAGGCTTCGCTCCTTGCGCCATTTTTATTTGTATTTCCGAAGCATTGGTTAGATAATTTGAAGTCACTCCAAAGCGTCCAGAAGCCACCTGCTTAATAGCAGAATTTTTCCAATCACCATTAGCGTCTTTGTAAAAGCGCACTTCATCTTCACCACCTTCTCCAGAGTTACTTTTGCCGCCAATTCGATTCATCGCAATCGCCAAATTTTCATGGGCTTCCTTACTAATAGAACCATACGACATAGCTCCAGTTTTAAAGCGTTTTACAATTTCCGTCCAAGGCTCTACTTCTTCTAATGGAATAGGGTCATAATTCGTGAATTCAAACAAGCCTCTAATGGTCATTAGTTGCTTGGTCTGTTCATTAATTAATTCTGAATATTCTTTATAGGTTTTGTGTTTATTTCCTCTAACAGCCTCTTGTAATTTAGCCACGGTTATTGGATTAAAGGTATGCTTCTCACCATGTCGTCGCCATTTATATTGTCCTCCAAAATCTAATTGCAAATCCGCATCCACGACAGCTGTTTTATAAGCTTTTTTATGTCTCTTACTAATTTCTTTTTCAATTTCACGCAAGCCAATTCCTTGTAATCTTGTTACGGTATTTGGGAAATAATTGTTGACTACGGTCGTATTGAGACCAACACATTCAAATAGCTGGGAACCACGATAAGAATTGAGTGTAGAGATCCCTATTTTATTCATTACTTTCAAGATACCCATTCCAATGGCCTTATTGTAATTTTTTATCGCTGTTAAATACGCCAACCCTTCAATTTCTTTGTCTCTAACTTGATCGAATACAATCTCATTCACGATATATGGATTGATTGCACTCGCACCAAATCCAAATAGCAAAGCAAAATGGTGTACCTCTCGTGGTTCTGCTGACTCAATAATAAGACTCACTTTCGCTCGCTTTCCTATTTTATAAAGCTCATGATTCACGTAAGAACAAGCTATCAATGCTGGTATAGGTGCCCATTTTTTATTGACGCCTCTATCTGATAGGATAATAATATTACCACCTTGATCAATGGCGTTTGAGGCCTGATGGACTAAATTCTCAAGAGCACGTTCTAATTCGTTGAGACCTTTATCAACTTCGTATAATATTGAAATAGTCGTCACTACAAAATCAGGATTATTTTGGTAGTTCTTTATTTTATCTAAATCGTGCTTAGATATCACCGGATTTTGAATTTTTAACTTCCGACATTGATCCTCATTAATTTCAAAAATATTGGTATCACTACCCAATGTAAGACTAATGTCAGTTATCAATTTTTCACGAATACCATCTAACGGAGGATTGGTCACTTGAGCAAACAACTGTTTGAAATAGTTGTAAATGAGTTGTGGTCTTTCAGAAAGCACTGCAATAGGCGTATCATTACCCATGGAGCCAATAGGTTCTTTACCGTTCTGAGCCATTGGTTTAATAATGGTGTTCAAGTCTTCTTCGGTGTACCCAAACACTACTTGTCGTTTTACGAGTGTATCCTCTTTGTGTTTAATTGGGCCTTTTTTGGCTGGAATATCAGCCAAATGCACCAAGTTTTTGTCCAACCATTTTTTATATGGATGCTTTGAAACAATAGCCTCTTTGATTTCTTCATCATTAATAATCCGACCTTGATTCATATCAACCAAAAACATTTTACCTGGTTCTAAGCGGCCATGTTTTTCAATATTTTTAGGATCAACCTCTATAACGCCTGTTTCTGAAGACATGATGACAAAACCATCTTTCGTTACCGAATAGCGTGATGGTCGTAAGCCATTTCTATCTAAAACAGCACCGATATAATTCCCATCAGTAAATGGAATAGAAGCTGGCCCGTCCCAAGGCTCCATCACACAGGAATTATACTCATAAAATGCCCGTTTTGCTTCAGACATATCTGGGTTCTTTTCCCAAGCCTCTGGAACCAACATCATCATAACTTCAGGTAATGAGCGACCTGTCATCAATAATAATTCAACCACCATATCCATTTGTGCCGAATCTGATTTACCAGGCATTATAATCGGAAAAATGCTTTTAATATCCTCCCCAAACCAATCGCTTTCCATGAGTTCTTGACGTGATAAAATACGAGATACATTACCTCTTAGTGTATTAATTTCGCCATTATGACACATGTAACGGAAAGGTTGTGCAAGATCCCAGGTTGGAAATGTATTGGTAGAAAATCGTTGATGCACGAGCGCCAAGCGCGTCACCAAGGTAGGATCCTGCAAATCGGTATAATACAATTTAATGTCCTCAGGAATAAGTAAGCCTTTAAAGATGATTGTTTTTGTTGATAAACTCGGCACATAAAAACGGGCTCTCTCTGAAAGTTTAGAGTCATTAATATGATGCTCCAATTGCTTTCTGGCCGTAAAAAGTTTTAAATTAAATTCGAAATCGGTTTGCTTAGTATTTGACTTTCCAATAAATACTTGTTTCACAAAAGGTTCTGTTTCTGCTGCTATTTCTCCTATAACGGAGGTGTCTACAGGAACATCTCTCCAACCTAATAACTTAAGATCATGCGCCTTGATGTAGTGTTCAAACTTATGAACGCAGTAATCACGTTGATTAGCTCTTTTTGGAAAAAACACATTACTCACCGCGTAATCCCCAAATTTGGGTAATTGAAAGTCGCAGTGTTCTACAAAAAACTCATGAGGTATATCGATTAAAATCCCAGCACCATCACCCGTTTTACCATCGGAACTTACAGCGCCACGATGCTCTAATTTCTCAAGAATTTCAAGCGCTTTATGAATGATTTTATTGGATTTATTTCCTTTTAAACTACATATAAATCCGGCACCACAATTATCGTGTTCAAATTCTGGCAAATAGAGCCCTTGCTTCTTCAACATATTCTTCATTTTATTCGTCTTTTACAACCGATTCGAATATGTAAGATATTAGTCCATCATCAATAAATAAAATGCCTGAAACACTTTTTCGAAAATGATAATTAAAAGACTTTATTTTAAAAAATTCACATTTTTAAAGCTAATAATTTCAGAATCAAACAATGCATTTTATTCGAAATTAATAGCATTTTATTGCGAAAACGTTTTCGTTATCGCCAATAATTTGAAGATTATTTAAAAATATAAATCAAAACCTTCCTTTTTATCAATTTGAGATTATCAAATACGCAATATTATTATTATAATTTAAAATTACCCTAATAAAAATAGGGTTAAAATTAAATAATTTATAAAAATTAAGTAATTACCCCTATTTTTTTAGGGGTCATATTATTTTTTTATAGATTTGAGACGTCATCTATCAAATAACGTAACAGTTAAAATTTACATTTTAAAAACCATTCAATAGGGTCAATTTTCAAAAGGTTTCGAATTCATTAATCAAGCTATTAGAAACGATATCAATTTAATTATTAGAATAGATGAAAAAAATAGAGGCGATCATTCGGAAATCAAAATTCTCTTCGGTCAAAAAAGCACTTCATGACGTTGGTGTTAATTTCTTCTCTTATTGGGATGTCACAGGACTAGGCAATGAAAAAGAAGGCCATGTCTACCGAGGCGTATCTTATAGCACAAGCGACATTCAACGTCGCTACCTATCCATTGTAGTTAATGATGATTTTGAAGCAATCACTATAAAAGCCATTATTGAAGCAGGCGCTACAGGAGATGTGGGTGACGGTAAAATATTTGTATCCCATATCGATGAGGTTTACAGAATACGAACAGGAGAAAAAGGTGCTAATACTCTAAAATAATATTGGATTCATGGAAATACTTACAACAAATAATGTGTGGATGATGATTTGTACAGCTCTAGTGTTTTTTATGCATCTTGGGTTTGCACTTTTAGAGATTGGTCTCACACGCCAAAAAAACACCTTAAACATTTTATTCAAAAACATTTTTATTATTACAGTAGGTCTATTGTTATACTGTCTTGTAGGTTTCAATTTAATGTATCCAGGTTTTGAAGATGGTGCTTCTGGATTTTTTGGTTTTGCAGGATTTGGACTGGATTCACCACTTACCGCTGAAGGCACTTTAGACTTGAGCTACAATGAAGGCTATACGTATTGGACGGACTTTTTATTTCAAGGTATGTTTGCCGCAACGGCCGCAACAATTGTATCTGGAGCTGTGGCAGAACGCATGAAAATTGGACCTTTTATGATTTTCACCATACTGTATGTTGGTTTGGTATATCCTATTGCTGGCTCATGGAAATGGGGCGAAGGGTTTTTAGATATGCGAGATACGCCTTTTCATGATTTTGCAGGTTCTACACTTGTTCATTCAGTGGGTGGTTGGGCAGCATTGGTAGCTGTTTTTTTACTTGGCTCAAGAATTGGCAAATTCAAGGATGGTCAACCACAGGCAATTCCAGGTCACAATATTCCTATGGCTACAGCCGGTGTTTTAATCTTATGGCTTGGTTGGTTTGGGTTTAATGGCGGCTCTGTACTCTCTGCTGACCCAGGCAGCACCTCATTGGTATTAGTAACCACTTCCTTAGCAGCTGCTGCAGGAGGCGTGATATGTGCCCTCATTTCTACATTACTATATAAAAACATGGACTTAACCATGTTTCTGAACGGTATCCTTGGCGGATTGGTTGCCATAACAGCTGGCGCAGATCAAATGTCTCCTACAGATGCCATCATAGTAGGTGCCATAGGAGGTGCCATCATCGTTTTTGCAGTTTCCATGATTGACAAAATCAAATTGGATGATCCTGTGGGTGCGATAGCGGTCCATTTATTTTGCGGGATCTGGGGGACTTTGGCCGTTGGTATCTTCGGTAAATTAGCCAGTACCGATCAATTTATAAGTCAGTTAGTTGGTGTTGGATCCTATGCCTTGTTCTGCATCCTAACCTCCTTTATCATCATATTCGCCCTAAAGAAAACCGTTGGCATAAGAGTTTCAGAAAAAGAAGAATTTGAAGGATTAGATGTTCATGAGCATGGCATGAATGCCTATCCTGATTTTAGATTGAATGAGCATTAACGTGTGATTGATTAGTTTTATTAGTGAGACTTGCCCTTAGTAATTTTATTAGGGGCTTTTCTTTTGACTGTATCTTTTTCTAGTTTCAATATTATATGTACTTTTGTCGACAACTTAAAAAAGAGAGGAAAAATTTGTTCTGATTGCAACCTCATAAAAAAATGCTAAAGCAGTTATTCCAAAACTTCTCTAGCAACTTAGCAATCGCAATTTATTTTTTCAGAATTCTAAAATAATACGATTATATGGGATATTTATTTACTTCGGAAAGTGTCTCTGAAGGACATCCAGACAAAGTAGCAGATCAAATTAGTGATGCTTTAATAGATAACTTTTTAGCTTTTGATAAGGAATCAAAAGTTGCTTGTGAAACTTTAGTAACGACGGGTCAAGTGGTCCTAGCAGGTGAAGTAAAATCGAACACCTATTTAGACGTTCAAAAAATTGCTCGAGATACTATCAATAAGATTGGCTACACCAAAAGCGCCTATATGTTCGACGGTAATTCATGTGGTGTCTTTTCGGCGATTCATGAACAATCGGAAGACATCAATCGTGGTGTTGATAGAGCTAGCAAAGAAGAACAAGGTGCTGGAGACCAAGGTATGATGTTTGGTTATGCCACGCGTGAAACAGATAATTTCATGCCATTAGCCTTAGATTTATCACATCGAATCCTCAAAGAATTAGCAGACCTTAGAAGGGAGAACAAAGAGATTACCTATTTACGCCCTGATTCTAAAAGTCAGGTCACTATAGAGTACAGCGATGATAATGTGCCTCAGCGCATTGATGCCATAGTGGTATCTACGCAGCACGACGACTTTGGTAGTGACGATGCGATGTTATCCAAAATTAGAAAAGACATCATTGATATTTTAATTCCGCGTGTGGTTGCTAAGCTTCCTGAACACATCCAAGTACTTTTTAACGATAACATTACTTACCATATCAACCCGACGGGAAAATTTGTCATTGGTGGACCGCATGGTGATACAGGTTTAACTGGACGTAAAATTATTGTGGATACTTACGGTGGAAAAGGGGCACATGGTGGTGGTGCTTTCTCTGGAAAAGACCCAAGTAAGGTTGATAGAAGTGCCGCTTATGCTACACGACATATTGCAAAAAACATGGTAGCTGCTGGTGTATGTGATGAAATCTTGGTACAAGTAAGCTATGCCATTGGCGTGGTTGAACCTACTTCCATTTTTGTAGATACCTATGGAACCTGTCCATTCAATTTAACGGATGGAGAGATTGCTGAAAAAATCAAATCGATTTTTGACATGCGACCTGCCGCGATTGAAGAGCGTTTAAAATTACGTCAACCAATGTATAGTGAAACGGCAGCATACGGACATATGGGTCGACAGTCTGAAACCGTCACCAAAACATTTGAGCAGCCTAATGGTGATCCAATCACCCTTGAAGTGGAATTATTCACGTGGGAAAAATTGGATTATGTAGATAAAATTCAAAAAGCTTTTGATATTATGTAAGAGTATCAAATTATTCAAAAAGCCTTTAAACAGCTAAGTTTAAAGGCTTTTTTTTTTGCGTTAAGGATCGAGGCCTTGTGGAGCTCCTCCAAAGAGAGCGACTGCCGAGAGCTTGACCAACCCAAATATGGGTTGGTAACGCCCAACTCTTATAAGGAATAAATGACCCTAAGCGTTACAAATCGCGGTTGGATAAAATACTCTGTAGTACTCACCGAAAAGTTACTCTGACTGTTGTTGAATCGGGATTGGGTATTCAATAAATTCGTGGCACGAAGCTCATACTCTAGTTTGGCATCCTTATCCTTTCGGTACGCTAGTGAGGCATTCCACAGCTCATTACTATTTAGCGTTCTCGTTTTATCACGAGTTTCGTTATAGGTGAAATCCGTTTTAAAGGTCACTGATTTCCAGATATACGCGTCAAATTCGACAGTTGGTGCATGCGTGTAAAACGTGGTGTTGTTGCCACCTTGCTTGTTATTATTGATGCCATAACGGTAACTCACCTCAACATTGGGAGCAGACTTAAAATTGGTGCGTAATTGCGCGCGATAGTTTTGATTATAGCTCTCGTTGACCGAACGTCGATCTTGAATAAATTGATTGAATTTAGAATAGGTGAAACTGCCGTTTAAAGTGGCTCTAATCTTTCTGAAATTTCTTTGAAAGCGACCAAAAGCATTAAAAGTTTCATCGGCAAATCCCGAATTAAATGGTGAACTTGTTCGAATAATACTTTCGAAATTGGAAAGACTTCGAATTTGATCAATACGTTTGCTATAACTCAAATTTCCGAAGACGTTGGTATAATTGAACATATTAAAACTAAAGTAGCGCAAACTCACATTATGTGAGGTTCCATTCTTTAAGGTTTGATTTCCTGAGAAATAGGAATCATAATTATTCATGACCAAACCTCTCGCTAATTGCGTAACATCGGTAAACTCGGTTTGCATACGGTAATTAAAATCGATATTTTCACTCTTTTTCAATTCCAGTCTCACATTTAAATCGGGCAATAATCTAAAAAAGTTGTCATTATACTCTGTACCAAACTGGGTGTTTTTAGCGCCATAGATGTGCGCAGAAAATCCTGGAGTTACAGTAAACTTCCCTGTTTTTAAACGGTAGTGCGTCCCCAAATAAATATCAGTAAAATTATACTTGATATCGTTGGTATCTAAACCGTCGTTGAAGTTAGGAGCCGAATCAAAGACACTGCCATCCTCTAGAAACTGAAAGATATTACTATCGAAATCTTGTCGGCTTAAAATGGTTCCTAAGGTAAAGTTAATGTTGCTTTTATTATTCAAGACATTCCAATAATCTAATTTCGCATCCAATTGATTGGACTTGATACGTTTATCTTGTGCTATATCATAATTATTTAAAGTCTGGTCAAAGCCTAATCCTGCTGCGGTATTATCAAATGGATCACGATCTTCGGGATTGGCATTGTTGTTCGTTGGATCATTTTCCAACAACGCATTATAAAATGGATCTTCATCTTGAATTAAATGCTGTGCTTCCAAAGCAAAAATATTCCGCTCATCCATGGTATAATAGTAATTCAATTCTTGATTAATACTATACGGACTGTTCTCCTCAAACTGCAAGGTACTACCAACGACAGACGATGTAAAATTCTGATCTTGGGATTCTTTAGATGTTCGACCAATGACGGCATAATCTAATTGATTATTGGTATTGGGCTTGTATTTTGCATTGAGTTTGAATAAGGCCAAATCACTTTTCTGCTGCGTTTTACTTTCGGTATCTTCATCTGGAATTCCTAAATCGGCATCGGTATATTGAACAGAACGGTTTTCCTGAAGCCCAACTCTTGAACTCGTGAATATAGCAAAACCGCCAAGGTCTAAGGTTTTCTTTGGCGAGTAACTGAAATTAGCCGCTCCAAACTTCGTCTCGATACTTTGAGCCTGATTATTTTGAAGACTGAGAAACCCTAAATTATTATTTCCTAAATTGATATTCGTCCCACTTTGTTGACTTGGCGGATTGAATCCTCCTGAAAAATTGAAGAAATCACGTCGTGTAAAGGCAACTTCTCCCGTGTTATTGATATCACCAATGAGGTTGATACTGTACTTCGGACTGTAATAAAAGAGTTTGGGTTGCACGAGGTAAAGTCCGTCATTATCAGCAACGCCTGCACCTGCTGTGATATCACCAAACCAAAAATTCTTTTTCCCTTCTTTGAGTTTGATATTAATGGCAATATTATCTTGATTGTTTGTCACACCACTTAATTGTCCAACATTCGAGTAATTTTTCAGTACTTGTACTTTATCGACCGCATTAGACGGAATATTCTTGGTCGCCAATTTTGAATCGCCATCAAAGAAATCCTTACCATCCACCATCACTTTGGAGACCACTTTGCCTTCAACTTCTATTTGGCCATCATCATTGATTTCAACGCCAGGTAATTTTTTTAAGACGTCCTCCAATTTACGTTCTGTACCGTCTTTGAAGGAATCAGCATTATAAACCAAAGTATCCCCTTTGATGGTTACTGGCATTTCATAAGTGAGTTCCACTGCAGCTAAGGCATTGTCTGTTTGAAGCGTATAATCCTTAGATATATTTGCTTCCTTGGTTGTCATCTCCTCGGCGAGCGTTTTCATTCCTATATAGCTTACTTGAATACTGTAAGTGGTGTTTTTATCTAAATCTAATTTGAACTGACCTTTATCATTGGTGATGGCATAGGAAGCCATGGTTTTCGTTGCTTTGTTAATCGCGATGACATTAGCCAGCTCCAAAGGTTCTCCTATACTATCTTTAACGACACCTCTTACTGAAATTTGCGCATTAAGAATGCTAGTGGTTGCCAATAGCAACAGGATCACAAAAAAATGTTTCATTGAATTGAATAGTTAAATGTTTCTGACAATCGTTCAATGTGGTCAGACACGTTTTTTGATTGATTTATTTGATTACTTAATTTCTTCTACCACGTCCTCGACCACCATACATCTCGCGCATCTCTTCAATTTTGTCTTTCATGATTTGATTATATTCATCACGTGTGACAACTTCGCCTTTTTTTGGTTTTTCAATAGTCGCTTTCTCTTGAGGGTTCATGGTTATTTTTGTACAGAGCATAACGGTTCTGTCTGCAGTTACTTCTAATATCAAACCAGGAAGTCCATGATACTCTGCTGGACCAATACTCACAGGGATTTGCGGTGTATACCAAGCAGTAACTACCACAAATTTCGGAACTTCAACCTCATCAAAAGGATCCTCATTCTTAGTGGAATCTGCTTTTTCTTCACCTTCCTTCTTTTCTTCATTATCTCTATTTCTCCTTCTCATACTCATGAAATCCATTTCGTCCACTTTTTTGGTAGTGGTCGCTTTAAAGCACGTATATTGACCAATTTGCTTGGTTTCATTTTCTAGTTTCCATTCCAAATTTGGTAGCGAATCCTTTACTAAAAACTGTTTTCCGAAAAACTCCTGTTCTTGTAAAATGATTTTATCCTTCATGTTTCTATATTGCGGACCTCCTGTAAAACTGCTCATCATACCAGACCACATACCTCTACCAGAGCCAGGTGCTTCGAGTTTTTCTTCCTCTTTATAGGTAGACTCGCTCCTATTGAAATTGAGCACGTAGGTTTTCTCAAGCATACTCTTCATGCGCTCTTCAATCATTTTTCTACGTTGATCGGTCATTTCCCTTCCGCCCCAACTACTCATATCAATAGTCGTCTTTGTTTGGTATACAGCCATACCCTGAAACTCTTGTGCAAAGGTCGTAGCACCTGATAAGAGTAACACTATTAAAAAGGCTCTCTTGGTTATAAATTTCATACTTTTTGAAGTTTAAATTATGAAAAGTAAAGTTACACTTTACAAATCACTTAGACTCCAATTTACAGTATTTGTAAAACCTCTAAAGGTTAAATTTTTCTTAAATCTTTAAGTCCTAACCTCCTATTCTAATCTCAATGGTCTCACCATCATCCCTTCTGTTAGAACGCATGCGCTCTTCCATCTCCTTGAGTTTCTTTTCCATAATAGCGTCGTAAGCTTCTTGGGTGACCACTTTCCCTTTTTTGGGTTCCTCAATGGAAGTAGCCTCTTTCGGATTGAGAACAATTTTACTGCATATAACGGTTTCACTACCATCATTAACCTCTAAAATTAATCCAGGTAATCCTTGATAATTTCCAGGTCCAGTGCTTACTGGAATTTGAGGCGCATACCATGCAGTGATCGTGATGGTCTTCATTTTTGGTACTTTGTTCTCGCTTGTGTTCAAGTCCTTATCGCCATTTATGCTAATACCACTTTCTAGGTCTTCCACTTCTCTGGTAGTGGTTGCTTTAAAGCAAGTGTACTCTCCTATATTTTTGGTATCTGGTTCTAATTTCCAAGCAATGTCTTTCAAATGGTCTTTAATCAAAAAGATTTTACTGAAAGATTCATTTTGATTCACATAGCGTTTTTCTTGAGTGTTTTTATAAAGTACATCAGAACCTCCAGTGTTCACCATCACCATTTCCATACCTTGTGGTTGCGGTGGCGCCAAGGACGCCTCTTCTTTGTAAATGGATTCATTTTTGTTAAATGTCAAGAGGTAGGTTTTTTCAAATTGCTTCTTTAACATTTCAACCATTTGTTGATGCATTCCTGTATCCATTTGGGTGCTATCAAGTTGAATATCAATTTTACGTTTTGACTTATACGTTGCCTGACCTTGAAACTCTTGCGCATTTGCTTTGGTAATACATACCAAAACAACCGTCACTAAAATTTTTACTAAAACTTTCATGTGCCTGTCTATTTATTACTGTAATAGTTGATAGCCGCGTTTCTAATCTTATTCACTGATTTCAAAAATGAGTTAATGTCACTTGTATTGCCATTTACCTTATAAGTTAATGTAGTGGTTTTACCATTAGACATTTTATCGCCATTACATACGACTTCAAATGACACGTCTTCATTCACATTCAGTTCTCCTAAAATCTCCCTAATATCGGCTATTGTAAATGTGGATTCCAATTCTTCAGCAGAATCTATACTGATGGATACTCCAAAATCTTTTAATTTTACCTCTTTTAAGACTTGTTCCTTGTCTACAGAAGTTTCTTGTGCGTAACTAATTGTTGTTAAAAAAATTCCTAATACTACTGCTAAATTTTTCATTGTAATTGTTTTTATGATTAATACTCTACAAATCTAAGTGTCCGTTTTTTGAATTTGAGTTAACCAGTGTTAACGTGTGTTAACCGATTAGTTTTTAAGGGATTTTACAGCTACTTTTGACCTATGAACGATTCTAAGTACAGATACACTTTATACCTTATCATTGTCGTGATACTTGCCACAATAGGTCTCCAAGCCTATTGGAATTACAAAAACTATCTGAGTAGCAAACAACAAGTGATTAATGATATTCAAGTGAGTTTGGATAAAGCTATTGATGACTATTACGCAAATCTCGCAGAAAATAGCACCATTGGTTTTAGCGTCAAAGGCATGACTCAAAAAGATTTTATCTCCACTGGAAGGTTTGACAGTATTCTCACTTCTATTGAATCTTCAAGTGCTCTAGGTTTTGGCAATATAGATTCTATCAATCCGAAACTAATGGAAGGCGTGTCTATAGTAAAAGGACCTAAAGCCGATTCGATCATCGAACAAATGCACAAAACAGAATCGTTTGCATTCGACAATGACACTGTTCATAGCTTACAAACAATGGATTTTGATACGTATTTAAATCAACCGAAATTGTTGGATTCTTTAGACATTTCAGAAAAAAACTTAAAATTTTTAACTTCAAAAGTCATTATTTCAATGACTACCGACTCCTTATCATTGATGGGTATTGACACGCTCCTCCAAGCTGAATTGCGCAGAAAAGATATTCAAATTGATTATACCATAAAATATACCGATCCATCGAAAGACATCGATTATTATGATCATATTAATAAAGATTTGGAATCATTGGAGGGATTAAAAAAAGAGCGGCCTTTATCCACGACTTCAAAATCTACTTTTTTACCAAAAAACAGTCAATTAAGTCTTCTGTTCGATCAGGTCTCTGATGATATTATCAGACGTATTATTTGGTCCATTGTCATTTCAACATTATTAGTATTAGCCGTTATTAGTTGTTTGTTTTATCTTTTAAACATTATTAAGCACCAAAAACAATTAGCAGAAGTTAAAAACGACCTCATCAGTAATATTACTCATGAATTTAAAACACCTATTGCCACTATAGGTGTTGCTTTAGAGAGCATTCAAAACTTCAATGCTTTGAACGATAAAGCCAAGGCTAAAACCTATTTGGACATGTCTAATTTACAGCTTTCTAAACTGAACACCATGGTCGAGAAATTATTAGAAACAGCGACTCTTGATAGTGAAAATTTAGAGCTTAATTTAGATCGTTATCCTATTTCCGAAGTGATTAATAGCATTGTTGAAAAACACCAACTTCAAGATTCAGGTAAAACTATTGAGAGTGACATAGATGAAGATATTTTTGCACATGTAGATGTCTTCCATTTTGAAAATGCCATTAATAACGTCATAGACAATGCCGTAAAATATGGCGGTAACCAAATATACGTGACATTGAAAAAACAAAACGCAGCCATTGAGATCACTATTTCTGATAATGGCACAAGTTTAACCAAAGCCAACAAGGAACAAATTTTCGAAAAGTTCTATAGAGTTCCAAAAGGAAATACACATGATATTAAAGGTTTTGGAATAGGATTGTACTACACGAAAAAAATTATAGAGAAACACCACGGTCGAATAGACTTAGTCTTGAGTCCAAAACAAACCACATTCAAAATCAGTTTACCAGATGCCTAAAA
Source organism: Psychroserpens sp. BH13MA-6 (assembly GCF_052983595.1). Classification (NCBI taxonomy): domain Bacteria; kingdom Pseudomonadati; phylum Bacteroidota; class Flavobacteriia; order Flavobacteriales; family Flavobacteriaceae; genus Psychroserpens; species Psychroserpens sp. BH13MA-6. The sequence continues at coordinate 64,696 of NZ_JBRJGE010000007.1, read as the reverse complement.
CGACTATTTTATTAGCAGAAGACGAACCTGCTTTAGGGCAGATCATTAAGGAAAGTCTTGAAACTAGAGATTTTGAGGTGCTGCTTTGCAAAGACGGAGAAGAGGCTATGGAAACCTATCGCTTGCAATCCCCAAAACTGTTGGTTTTAGACGTGATGATGCCGAAAAAGGATGGATTTTCAGTCGCTAAAGACATTCGGGCCATTGATGACACTATTCCGATTATATTCTTAACGGCTAAATCGCAAACACAAGATGTGGTTGAAGGCTTCACCATTGGTGGTAATGATTATTTGAAGAAACCTTTTAGCATGGAAGAGTTGATTGTGAGAATCAATAACTTATTGCACAGAACGAAAACCCAGCAAACCTCAGAAATATTAGAAATTGGTACATATCGTTTTGATTTCCCAAAGCAGCAACTTCATTTTAAAGACGAGTCACAACTGCTCACACATAGAGAGGCGCATTTGCTGTTTCATCTCATAAAAAACAGAAACCAAGTACTAGACCGCTCGTTAATTTTGAAAAAATTATGGGGTAATGACGATTTTTTCTCAGCGCGTAGCATGGATGTCTTTATTTCTAAACTTCGAAAAAAACTTCAAAAAGATGATGCCATTCAAATAATCAATGTAAGAGGTTTTGGTTATAAATTGGTATGCTAAAATAAGCACTGTAAATTCAACGTTTTAGAATAGTTGTTTAAATACTGTCTTAATTTTTGTAATTTTCAGAGCTAGAACCCGATCATGAGCAGATTCATCGTTGTTATCCTTTTCTTTTTAACTACAGTTTCTTTTGGACAAACCCAAGTAAAAGCTATAGTACTAGATGCCACTGTAATTAAAGCAGACAATATTATCGCCATAGATAACTTCGGAACCTTATATTACACGTTTAACAACTCGTTTTATAAAAAGCCTAAGGATAAGCCATCTATTAACTACAGCAATGTCCAGTTAGGGCAACCAAATACCATCAATGTTTTTAATCCGCTTAAGATTAATTTGTTTTACCAAGACTTTAATACCGTCATTATTCTAGATAATCGCTTGGCAGAAATTTTCAAAATTGACTTTAACACGATTCAACCATACAAAAACATTTCTCATATTTCTACGGGTTACGACAACACCCTTTGGTTATTTAATCAAGACCTTCAGCAACTGGAACTCTTTGATTATAAAAACAACAAGACCAGAGCAACAACGGTACCTGTGCAAACCAATGTACTGGATCTTCAGAGCGACTATAATTATTGCTGGCTGCTCACAGAAAAATATCTTTATCAATATACCTACTTTGGTAGTTTGTTATCGAAAATAGAAAATAAAGGGTATACGGCTATCGCTGTTCATGACGAGAACATTGTCCTGAAATCCAAAAAAGGCCTCTCTTACAAATCGAAAAACAACGACGTTATTGTTCCGTTGGAAATCCCGCAATTGTTAATAAATCAGTTTTTACTAACCAACGAAACCTTGTATATTTACGATCTTGAAAAACTCCATAAATACCAACTAAAAATCAATTAGATATGCACGTTGCCGTTGCCGGAAATATTGGTGCTGGTAAAACCACACTCACAAAATTACTAGCGAAACACTTCAGATGGGAACCACAATTAGAAGATGTGGTAGACAACCCATATCTCGATGATTTTTATAATCAGATGGAACGCTGGAGTTTCAATTTGCAAGTCTATTTCCTCAATAGTAGATTTCGACAAGTGGCCCAAATTCGTGAAAGTGGGAAAGACATTATTCAAGATCGAACCATCTATGAAGATGCGCATATTTTTGCACCCAACTTGCATGCCATGGGATTGATGACGAATCGTGATTTTGAAAATTACCGCTCCCTATTTGATTTAATGGAAAGTTTTGTGGAAGGTCCGGATCTATTGATCTATCTGCGAAGTTCAATACCAAATCTCGTGTCTCAAATTCACAAGAGAGGACGTGATTATGAAAATTCTATCAGTATTGATTACCTCAGCAGATTGAATGAGCGTTATGAAGCTTGGATTCACGGTTATGACAAAGGTAATTTATTAATTATTGATGTCGACAATTTGGATTTTGTGGCTAATCCCGAGGATCTTGGTGGCATCATTAATAAGATAGACGCACAAATCAACGGATTATTTTAAAAAATAGCATTTTCCTAACATTCTTATCCGCAATTTATTCTTTATTTGTGCACTATGAAGTTGTACAATTCAAAATATTATCATCGCGATTTATCATGGCTTCGGTTTAACCACCGCGTTTTGCAAGAAGCTAAAGATCCCATCAATCCACTTTATGAACGCCTAAAATTTTTAGCCATTTTCTCATCAAATTTAGATGAATTTTTTCGTGTGCGTGTGTCAGATATCCGACAGATCAAAACCATAAAAAAGCCTTTAAGAAAAAAGCTCATTACCAAGCCTAATAAGGTTTTAAAAGAAATAAAAAAACAAGTGGATATCCAACAAAAAGCGTTTGGTAGCATATTCCACGAAGAGATTCTCGCGGATCTAAAAAAAGTCAACATTCATCTTATTGATCACCATCAATTCAATGAAACACAGAAAGACATTGCACTCGATTATTATGAAAAGCAACTGATTCCCAAATTACATTTGGAACATGGTTATCACACCACACCAAAGTCTGTATTTGTTGAAAATGAAAGTTCCTACTTGGCTGCAATCACAGACCAAAAGTTACACTTGGTAAAGATTCCTAAAACAGAACCTCGTTTTTTTAGCTTCCCTTCAAAAGATGGCAAGCATTATCTCACCTTTATCGACGACATCCTAAAATATGCGCTGTGTAAGTCGTTTGATAGTGACGCAACTTACTATGCGATTAAAATTTCTAGAGACGCTGAATTATATATAGATGATGAGTTTTCCGGAGATTTGATGAAAAAGATTCAAAATTCGCTTCCGAAGAGAGACAAAGGGCAACCTACTCGTATACTTGTAGATCCAGAAATGCCGAAATCATCCCAAGAATTTTTGAAGGAACTATTGGATGTTACTGGTGCCGATTTAATTTTAGGAGGAACTTATCACAATTTTAAAGATTTTTTCCAGTTTCCGAATCCTACGAGTTTAGACTTGAACTACAAAGAATTGCCACCAATTCCACATCCAGAATTATCAAAAACCATCGATATTTTTGAAACTATTGATCAAAAAGATCAATTATTGCACTACCCTTACCAGTCTTTTGATCCCATTATTGAATTAATGGAAACTGCCGCTACGGATCCTACGGTCACGACCATTAAAATGACCATGTATCGACTCGCAGAAGAATCAAGATTAAACACAGCTATCGCGCTTGCGGCAAAAAACGGGAAGAAAGTCATCTTATTTATTGAAGTCAAAGCACGCTTTGATGAGAGGAACAATATCAAATGGGGCACAATATTTAAAGACAATGGTGCTGAAGTTATCTACAGTTATGCCGATATTAAGGTGCATTCTAAAATTCTCTACATCGAAAGAGAGAAGGACAATAAAACCAAGCGTTATGCCTTAATTAGCACTGGGAATTTTAATGAAAATACCGCTCGGGTTTACAGTGACTTTTCGTTATTGACAAGTCATAAAAAAATCACTAAAGATATCAATAAGGTATTTATGGTTCTTCAGGGCATAACGATTGTTCCTAAAACGAAATTACTATTAGTATCACCATTTAAAACGAGGCATACATTAGAAAAATTGATACAAAACGAAATATCGTATGCAAAATCTGGTAAAAAGGCGCGTATCATTTTAAAAATGAATAGCCTCCAAGACAAGGAGTTGATTGAATTGTTATACCAAGCAAGTAACGCTGGTGTCAAGATAAAGTTGATTATTAGAGGTATTTGTTGTCTCATTCCTGGCATAAAAAATCAAAGTGAAAACATCACTATTATCAGTATTCTCGATCGTTTCTTGGAGCATAGTCGTGTCTATATCTTCGGAAACAATTCTAAAGAAATCATGTATATTGGCTCGGCAGATTGGATGACCAGAAATCTTGATCACAGGATAGAAGTATTAGTTCCCATTTTAGACGAGGATATCAAAAAAACACTTAGAAAGATGATCGATTTACAGTTGAATGATACGGTAAAAGCTAGGTATATCGATCGTGCGCAACAAAATACTTATGTAGAAGATACAGCCGAGACAAAGCTGAGATCTCAATACGCGACTTACTCCTATTTACAATCCCTTAATAAATCCATGTAATCGCGCATGAGTGATCGCATCTTCACTACTTTCTACTAAAAGTACAGGGATATCATTGAAATTTTCGAACAATGAAGCTACGCGTTTCATTTTCTTTCTATGACGCACACTTCTCAAGTAAATAGCAGCTATTTGTGAAGGAAATGCCTTCGCAATTTCCAAATAAATATCGGCATCGTGCTCACCGCTATCGCCTATTAGAATAAAGGGCAGGTCAGGATAGGTTTTTAAGATATTCAAAATTTCTTTCTGTTTTTGGGGCTGATCACCTGACTTTTTTTTGAAGATCGTTTTAAAACTTCGCAGTAAAATAGGTCCTTTTGGGAATACGTGTTGTTTCAGAAAAAATTCTAAATAGCGATAAAGATTCCAAGGACTATGGCTCACATAAAATATAGGATTGGCATTCTTACCAGAAGCACCTTGATGCAATTTCAGATAAAAATCAGCAGCACCTTCTAGGGGAATTCTACTCGCGGCACTTTTAAAAATGCTATTCACCAAAACTTTCCATTTGAGTGTAGATACAACACCTGTATGCAAAATAGTGTCGTCAATGTCGCTAATCACACCAAATTCAGCATGGTCAGACGGAATCAATAATTCTCCAGGAAATCTATTTTCATTTTGAATGCTGCGCTTGATATTGACATCGTCATAGGCTACCTCGAAATTAAGCCAACCCTCCTCATTCGCCATGGCACTTAAACCTTCCAATTGCTCATCAATTTTAAAATAACCATGATCGTCGGTTGTAGTCTTTAAAATAGTTCCATTAGGTAATTTCAGATTTAACTTCGTATGTTTAATCTCGTCACTTTCAAAGCGCTTCCAAGAGTTAATAAAAAGGCCAAATAAGCCCTTTTGTTCAAGATCTATGGTTTCATCTTCCAGAGCTCGTCCACGCATATAAAAATGGGAATCCGTGCCATAACTTTGAAATGTTATAATTTGTAATGGGTCTTTCTTGAACACTAATCGCAGATATTAAGTGCCCAAGATACTAAAATCGTAAAATATAGGTCTTAGGTCTTAGTAGATATTCACCTGTTCATCAATAAGTCGCTCAATATCAGATCGCAATAACTCTAAAGCATCCATAGATTCCTGATGTTTGATAAGAACAATATTCATATCCTTTTGTAATTCGTTGGTTTGATTACCATCAGAGTGCAACTCAGAAAGAGCTAAGTCATGTTCTAATTGTCCTTTCTTGTGATCCAATTCATATATACACGCTATTAATTGATTGAAGGTTTGTTTAAAAGACGTAATCATTTCTTGCTGCTTCGGTAGCGCTTCTAACAGTTGTTCCAACAAGCGATCAAAATCTATATTCACTTTAGAATGTGCACAACCTAAACGATGACTTCTTAAGTTCTTTGGACACAAGGGAATTCGGTCAAAAGTAATCGTACGATCAAGCTGTTTAAAACGCGGTTTGTTTTGCGCATTTAGAGCAACCCTTTCATGATGTAATTGACAGCTAACTACCTGAAATTTCTGAAAGGTTTTTTGTAGCAGCATTAATTTAGTAGCATTAGACATCTTACAAAAATATAAGATTCGTCAATTATATAAAGCCGTATAAATACCCGTTTTTAATGAAAAAAGCCACGATAAACGTGGCTTTTTAATGAAACATATGTTTTATATAATTTTACTTTTCTTTAGTAACTTCCATTTTTTTAATCACTTTTTTAGCATCACCTTCAACATTAACGGACGCCTTTTCAAAAGCTTCAAGTTGCTCATTAACCTCAGCTTCCGTTCCTTCAAAAACTTCTTCTTTGGTTACTTCTTCACCGTTCTCTATGGTAGTATAAGTAATGGTTGCTTGTGCCAATTCTTTAGAGGCTACAGTCATTTCTACCTGTACTTCTTCCATATCATCTGCCAAAGCTGTTTCAGAAGAATGTCCACCTAAAATTGGTGCGATCACCAATCCAACCAAACAAGTTAATTTAATCAAGATATTCATAGATGGCCCAGACGTATCCTTGAATGGATCTCCAACCGTATCACCTGTAACTGCGGCTTTATGAGCATCAGAACCTTTGTAAGTCATTTTTCCATCAATCTCAACACCAGCTTCAAACGATTTTTTAGCATTATCCCAAGCACCACCAGCATTATTCTGAAAAATTGCCCACATAACACCACTAACACAAACTCCAGCCATATAACCACCTAAAGGTTCGGCTCCAAAAAGTAATCCAATAAGGATTGGTGTGATAATGGTAATTAATCCTGGAAGAATCATTTCTTTCAAAGCAGCTTTCGTTGAAATATCCACGCATTTAGCATATTCTGGTGTACCAGTACCTTCCATGATCCCTGGAATTTCTTTAAACTGGCGACGCACTTCTTGAACCATTTCCATGGCTGCTTTACCCACTGATTGCATAGCTAATGCTGAGAATATAACAGGAATCATTCCTCCAACAAACAACATCGCTAACACATCTGCTTTAAAAATATTAATACCATCAATTCCTGTAAATGTCACATAAGCAGCAAATAAAGCTAACGCTGTTAAAGCGGCTGAAGCAATGGCAAATCCTTTACCTACAGCAGCAGTTGTATTTCCTACAGAATCTAAAATATCGGTACGCTCACGTACTTCAGGATCTAATTCACTCATTTCTGCGACACCACCTGCGTTATCTGCAATTGGACCAAAAGCATCAATCGCCAACTGCATTGCCGTGGTTGCCATCATAGCAGAAGCAGCTAAAGCCACACCATAAAATCCTGCCAATTCATAAGAGCCATAAATAGCAGCAGCAAACAAGATCACCGATAAAAATGTTGATTTCATACCAACCGCTAAACCAGCAATGATGTTAGTAGCTGCTCCTGTAGAACTATTTTGTACGATATCCATTACTGGCTTTTTACCTAAAGATGTATAATAGGCCGTTACTACAGATATTAATGCGCCAACAGCTAAACCGATACAAGCAGCCCAAAAGACATTCATTGAAGACACCGCAACGTAACCTTCACCAAAGAATTTCATATTCATGGTTTCAGGTAACATATATTTAATCAAACCGAAACTCGCTATCAAGGTCAAGATGATCGCTACCCAGTTTCCAGTATCTAATGCTTTTTGAACTTGTGGTTCTTTAGCATCATTACTTGAAATCTTTACTAAAAATGTACCTATAATTGAGGCTAAAATACCCACACCAGCAATCACAATTGGTAACAAGATTGGTCCCATATTATTAAAGTCATCAGCAAATGGTGTATTTACAGACATGTCCTTAATCAAATAATTTCCAAGTACCATAGCTGCTAAAACCGTCGCAACATAAGACCCGAATAAATCAGCACCCATACCTGCCACATCACCAACATTATCACCTACGTTATCTGCAATTGTTGCTGGGTTTCGAGGATCATCTTCTGGAATACCAGCTTCTACCTTTCCTACTAAATCGGCTCCAACGTCTGCAGCTTTCGTATAAATACCACCACCAACACGCGCAAACAAAGCAATAGACTCTGCACCAAGGGAGAATCCTGCTAATGCCTCTAGAGCAATCGTCATTTCATCATAAAAAGACGCTTCACCTACGACAAACATTTTCACAAACGTCAAGAACAGAAGACTCAGTCCTAAAACTGCTAATCCTGCAACGCCAAGTCCCATCACAGTTCCACCTCCAAAAGACACCTTAAGTGCTTGAGGCAAGCTTGTTTTTGCTGCTTCCGCAGTTCTAGCATTGGCTTCAGTAGCGATTCGCATACCAATATTTCCTGCCAATGCAGAAAAAATGGCTCCCAAAATAAAGGCTACAATGATAATCCAGTGGGTAGTATCTACTACAAAAGAAATAGCACCAAGTGCTATTGAAGCAATCACCACAAAAATGGCTAATAATCTGTATTCAGCATTCAAGAAAGCTAAAGCACCTTCTTTAATAGCTTTAGAGATACCTTGCATCTTTTCGTTTCCAGGAGCTTGTTTTTTAACCCAAGCCATTTTGGTCAACATAAAAAGAAGTCCAAGTACTGCCAATGCGATTGGCACAAAAATCATGTTTGATTCCATATTTAAGTTTATTTGATTTGTTAATTAGCTGGGCAAAAGTAGTGAAATCCCTTAAAACTAAAAAACCCTTCATATTTAATACAAAGGGTTTAAGAAATGTACATGGCTTCTGTTGCTAAATTGTAAAGTCACCATTTGTTTTATGTTCACTATTTTCATAGCGGTCGATACACTTGTTTAGAATATCGTAAGCCTCTTGAGCATTACCCCATCCTCCAACATCAACCTTCTTTTTTTCCAAGTCCTTATAAACCTGAAAAAAGTGGGTAATCTCTTTTATTCTGTGTGGATTAAGATCTTGAATATCTGTGTAGCTATTCCAAATAGGATCACTTACAGGGACACAGACCAATTTCTCATCTGGTCCTTTTTCATCTGCCATATGGAAAACACCAATAGGTTTCACTTCCATAACGCACATGGGGAATGTAGGTTCTGTACCCATCACTAAAACATCCAAAGGATCGCCATCTAAAGCGAGTGTTTCAGGAATGAATCCATAATCTCCAGGATACATCATTGAGGAAAACAACATACGATCAAAGCGTATTTTGTTTAATTCAAAATCATATTCATATTTATTTCGGCTTCCCTTAGGGATTTCTATCAATACATCAAAGGTTAATTTTCCTGTGGCTGTCATGGTATTTAAAACTATTTAATTCTATATATGAAAAAACTATTTTTTTCGGGCTGCAAAGATAATCTAATGTTCTGGTTTAACAATTATTTCAGTTAAATGCGTTCAAAAAAAATCATCTTAGGTTTAAAAACTGAAGCCAAAACTTCCGGTCACACCAAATGGTCGGGCTTCTGGATTACTGAGATAATTCCCTCGAAAATTAAAGTCGATACGTAGAATCTTGAAAATATTACCTATCCCAAAACTGTATTCGTAATAAATATCTTCGTTGGGTGCTGCTAACGGTGTTTCCACTGGATTTCCTGTCGTATTCAATGCGATATTTTCACTAGATAAATCACCCCAAACACCTCTAAGCCCAACTATAGCTCTCAGGTTGTATTTCTTCAAAAACGGTATTCGAGAGAAAATGCGACCGTTAAAATTATGTTCCAAATGCAAGGATGTATAGGTGTCTGTCACAAACTCGTAAAAATCCAATTGTGGAAACGTATTGTAGATTGAAAAGTAAGATTGGTTACCAGGAACAACACTGAGCAAACCTAATGGTACTTCTCCAAAAGTCTTGCCCAACTCAACAGTGGTTGTCAAACGCCCAAAACCACCAACTTGCCAAGGCTGAATGTAGGAAAACTGCAACTTCGTGTAATCAAAATCACTGTTAAACCAATCACGATCTCCTCGCGTTATTTGAGCAAACAAGCTTGCATAGCCATCGTTAGCATTTCGTCGTTCAACACCAAACCCTGTCATCTTTCGTTGTGGAAAATAAGATAAGGACAATGCTGACTCAAACTGTTTAACCACAGAACTAACTCCAGTAGGCGACTCAGGATCATTATAATCTAAACTAAATGTTGGTGACGCAGATTCAAGTGTTCTGTAAGTCCCACTGGTTCGAATCACAAAGTTCTTACTCGGTTCTATTTCTAAGGCTAGTGTGGTTAAATTTACGGTGGTTAGCTTATCATTTGTACTGGTACCGATCACTGCAGAAGACGCCAAACTACGACCTAAAACATCTGTTGAAGATGTCAAATTAGCTCCGATTTGCTCAACATCACGACGGTTACCACCAGATATGATAATTCGGTTCTTTTTATCAATAAGCCATTTACCGGAAATCCCATATTTAAATTTATCATCACGGAAACCATAAGCCAAGAAGCCTTCTAATCGCCATAAATCATTAGGACCGAAATAGGTTCGGCCGCCTGTTCGCAACCTTAAACCTTCCACTTCATTAAACCCAAAGGTTGAAAAAATAGGTCCGTAATCAAAATTGATACTTGGAAACTCCACATAACCGGATGCTAGAATACTTCCAATATTATAGAGACGTTTAAATTTTTTAACCGTTTTTAAAGTGTCTAACATTTTGTAGACACCACGCTCATCTTTATTGAGGGATTCCATTCTATTGTTTTCCCAAAAGGTATCATCACGATTATACACATCCTCATCATAATTATAAACCTCCTGATCGTAAAACTTTTCATTTTGAGGTTGATTGAAAACGTAATTATCGTAAAGCGTTGTCCGTTTACCATAGACGCCTCTTGATTTTTCTTTTTTATTCAAAGCAAAATCGGACAGCATATAATCGCGTTTAATCAAAAACACAGAATCGTTTAACACCTCAAATTCTTGTTCGATATAAATTTCCTTTACCCAGTTAATATTAGCGCTTTTTGAAGCCTGAAGATTAATATCTTTTATAGCGTAGGTGGAATCATTCACCCAAAAATCACCCTTAAAAGTCAATTCATTTTTACGTCTTGGATAATAGATAATATTATAACACCATTTGTTATCGATGTAGGCACTATCAGACAACACATAATTGTACGTTTGAACACCAGTTCGAGACAACGGACTAACAAAACTCTTATCGAAAAACTTGAGATAATTATCATAGATATCAAAATCTGCATACAAATCGTCTACAAAATCAATGATCACTTGATTATTACTAAACCCAGAATTTTTATTTCCTTTCAAATCTTCCTTTTCCTTTTTGAGAAGATTATCACCATAAACAGTGCTTACAGCCTCATTAATGAAGATAGGCAAATAAGTCTTACCCGTAATTTTCGATGTATCTACTTCTTCGAAAACAAATTCCATCCCTTTGAAAAGTTTACTTTTAATTAAGGCACTATCAATGGTATTGATATCAAACTCGACTTTTTCGTATTTGTCGTATTGATATTGTTTGAATTGTCGCAAGCCATTTTGACGTTTGCGTTCCCAAATCTTTTTAAGAATTCGAATCGCTGGATTCTCTGAGGCTTTTTTAGATTGTTTACCTGAAACTATCACGACTTCGTTCAACGCTGAAGCTTCTTCTTTAAGGATAAACTCTAAGTTGTAATTGACTTTTTTTTCAAGTTGGTATTCTTTGACCTCGTAGCCTAGAAACGATACAACGACAGTCTCCCAAGTCTCATCAGATTCTAAATAAAATCGTCCCTCTTCGTTAGTGATAGTCCCTTCAGTAGAGCCTTTAAATAATACCGTAGCAAACGCCACTGGTTGATTGGATTCGTCATATACATAACCACTGACTTTCGTTTGTGAAAACCCTAATATGGTTACAAAGAAGAAGAATAAAATAAGGAGCTTTTTATACATTCATATCACAATTAGCAATTCTCTTATCATCTGATTACTCAATCAAAAATTTCTGAAACAGAATTGTTGGCAAAATGCCAATGTAGGCTTAATAATTGAAAAACTTCATCAACAATCGTGCTAATGAAGTTTTTATAACGCAAAAAATTGCGGTTTATTTATTTGTAAAGTACTTTTTTGACGGCTTTTACCACCTCATCACTATTCGGCAACCACTCTTCCAAAAGTACCGGTGAATATGGCGCAGGCGTATCAGCTGTATTAATTTTGACAATAGGAGCATCCAAATAATCAAAGGCTTCAGATTGTACTAAATAGGTGATTTCAGTAGCCACATTTCCGAAAGGCCAAGCCTCTTCCAAAACTACCAATCTATTTGTTTTCTTCACGGATTTTAGTATGGCATTTCTATCCATAGGTCGAACCGTTCTCAAATCAATGATTTCACAAGATATCCCTTCTTTTTCTAATTCATCAGCTGCCTTGTAGGCCTCTTTAATAATTTTTCCGAAGGAAACAATCGTCACATCTGTACCTTCACGTTTGATATCTGCAACACCTAGAGGAATTGTATATTCGCTTTCTGGCACTTCCCCTTTGTCACCATACATCTGTTCACTTTCCATAAAAATAACAGGATCGTCATCTCTAATCGCTGATTTTAATAAGCCTTTAGCGTCGTATGGATTAGAGGGTACAACAACTTTCAAACCAGGAGTATTGGCGAACCAACTTTCAAAGGCTTGAGAATGCGTTGCTGCTAATTGCCCAGCTGAAGCTGTAGGCCCTCGAAATACAATCGGACATTTAAACTGACCTCCAGACATTTGTCTGATTTTAGCCGCATTATTTATAATTTGATCTATTCCTACCAATGAGAAATTAAAAGTCATGTACTCTACGATAGGACGATTGCCAGTCATTGTTGACCCAATGGCAATTCCCGCAAAACCAAGTTCTGCAATTGGTGTGTCAATAACACGTTTTGGCCCAAACTCATCCAACATTCCTTTAGAAGCTTTGTAAGCACCATTATATTCTGCCACTTCCTCTCCCATTAAGTAAATGCTTTCATCTCTGCGCATTTCCTCACTCATAGCTTCGGCAATTGCTTCTCTAAATTGAATCGTTTTCATATGTTAGTTTTTTAAACGAATAGCAAAAGTAATAATTATTGATTATAAAATCCTATAAAAATAGACATGAAAACCAATCGACAAAAGGATTCGTAAAACTCGTGTGTCAAAGAGCATCCAATTTAAAGGTGAAACACTAAATGCCGATAAGCCCATCCGATAAAAAACATTGTGTAATTCACAAATAGGAAGTCGATTTATGAGAATATCATAATTAAAATCACCCAATGACTAATTTTCACAAAATTTTATTATGCACGCATAGTAAAATTCGAATTATTATAATTATCTTCGTGCTTTAGAAAACTGTTACACTCAAAAAAAAATAATTTCAATATGAAAATATTAGTATGTATTAGTCATGTACCTGATACGACTTCAAAGATTAATTTCACAGAAAACGATACAAAATTTGACACCAATGGTGTTCAATTCGTCATTAATCCTAACGATGAATTTGGTTTAACACGTGCCATGTGGTTCAAAGAAAAGCAAGGCGCAAATGTGACCGTAGTCAATGTTGGCGGACCAGAAACTGAGCCGACGCTTCGTAAAGCCTTAGCAATTGGTGCAGATGCTGCTATTAGAGTTAATGCTGATGCTAAAGACGGTTTTCAAGTTGCGAAAGAATTAGCCAATGTGGTGAAAGAAGGAGGCTATGATTTAGTCATTGCAGGTCGTGAGTCTATTGACTATAATGGAGGTATGGTTCCTGGCATGTTAGCTGCCTTAACAGGAGCTAACTTTGTCACAAATTGTATCCAACTCGAAGTTGATGGTTCAAACGCCACAGCCATGCGAGAAATAGATGGTGGAAAGGAAACGGTTGCAACAAGTCTACCATTAGTTATTGGTGGTCAAAAAGGATTGGTTGAGGAGAGTGATCTTCGTATTCCTAATATGAGAGGTATTATGATGGCGCGTCAAAAGCCATTATCTGTAACTGAGCCTGTTGGCGCTGCTACAGAAACTAACTCCATCAAGTTTGAGAAGCCAGCTCCAAAAGGTGCTGTTACGCTTGTTGAACCAGACAACATCGATGAATTAGTTAACTTACTTCACAACGAAGCTAAAGTCATTTAATCAACTCAAAAAACAAAAAGAAACATGTCAGTTTTAGTATATACAGAATCAGAACAAGGAACATTTAAAAAAGTAGCACTAGAAGTAGCTTCTTATGCAAAAGCCGTTGCGGACTTAATGGGAACGACGGTCACTGCGGTTGCTATTAACGCAGGAGATACTTCAGAATTAGGAAAGTATGGCGTAGATAAAGTGCTTCATGCTTCAAGTGGTGATTTAGATAAATTCAATGCCAAGACCTATGCCAGCGTCATCGAACAAGCCGCAAAGCAAGAAGGATCTAAAGTAGTGATTGTTAGCTCTAGTGCAGATAGCAAATACTTGGCACCAATATTAGCCATTGGCCTAGATGCAGGTTATGCCTCTAATGTCGTAGAAGCTCCTGAAAGCACTTCTCCATTTACGGTTAAACGAACCGCATTTACCAATAAAGCCTTCAATATGACCACCATTGATACCGACGTTAAAATTGTTGGTGTCTCTAAAAACGCCTTCGGATTGGTAGAATCCAGTGGAAATGCAGCAACAGAAGACTTCTCGCCTTCACTTCCAGAGTCCGGTGTGAATGTACAGTCGGTTGACAAAGCTACCGACAAGGTCACGATTGCAGATGCAGAGATAGTAGTCTCAGGAGGACGCGGACTTAAGGGCCCAGAAAATTGGGGAATGATTGAAGAATTAGCAGAAGTTTTAGGTGCAGCAACTGCCTGCTCTAAACCTGTATCAGATTTAGGATGGCGACCACATAGTGAGCACGTTGGACAAACAGGAAAGCCTGTAGCTTCTAACCTTTATATTGCTATTGGTATTTCAGGTGCAATACAGCATTTGGCAGGAATTAATGCTTCAAAGGTGAAAGTGGTTATCAACACAGATCCGGAAGCACCATTCTTTAAAGCTGCCGATTATGGTGTGGTTGGAGATGCCTTTGAGGTCGTGCCAAAACTCATCGAAAAATTAAAAGCATTTAAAGCTCAAAACGCATAATTTTTTATAAATTGTAGTTTGAAAGGGCTGTTTTGATTTGGTTCTTTATACATAAATCTGCATTTTGCAGTTGGTAAAGTCCTAATTAAAACAGTTCTTTGCGTTTTATAAATTATGAGCTTAGTTAGATTAAACATAAAAGGAATATCATACAGTCAAACCCAAAATGGTGCGTATGCCTTGATTCTAAATGAAGTGGATGGTGATCGGAAATTACCCATAGTTATAGGAGCTTTTGAAGCACAATCTATCGCGATAGCTTTAGAAAAGGAGATCAGACCTCCAAGACCACTCACCCATGATTTATTTAAAAATTTCGCTGATCGTTTTGACATTGTTGTTAAACAAGTCATCATTCACAAATTAGTGGATGGTGTGTTTTATTCAAGTTTAATTTGTGAACGTGATAAGATAGAAGAAATCATTGATGCCAGGACTAGTGATGCCATAGCTTTAGCTTTACGGTTTAAAGCACCCATTTTTACTTACAAGAATATACTAGACAAAGCAGGTATCTATCTCAAAGTAAATCCTAAAAAAGAGAGTGAAGAGCAAGATTCTATTCTTGTTGATGATATGGTTGTTGAAGAAATAGAAGCCAGTATTCAAGATAATTATTCAGATAAATCACTCGAAGAATTAAATGTACTACTCGATGAAGCTGTCAATAATGAAGATTATGAGAAAGCTGCTAAAATTAGGGATGAAATATCTAAACGCTAACGCCTAACTCATGAAACATTTTTTTTTAGCTGTTACAGCTATTTTTTTTGTAATCACTGGAGCTTTTGGTCAAGACATTGAAAAAAAATGGCGGTTTGAAGCTATCCAAAGCACGGAAGGAACACCTCTTTTTGAAATCACCGAAGACGATGTTCTTCATTTAGAAGCTGGACAATTTGAATACCAACTAGCCGCAAAAAATAATCTCAAGGCCTCTGGAGATTACATTTACCAAAACAATTTATTGGTTTTTTATTATTTACAACCAACAGATACAATCAAGCGCTATAGAATAAAAGAACTCACAGATTCCACGCTGGTGTTTTCAGAAAAAAACACGCTTTATAAATTTAAGACCTCAGAACCCACTGAAACTATTGCCAGTATTCCTGTCACGGATGATATCATTCCAAGTCAAGGCTTTTCTTTTACTAGCTTATGGCGAGGTATCTTGGGAATGTTTAGCCTTATTTGCATTGCCTTTTTATTTAGTAGTAATCGCAAAGCCATTAATTGGAAAACCATTGGATTAGGTTTGGCTTTCCAACTCATTATAGCTATTGGTGTGCTGAAAGTCGATTTTGTTAAATCGGCATTCGAATTTGTAGGTCAAGGTTTTATAGCCATACTTGGCTTTACACAAGCGGGTAGCGAATTTCTTTTTGGAGGCATGTTAGACGTCAATTCTTTCGGGTTCATTTTTGCATTTCAAGTGTTACCAACAATCATATTCTTTTCAGCTTTAACCTCCGTGTTATTTTATTTAGGGCTAATACAGAAAGTGGTAAAAGGCATGGGATGGTTGCTAACAAAATTATTAGGCATTTCTGGCGCAGAAAGTCTCAGTGTTGCGGGCAACATTTTTTTAGGACAAACAGAAGCACCACTTCTCATAAAAGCGTATTTAGAAAAAATGAACAAGTCCGAAATCTTGCTTGTTATGATTGGCGGCATGGCTACGGTCGCAGGCGCGGTCTTAGCGGCTTACATTGGCTTTTTAGGTGGTGAGGATGAAGCGTTACAACTATTTTATGCAAAACACTTATTAGCGGCATCTGTGATGGCAGCACCAGGCGCCATCGTCATTTCAAAAATACTGTTCCCTCAAACTGAAAAAGTGAATACAGATGTATCGGTATCACAAGAAAAGATAGGCTCCAATATACTCGAAGCCATTGCAAACGGCACGACTGAAGGGCTGAGACTAGCCGTAAATGTTGGTGCTATGTTATTAGTTTTTGTGGCATTCATTGCGATGTTCAATGGGATTTTAGGTGGCATTGCAGGATTTGATGGTTTCTCGATTAAAGCCTTGAATATTGATTGGCATTTTACCTCTCTCAATGAAATTATTGCTCAAAACACCCCTTACGAAGCGCTATCGCTGGAGTTTATTTTAGGTTATATTTTTGCGCCATTAATGTGGTTAATCGGTGTTGCTTCTGAAGACATGGCACTTATGGGCCAATTATTAGGCATCAAATTAGCAGCAAGTGAATTCATTGGTTACATCCAATTAGCAGATCTTAAAGATGTAGCAAGTGCGACCCATTTAAAATATGAAAAGTCCATCATAATGGCAACCTATATGCTTTGTGGTTTTGCCAACTTTGCATCTATAGGTATCCAAATTGGTGGCATCGGCTCCTTGGCTCCAGGACAAAGAACACAGTTATCAAAATTTGGGATGAAGGCATTAATTGGTGGGACATTAGCATCCTTAATCTCTGCAACCATCGCAGGAATGATTATTGGCTAATATTTTAGACATTAGTTAATAACTTTTAATATTATAAAGGGTTGAATCTATAAAGATTCGACCCTTATTTTTATTTTTATTTTCTGAAATATCAAGTACAATTAAATTGAAATTCCCGGATTAAGGGAAGAGGAATATGAAACAATACCACGACTTAGTAAAACATGTTTTAGAACAAGGGAATGAGAAAGGCGATCGCACAGGCACTGGAACGAAAAGTGTTTTTGGCTATCAAATGCGATTTGATTTAAGTGAAGGTTTTCCGATGGTAACCACTAAAAAACTCCATTTAAAATCAATTATATATGAACTCCTTTGGTTTTTGAAAGGCGATACCAACATCAATTACTTAACTGAAAATGGTGTGCGTATTTGGAATGAATGGGCGGATGAAAATGGCGATTTAGGACCTGTTTATGGACACCAATGGCGCAACTGGAATAGTGACAACATCGATCAAATAAAAGAAGTCATACACACATTAAAAAACAACCCAAACAGTCGACGCATGTTAGTCTCGGCCTGGAATCCTTCGGTATTACCAGACACTTCAAAATCCTTTAGTGAGAATGTGGCCAATGGTAAAGCTGCTTTACCTCCTTGTCATGCCTTTTTTCAGTTTTACGTGGCGAACGGAAAATTATCATGTCAACTTTACCAACGTAGCGCCGATATCTTTTTAGGTGTTCCATTTAACATTGCATCCTATGCTTTGTTTACAATGATGATGGCACAAGTTTGTGGTTATGAAGCTGGCGAATTCATTCATACGTTTGGTGATGCTCATATCTATAGCAATCATTTTGAGCAACTAGAACTACAATTATCTAGAGATATTAGACCTTTACCAAAAATGATTTTAAATCCTGAAGTAAAAGATATTTTTGATTTTAAATTTGAAGACTTTACCTTGGTTGATTACAATCCGCATCCACATATTAAAGGCGTTGTTGCCGTTTAACAACTTATGAAATACCTTATTACAGCAATCTCCATGCTCTTTGGACTTGTCAGTTTTAGCCAAGAAAATACCTTAAAGCAATCTGAATTAAATTCAATAGCAGGTAAGAGTGATTCAGAGCCACTAATGGTTATTGAACATGTTCCTGTTTATCCAGGTTGTGAAAACGAAAAAAGCAATGACCTTAAAAAAAAGTGCATGTCACAAAAAATTGCTCAGCTTTTTCAGGATAATTTCAATACCGAGATCAATGAAAATTCAGATATTCATCCTGGCATGAAACGTATCGCGTTGATTTTTAAGATAGATGAAGAAGGAAAGGTTATTGATATGAAAGCTCGAGCTGAAGATACATATTTAGAGGCTGAAGCAATTCGTGTTATAAAATTGATTCCTAAAATGACTCCAGGCATACAAAAAGGGGTAGCGGTAACAGTTCCTTTTTCACTTCCACTAAACGAAGAATTAACGGCCAATAAAAACAGCTCATTAGGCAAATTTCCTGTATATAGAGGTTGTGATAAAGAATCATCGAATAAGGAGCTCGAGGCATGTTCAAAACGTAAAATCATGACTTTTATACAAATGAGCTATGATATTGAATTGGCGAGTCGCGCATTGCCTTTGGAAAAATCAACACAATTTCTATTGGAGTTCACCATTAATAAAAAAGGCAAAATAGAAAACGTGAATGCCAAAGCACATCATAAAGCTATTGCTATTGAAGCCATCAAAGTTGCCAAACGTTTACCCAAATTTAAAGAACCGGGTTTATTAGACGGTATTCCAGTGGATACACCTTTCAGTCTATTAATGACACTCTATTTTTAATACACTTATAAAACTAAAAAGAGCTTTCAACATTGAAAGCTCTTTTTTTAAGTCGTTAAGCAATAACTATTATAAATTTATAACGCCATTTTCAGCTGCTGCAAAATCATTCCAAGCATAGGCATCTGCTTGCTCGTCGTTGGCCCATTGACCATCAACTACATATCTAAACTCATAAGAGTTTTCAGTTTCCAAATCTAAGGTACCTTTAAAGGTCCCATTTTTTAATTTTTTTAATTGCCCAGCATTCTGGTTCCACTCATTGAATGTACCAACAACGGCAACTTCATTTGCTTCTTCTGCAGGTACAGAAAATGTAACCTTACATACTGGCTTGCTTTTTAAATATTGTTTTTTAATAGCCATAATAATAATGAATTAGTTTCTGGGTCAAATGTATAAAAGAAACTTTCAGTCGCAAACGAATAAAGCATTAGAAATGAAAGAATTATCAATTTGATAAATTTAAGCATACATTGATTTAATATTTATAATAAAAGTGTCTTTAGTTTGAATTGTTTTCAATAAAAAATCAACATGTTAATTGTTGATTTTCATACAGTTACGCCCTACAACGTTTGCGTAAATCGATCTGTTCATCCAAAAAAAATTATTACATCGTTTGCGTTAAATAGTGTAACTTTACAATCTTTAATTCTTTATTATGTTCGGCAAAAAAAAATCAACACCACAAATTGACAAAGAACAACTAGCTTTAATAAAATATGCTGAAAAACGTATGAAGCAAAAGAAACGCGTTTACATACATTTTGTCATCTTTTTGATAGGTGCTGTCTTTCTTATTTTGGCTAATACGGTCTTAGGTATTGGGAAGGATGTCACCATCGCTGGTCTAAATTGGTTTGTCATTGCCATCGTCATTTGGTTAGCATTCTTCATTTATCACTTTATTAGCGTTTTTATTACTCACAAATTCATGGGTAAGGATTGGGAAGACCAACAGCGTGAGTCCTTAGTAGCCAAACAGCAAGAACGTATTGATAAATTGACCCAGCAGTTCTTAAAGGAGGAAACTGAAATTGCGAAGAGCAAGGCTTATAATCTAGCTCAAGAGACCAAAGCGCATCCTCAAAAAAAAAAATCTGAATTAACCATCATCGTGGCTGCAGGTGAGAATAATGCCATTGGTAAGGACAACGACTTAATTTGGCACCTGAGTGATGATTTAAAACGATTTAAATCATTGACCAATGGTCATCACATTATTATGGGTCGTAAAACCTTTGAAAGTTTTCCTAAACCATTACCTAATCGCACCCATATCGTCATCACAAGACAAGAGGCTTACAAAGCTCCTGATGGTGTCATTGTGGTTAATAATCTCGAAGATGCTTTAGATGCAGCGAGAAGTGATACTCAGCCATTTATTATAGGAGGTGGTGAAATATATAAACAATCTATAGCCATTGCTGATAAAATTGAAATCACAAGAGTGCATCATGAATTTCCAAATGCAGACACCTTTTTTCCAAAAATAGATCTCACAAAATGGCATGAAGTCTACGCTAAATTTCATCCGAAGGATGATAAACACGCGTACGCTTTTACGTTCTTAACCTACATCAAACATTAAATGCTCAATTTATAAGTTTTAGTTTTTCACAACGTCAGGCTTTTGAAATTATTACTTTTAGTGTTTACTTTATCTTTATACCATGATCAAACAACTCCAACTTCGTATCTCACTTCAAGAAGAGCGTCAAGCTGGAATCTTGATTAATAAGGCGTCTCAACATCTCAATGTCAAAATCGAGGATATTTCCGCAGTAAAAGTGCTTCGGAAATCGATAGATGCCAGAAAAAAAACAATCATCTTAAACTATAAGGTAGACGTTTATATCAATGAACAGCCACCTGAGAACGATCAATATAGCTTTAACTATCAAGATGTAAAAAAAGCTAAGCCAATTCATATCATAGGCTTTGGTCCTGCAGGTATGTATGCCGCTTTAAGATGTATTGAATTAGGTTTTAAACCCATTGTCATAGAACGTGGAAAAAATGTTCAAGATAGACGTCGAGATCTTAAAGCCATTAATCAAAATCACTTTGTTAACGAAGATTCTAACTACTGTTTCGGTGAAGGTGGTGCCGGAACCTATAGTGATGGTAAATTATACACCAGAAGTCTCAAGCGTGGAGACGTTAGGAAAATTTTTGAAAACCTCGTTTACCATGGTGCTACAGACCAAATTCTAGTGGATGCTCATCCACATATCGGCACAAATAAACTACCAAAAGTTGTTCAGAATATTCGCGAAACTATCTTAACATACGGTGGGGAAATTCATTTTGATACACGCCTTACAGATATCATTATCGATGACCAACAAATCACATCCATCGTTTTGAATAACCGTGAAGAAATGGCTGTTGAAAAAGTTATTTTAGCTACAGGTCATTCAGCACGCGATATTTTTACATTATTACATAACAAACAGATAACGTTAGAAGCTAAATCTTTTGCTATGGGTGTACGCGTTGAGCATCCACAACAAATAATTGATGGTATTCAGTACCATTGTAAGGGCGAAGAACGTGATTCATTACTTCCAGCGGCTGCGTATAGTTTAGTTGAACAAGTGAATAACAGAGGTGTCTACTCGTTCTGTATGTGTCCTGGCGGTTTTATTGTCCCTGCCGCTACAGCCAATGGAGAAGTAGTTGTTAATGGCATGTCACCATCTAAAAGAAATAATGCCTTTGCCAATTCTGGAATTGTGGTTGAAATTAATGCCGAAAGAGATTTGAATAACTATGAAATACATGGTGCCTTGAAAGGTCTTGAATTTCAGAAGGACTTAGAGCGTTTGGCATTTACCTCAGGAGGCCGATCACAATCAGCACCAGGGCAACGACTTACAGATTTTGTAGAAGGTCGCTTATCTAAAGACCTCAATCCAACCTCATACCAACCAGGCTTAAAATCGGCTCCACTGCACTCATTACTTCCAAAAATCATAGGAGGTTCGTTACGAAAAGGTTTCAAAGCTTTTGGTGAAAAGATGAAAGGGTATTATACTTCAGAGGCAAATGTTATTGGCGTTGAATCTCGAACATCTTCTCCTGTAAATATCCCTAGAAATGATAAATTGGCACATCCTGAGCTTTTGAACTTGTTCCCTTGCGGTGAAGGTGGTGGTTACGCAGGTGGAATTATTTCTGCTGCGATGGACGGTGAACGTTGTGCAGAAGCAGCCACAGGTAATTTATAGTTGAAAGCACTTCCACTCCAAGCATTCATCATTAAGATATTATTCCTATTTTTGTCGCATAAAATTGAACACAATGAACGCATATATTTTTCCTGGTCAAGGCGCTCAATTCACAGGAATGGGTCTTGATCTCTATGAGAATTCTCCACTAGCACAAGAATTATTTGAAAAAGCCAATACTATTTTAGGGTTTCCAATCACAGATATCATGTTTGAAGGTTCTGCTGAAGATTTAAAGGAAACGAAGGTCACGCAACCAGCGATATTCTTACATTCTGTAATATTAGCTAAAACCTTAGGAGATAGTTTTCAACCAGACATGGTTGCTGGTCATTCCTTAGGCGAATTTTCTGCTTTAGTTGCTAACGGAACTTTGACTTTTGAAGACGGCTTAAAATTGGTGTCTCAGCGTGCACAAGCCATGCAAAAAGCCTGTGAATTACAGGCCAGTACGATGGCAGCTGTTCTGGGATTGGATGATGATATTGTAGAAAAAGTTTGTGCGACTACCGAAGGTATCGTCGTTGCTGCTAATTATAATTGTCCAGGACAATTGGTCATCTCTGGTGAAATTGATGCGATTACTAAGGCCTGTGAGACTTTAAAAGAAGAAGGAGCACGACGTGCATTAGTACTTCCTGTAGGAGGTGCATTTCACTCACCGTTAATGGAACCAGCTAGAGAAGAATTGGCAGCGGCTATAGAAAACACGGTATTTAGCAAACCAAAATGCCCTATTTATCAAAACGTGACAGCATCTGCTGTTATTGACGAACAAGAGATTAAGGCGAATCTCATATCACAATTAACTGCTCCTGTACGCTGGACACAGTCTGTACAACAGATGATTACGGATGGTGCTAGTCACTTTACGGAAGTAGGTCCAGGGAAAGTTTTACAAGGTTTAGTTAAAAAAATTAATAGAGAAGCTCAAACAACTTCTGCCACTTTAGAATCAAACGCTTAACCTATGCAATTATCGAGAACTGCAAGAGCGATTTGGCTTATAGTATTCAATATTGCCATTGATCAAATTTCCAAAGTCGTTGTAAGAGCAAATATTGAACCATCAGAAAGAATCAACGTTATTGGCGATTTTTTTGTCATGATGAATGTTGAAAATACAGGCGCATTTTTAGGGATGGGTAGCGATATGAGTTATCCATTAAAACTTATTTTCTTACTGCTACTTCCTGTGGGTGTTTTGGGATATTTAGTATATTATATATTAACCAATAGATCTTTAGATCGACTTACATTTATTGCACTTTGTTGTATCGCTGGAGGTGGTATTGCCAATGTCTTTGATAGAATCGCATTTGGATCAGTGACCGATTTCTTTTACTTACATCTTAATGATACTTTTAGGACTGGAATTTTCAATGTTGCAGACATGTCTGTTACCTTTGGGATGATCGTGCTTCTGTTAGCGATAATATTTCCTAAAAACAAAAAACAACAAGCATAAAAAAACCGCTTCGAGTGAAGCGGTTTTTTTATTTATTTTGCTAAACTAATATTGTCACAGTCTTTGACTTCACCATAATAGGTCTCGCGATATTTGTGAAGCGTTTTGTAAGGAATGTTTAAAAATTGTTTCTTGATATAAGTCACTTTTGTGGAGAGTGCTCCCATCTTTTTGGTAAACCTAACCTCTGGTCTGGTTTCTCTTTTAATACTGATCAATTTCATTGGTTTTCATTTATCATTAAGCTTCAAAGTAACGAAGATACCGGACCAATTCCAAGTTTTAAGTATTAAATCATTGTTAATCAATCGTTTAAATTGAAAAGTCGTAAAAATCCTAATAAATAATTATCATATCCTTATCTAGAAGTGCTATCTATTGAGAATTTGACAAGTTAATTTTTATAGATTTTTCCTTCTTTCATTACAAAAACCACGTTTTCCATGGTGCCTATATTGACAGTAGGATCCTCATTGACGGCTATAATATCGGCTAAAAAACCTGGTTGAACTTGCCCTAATTCATTCTCCATTTTCAGAATTAATGCATTGGTTATTGTCGCCGATTGGATGGTTTCCATGGCAGGCATACCCGCTTCCATCATATAGGCAAATTCCTTTCCATTTTCTCCGTGAAAAAACACACCAGCATCCGTTCCAAAGGCAATTCCAACACCTTTTTTATAGGCCTTTCCAAATGTATTTTGAATCTTAGGTCCAATATCTAAGGCCTTACCAACGATAACTTCAGGATAGTATCCTGGAATTTTAGCCTTATCGGTTACAGATTTTCCCGCAGTAATGGTTGGCACTAAATACGCATCATATTGTTTCATAAGTTCCATGGTTTCCTCACTCATCAATGTGCCATGTTCTATAGTTTTAACACCACCTTTAATGGCGCGTTGCATCCCTTCATCACCATGTGCGTGTGCTGCGACATGAAAGCCGTAATCTTTTGCGGTTTCACAAATGGCTTTAATTTCTTCTATAGAAAATTGCGGATTTTGACCACTTTTTGCAACACTTAAGACGCCACCTGTAGCCGTAATTTTAATAAGGTCAGCACCATTTTTGTAGCGCTGTCTCACTGCTTTCTTCGCATCATCAACACCATTAACAACACCGTCTTTCGGACCTGGATCACCCACTAAAGATCGCTTAGCACCATTCGTTGGATCTGCATGACCACCGGTTGTGGCTAAGGCTTTTTCCGCAGTAAAAATTCTAGGGCCAACCACTTTACCAGATGCTATCGCATTTTTTAGAGAGACATTCACACCTGTACCTCCTAAATCTCTTACAGTAGTAAAACCATTCATAAGACTAACTTCCGCATAGCGTAAAGCGTTGTAAGCTATATCGGCATCATTCAAGGTATAATCTTCGAGATAGGCTTTAGGATTCGTCTCACTTTCGATATGAACATGCATATCAATAAGACCAGGCATGACCGTTTTATCCTTGAGATCAATAATAACATCTTCTGCTGAGGATATATTAAGATAGCCATTCTCTACAGCCGTAATCTTTGAACCAGAAACAACGATGGTTTTCTCAGTAAGTACATTACCGCTTTTGGTATCAATAAGTTTTCCGCAATGCAAATACGTATTTTGCCCTAATACCGACGTTGTCAGTAAAAGTGCTAGAAGTCGAAGCATGTTTTTCATGATAGTTGATTTATAAGTTTCTAATATGTTTCTCCCAGTCCCAAGCAGATTTCATGGCCTCATCAAGTGAAGATTTAGCCTTCCAACCAAGTATCTTATTGGCTTTTTCAGTGTGTGCATAGGCAGACGTAATATCGCCTTCCCTTCTGGCTGCAAACTTGTAATTGAGATTTTGTCCCGATACTTTTTCAAACGACTTAATCACTTCCAAAACAGAACTCCCTACACCAGTGCCAACATTAAATGTTTCGTAATTCGATGTGTTTTTTTGCTCCAATAATCGTTGTAAAGCAACAACATGAGCCTTCGCCAAATCTACAACATGAATGTAGTCTCGAATACAAGTACCATCCGGAGTTTGGTAATCATTACCAAAAACCGATAAACTTTCTCGTAAACCAGCAGCTGTTTGTGTAATGTAAGGCACTAAATTTTGTGGAACACCAATAGGTAATTCTCCAATTTTAGCACTTGAATGTGCGCCAATAGGATTAAAATAACGTAAAGCAATGGCATTAAGATTGGTATTGACTTTGCACGTGTCTCGAATAATCTCCTCTCCAATCTGCTTCGTATTTCCATAAGGTGATTCTGCAGGTTGTATAGGTGCGTTTTCAGTAATAGGCATCTCTTCGGCTTGTCCATAAACAGTACATGAAGAACTAAATATAAAGTTGGATGCTGGTAATAACAAGACTTCTTTCAGAAGATAAATTAAGGTGTTCAAGTTGTTTTCGTAGTACAGTAAGGGTTTTTCAACACTTTCCCCTACGGCTTTACTTGCGGCAAAATGAATCACTCCGGAAATCGTATGGTGTTTTTTAAAAAAATCAATAACGGAAGACTCATGCTTTAAATCCAGCTTTTCGAAGATGGGTTTTGTTCCAGTAATGGATGTGATTCCATCTAAAACTTCGATTGACGAATTGGATAAATCATCTATAATCACCACTTCAAAACCCTCATTTTGAAGTTCAACGACCGTATGAGAACCAATAAATCCAAGTCCACCAGTAACAAGAATTTTCTTCATAGTTAAGAATTGACAAAATTTATAACCGTCGAAGTAATAAACGATATTTGTTCAGCATCTAATTCGGTATGCATCGGCAAAGAAATGACTTCTTTTACTAATTGATTGGTAACTGGAAAATCTGATTCATTGTATCGGTCGTCCACATAAGCTTTTTGACGATGTAAAGGGATGGGGTAATAAACACCACAAGGAATCCCTTGTTCATTTAAATGTTTTACAAGGGCATCGCGATCCACATTTTTCACACGTAAGGTATATTGATGAAACACATGACAATCACAATCACTACATATGCCAGTGCACACTGTTTTACCCGTAGGTACGATAATATTTTCTTGATCTTCAAAGGCCTTATTGTAAGCTCTTGCCGCTACTTGTCTTGCTCTATTATAACTATCGAGTCGTTCAAGTTTAATATCCAAGATTGCTGCTTGAATGGAATCTAATCTAGAATTCACACCAACCACATCATGATGATAGCGTTCATACATGCCATGATTTACAATTCCTCTAATGGTATGTGCCAGCTCATCATTATTAGTAAAAATAGCGCCACCATCACCATAGCATCCTAAATTTTTTGAAGGAAAAAAAGAGGTAGACGCAACGTCACCAATGGTTCCTGATTTAGCCTTTGTACCATCGCTGTAAGTATAGGTCGAACCAATGGCTTGCGCATTATCTTCGATAACGAATAAATTATGAGACTTTGCAATTTCCATGATGGCTTCCATATTAGCACACATCCCAAAAAGATGAACGGGTACGATCGCTTTTGTTTTTGGCGTTATGGCTTTTTTGATAGCATCAACATCAATATTGAATGTCACCGGATCAACGTCCACTAATACTGGTGTCAATTGCAATAATGCAATCACTTCAACCGTGGCTGCAAAGGTAAAATCGGCTGTGATGACTTCATCTCCTGGCTGAAGACCTAAGCCCATCATGGCAATCTGGAGTGCGTCAGTACCATTGGCACATGGAATGACATGTTTGACACCTAAATAGTTTTCTAAATTTTTCTGAAATTGATGAACTCTAGGTCCATTAATGTAAGCCGTGGAATCCAATACTTCTAATACTGACGCATCTACAGCTTCTTTTATTTTGTTATATTGACCCTTAAGGTCAACCATTTGAATTTTTTTCATACTAGACGAAATTACGAAATTCATTAGCATAAAGCAATGAATTTATTTCAAAGAACCCTATTTTAGCAAGACGATAAAACGTTCAAGCATTGTACAACCTCGGAATACATCTACTTTCATTTTTTTTAAAGCTTATAGCGCCATTCAATAGGAAAATTAAATTAGGCGTTGATGGAAGACGAAAGACCTTCAAAACGTTAAAGGAAAAACTGAATGATTCAGACCGATGCCTGTGGTTTCATTGCGCATCTTTAGGAGAATATGAGCAAGGCCTTCCTGTTTTTGAAGTACTAAAAAAAATCTATCCTGAACATACAATAGTATTGACATTTTTTTCTCCTTCAGGTTATGAAATCAGAAAAAATACGAACGTTGCAGATATCGTTGTTTATCTACCATTGGACACAAAACGAAACGCTAAGAAATTCTTAGAACTTGTGCGTCCAGAATTTACGATTTTCGTAAAATATGATATCTGGGCTCATTTTTTGATAGAATTAAAAAATCAAAATCGACGAGCCATTTTGATTTCAGCCTTATTTCGACATAATCAAATCTATTTCAAATTCTACGGAAAAAAGCAAAGAAAAGCACTCTTTAGTTTTGAGCATATGTTTGTTCAAAATCGGAATTCGAAAGACTTGTTATCAGATATCAACTACAAACATGTCACAGTTGCAGGTGACACCAGATTTGATAGGGTATATGATCAATTAGCACAGAACAACTCACTTGATTTTATTTCAGAATTTAAAGGCAATAGTATCTGCGTGGTTATTGGAAGTTCGTGGCCAGAAGATGAAAACATACTGATTCCATATATCAACAAACATGCAAGCGAGCAACTAAAATTTATTATTGCACCACACGAAATCACGTCACAACACATCAATCATATTAGAGATTCTCTTGATGGTAAATACGTCTTGTATTCTGACCAAAAATCGCAGACGTTGTCATCTGCATCGGTGTTCATCGTCGATACGATTGGTCTGCTTTCAAAAATTTACAGCTATGCTGATATCGCATATGTTGGTGGTGCCATGGGCAAAACAGGACTCCATAATATTTTGGAACCTGCTGTATTTGGAGTGCCAATCATCATTGGTCAGAACTATGAAAAATTCCCAGAGGCATCCACAATGATTGCAAATGCTGGCGTGGTATCCGTTAGTAACCAATCTGAATTAGCATCTCAATTAAATCAATTTATTTCTTCATCCACAGATCGTAAAACTTTTGGTCTAAAGAACTTTAATTTTATTAAAGAAAACAAGGGCGCAGTAGTCCAAATCACTAAATATATACGTATATAACACGTTATTCGAAATTTAGCCAATCAATAAATGTTAAATTTTTTAACTAAATTTCAATATAAGTTATTAAATTCGTGTATTAACAATTAACACTAAAACTATTACAATGAAAAAATTATTTTTAAATCTTGCCTTAGTATTGGCATTAGTGGTGTCTGTAACATCATGTAGAGAAACAAAAGAAGGTGCAGACAACGCTGCTGATGCGGTTGAAAATGCTGCCGAAGAAGCTGGAGATGCTATTGAAGAAGCTGCTGAAGCTACTGGAGACGCTCTTGAAGAAGCTGCTGATGAAGTAGAAGAAGCTGTTGACTCAATGGGTGATGATATGGAAGAAGGCGCTAATAAAATGAAAGCAGATGCTGAAGATGCAATGAATGACACTAAGGATGCAGTGAATGATGCTGCAGACAAAATGAAGGCTGAAGTAGAAAATCACTAATTTTTTTAATTAAATAAACCAAAATGAAAAAAATCATATTAAGTATCGCGTTAGTATTAGCATTAGTTGTATCTGTTTCATCATGTAGAGAAACTAAAAATGAAGCTGATAACGCTGCAGATGCCGTTGAAAACGCAACGGAAGAAGCTGCAGAGGAAACAGAAGGCGCATTAGAAAAAGCCGGAAAAGCCATTGATAAGGCTGTGGAAGAAACGGAAGAAGCTGCTGAAGCTACAGGTGAAGCTGTTGAAGAAGTAGCGGGAGACGATAACTAATTTCAGCTTTTTGTTCAAATTATAAAGCCTAGTTCCTACTAGGCTTTTTTTATGGGTAGTCATGATGGCTCGTATTCAAAATCATTACGAAGTAAACTTCCTAAGATATTAAACATAAAAAAGCCGAAACGTTTGTTTCGGCTTTTCATCTGTACTGAAGACGGGACTTGAACCCGTACGTCCTAATGGACATTGGATTTTAAGTCCAACGTGTCTACCAATTCCACCACTTCAGCTTGGTATTTCTTTTCAGGATTAGAGCGAAAGACGGGATTTGAACCCGCGACCCTCACCTTGGCAAGGTGATGCTCTACCCCTGAGCTACTTTCGCATTATAGCAATTTTTGTGACAAACTTTGTTACAATTGCGAGGGCAAATTTAAGACTTTTCTAAGAAAAGCAAAGCCTTTTTGAGAAAAAAAATATTTTTTTTATGCGCGCTTCTTTTTCAACAACATACGCTTGATTTCATTAAGTTTCATCAAGGCTTCAACAGGTGTTAATGTATCAATATCAATGTTAACGATCTCTTCCTTGATCTGCTCTAATAACGGATCGTCCAAATTAAAGAAACTCAATTGCATCTCATTCTCAAGTGTCTTTACCTTATCGGTCAGCTCTTCACTCGAATGCGACTTCTCTAATTGCTTCAAGATTTTATTAGCCCGATGGATCACTTGCTGTGGCATTCCTGCCATTTTCGCCACATGAATACCAAAGCTGTGTTCACTTCCTCCTTCAACCAGCTTTCTCAAGAATAGCACATTGTCTTTCAGCTCCTTAACAGACACATTAAAATTCTTGATTCTTTCAAATGTTGCTGACATTTCATTGAGTTCATGGTAATGCGTTGCAAAAAGTGTTTTGGCTTTACTCGGGTGTTCATGCAAATATTCACTAATAGCCCATGCAATGGAAATCCCATCATAAGTACTTGTACCACGACCAATTTCGTCTAATAAAACCAAACTTCTTTCAGAAATATTATTCAAGATGGAAGCCGTTTCATTCATCTCAACCATAAAGGTGGATTCACCCATGGAAATATTATCACTAGCACCAACCCTCGTGAAAATTTTATCTATTAAACCTATTTCAACACTCTCAGCAGGTACAAAACTTCCCATTTGTGCCAAAAGCACAATCAAGGCTGTTTGACGTAATATCGCCGATTTACCAGACATATTAGGTCCTGTAATCATAATGATTTGTTGCTGTTCTCTGTCTAAATAAACATCATTGGCTATATAAGGTTCGCCATGCGGTAATTGCTTTTCAATGACAGGATGCCTCCCATTTTTAATATTGAGCGAAAACCCTTCTGTTATGGAAGGTCTAGAATAATTATTCTCTGTCGCTAATTTTGCAAATCCACACAAACAATCCAATTGGGCTATCAATGCTGCATTCTTCTGAACAGGTTTTATGAATTGTCCAATCCAATTTACCAATTCTGCAAATAGCTGCTGTTCAATAAGTAAAATACGCTCTTCTGCTCCCAATATCTTCGTCTCATATGTTTTGAGCTCTTCTGTAATATAGCGCTCAGCACTAACCAAGGTCTGTTTGCGAATCCAATCTTCAGGCACCTTATCCTTATGCGTGTGTCTCACTTCAATATAATACCCGAAAACATTATTGGAAGCAATCTTTAGAGAGGTAATACCTGTACGCTGACTCTCTCGCTCTAACATTTGATCCAAATAATCCTTTCCAGATGCCGACAGCTCTCGAAGCTCTTTTAGTTCCGAAGAGAAATCTGATGAAATGGTTTGACCTTTTAAAATATTGACTGGAGCCTCTTCATTTAAAGTTGCTTTAATGCGCTCACGAAGCGCTTCACAAGCATCCAATTGATTTCCCAAGTCCTGCAAAGCTTTATGATCTATTTGACTAATCAATGCTTTTATAGGCACTATGGCTTCCAAGGCGTTTTTCAATTGAATGACCTCACGAGGTGTGATTTTAGCAGTGGCCACTTTTGAAATTAAGCGTTCAATATCACCTATTTGATTTAACTGATGCTGCACATTCCCAAGAAGAACGGCATCATCTTTTAAAAACGCTACCACATCGTGCCGCTCATTTATCTTATCCAGATCTACTAGAGGTAATGCCAACCATCGTTTGAGAAGTCGGCCTCCCATTGGAGAAATAGTTTTATCAATGACCTCAATTAAAGTCACCGCGTTTTGGTTGGTAGAATGGTATAGTTCTAGATTCTTAATAGTGAATCGATCCATCCAAACATGAGCGCCTTTTGACAAGCGCTGAATGCTTGTAATATGCTCTAATTTATGGTGTTGTGTTTCACTCAAATAATGCAAAACAGCACCTGAGGCCACAATCCCTTCATATAAATCGTCGACTCCAAAACCTTTGAGAGACGCAATTTTAAAATGTTTTCGTAAGGTCTCATTGGCGTAATCATCCTGAAATACCCAATCCTCCAAAAAGAAAGCATGAAAATCATCGCCGAAAGCATCTGCGTACTTTTTTCGATTCGGTTTGGATACCAGGACTTCACTGGGTCTGAAATTCTGAAGTAATTTATCAACATACTCAGGATTGCCTTGAGACATGAGAAACTCACCTGTTGACACATCTAAAAAAGACACTCCAACAGTGTTGATTCCAAAATAAACAGCCGCCAGAAAATTATTGGTTTTGGAATGCAGTATATCATCATTTAAAGCAACACCAGGTGTCACCAATTCAGTAACACCACGTTTAACAATAGTCTTGGTTTGTTTAGGATCTTCCAATTGATCACAAATAGCCACACGCTCTCCAGCCTTAACCAATTTAGGTAAATAGGTATTTAACGAATGATGAGGAAAACCAGCCAATTCCGTTTCCGTTTCACTCCCAGCCCCTCTTTTTGTCAATATAATATCGAGAATTTTAGACGCTCTTATCGCATCTTCTCCAAAAGTCTCATAGAAATCACCCACTCTAAACAATAACAAAGCATCCGGATATTTCGCCTTGATGGTATTATACTGTTTCATTAATGGTGTTTCCTTTTTTGCTTTTTTAGCCAATGGTATTCTCTTTTAAAGTGTATTTTTGTTGAAATTGTAAGACTGCTAAAGTACTTATAATTTGAAGGTTTCTAAAACCGAAACCTTATAAGTTATCTACAAATAGCATAAGATTTTAACATGCGAAAACTCAAAAACAGCGAACTCGATAGATTGGACGTAGAGGCGTTCAAACAAGCTAAAAAGACACCCTTGATTATCGTGTTAGATAACATCCGGAGCTTGAATAATATTGGGTCTGTCTTTCGAACCAGTGATGCTTTTTTAATTGAAAAAATATATTTATGTGGTATTACCGCAACGCCTCCACATAACGATATTAGAAAAACAGCTTTAGGAAGCACAGAGACCGTAGATTGGTCTTATGCTGAACATACACTTGAGGTCGTTGAACAATTAAAGTCTGAAAATATAAAAGTTGTCGCTATAGAACAAGCTGAGCGTGCTACCATGCTCTATGACTTTTACCCAGAAGATGGTCAAACTTATGCCTTGGTTTTTGGAAATGAAGTCAAAGGAGTTGCTCAAGATGTGGTGAATGCGAGCGATATGGTGATTGAAATTCCTCAATTTGGCACCAAACACTCTTTAAACATCTCGGTGAGTTGTGGCCTTGTAGTTTGGGATTTATTTTCTAAAATCACAAAACCAATAAATTCTTGAATAAACGCAATAAAAGTCCGTGGCCAACTATAAAGGTCATGGAACAAATTTATGACGAGCACCTTTGGGGTGGGACTGATTTTGATTTTTACTCTGGTGAAGGCTCGCACGATCCAAAAATTGTAAATCCGTATTTAGAGGCAGTTAGCTCTTTTTTAGAATCTCACAACAGGTCTTTAGTCGTCTGTGATTTAGGCTGTGGCGATTTTAATATTGGAAAACAACTCCTGAAATATTCCAAATGCTATATAGGGATTGATATTGTTGAGAAACTCATCGAAAGAAATAAAACCAAGTATCAAGAAGGAAACCTCCAATTTGATTGTATGGATATCGTCAAAGACGAACTTCCAAAGGCAGATTGCGCCATTTTAAGACAAGTGCTTCAGCATTTATCAAATAAAGAGATTGAAACCATTTCGAAGAAACTATCAATTTATAAATATCTCATTTTAACTGAACATATGCCGATAGGTCATTTTATTCCGAATCGCGATATGATAACTGGTCAAGGCAACAGGCTCAAATACAAAAGTGGTGTTGATTTGCTCCAAGCACCATTTCATCTCAAGATAAAAAGCCAACAGGTCTTGTGTACATCAAAAATAAGTGAAAACGAAGGTCAAATCGTAAGCATTTTGTACGAATTGTGACATTTACTTCATAACCTATGTACTGTTTTACGCATCCATAGACTCATTCGTTAATCTCTCCGAGCAACCAAACATAATCTCTCCTATTATTCACAAAGTCCTTGTCGGAAACATCAATGATTTTTACATTCAATTCGGTTTGGTTTTTTAAAAACTCCAAATAGCCAGCATTGATTTTTTCCAGATAGGCATCATCAATATTTTGTTCATAATCGCGTCCGCGTTTTTTGATATTCTCTTGCAGTCGTTCGGTATTCTGATAAAGATAGACATACAGTTCTGGCTTAGCGATATCCTTGTACATGAGATAAAAAAGCTTTCTGTACAGTTTGAATTCATCTTCTGGCAACGTAATCTTCGAAAAAATTAAAGATTTATAAATATCATAATCGCTTACAATAAAGTCTTTAAAGAGATCCAATTGCGACAAATCATCACTTATTTGCTGATAGCGATCTGCCAAAAAAGACATTTCCAAGGTAAAGGCATAACGTTGTGGCTCTTGATAGAATTTTGGCAGAAATGGATTATCTGCAAAACGCTCCAAAATCAGTTTTGCATTAAAATCGTTAGATATTTGATGCGCCAAACTTGTTTTTCCCGCTCCGATATTACCCTCTATTGCGATGTAATTAAATTTGGAAAAATCATATTGTCGTGTCGGATTTTTCAACCAGATATTAATGGCTTCAATCTCACTGTGGTCGGCACATTCAGATTGTAAATCGGTCATACTTTTCTTCAGAACTGGGTGTTCCAACTTAGGCGCAATATCTTTCAAAGGTTGTAAGACAAATTGCCGATTTTGAATTTCAGGATGCGGGACAACCAGATGTTCACTTTTCAATATGCACGTGTCGTAAAACAAAATGTCCAAATCAATGATTCTGGATTCGTAAGTGTCGGACTGCCTTTTTTCACGACCCATTCGCTTTTCGATTTGCTGGAGTTTATCCATAACCTTCTCTGCCGAAAAGGTGGTTTCAAGCACTAGACAAGTATTCAAGAAATCGTCGCCATCAAACCCTACGGCTGGTGTATTGTAAACCTTAGCGATATTATGAATGGTACCTATTTCGGAAAAAATCAAATCAACAGCATCCTGCAGATGCTTAAATCTGTCGCCTTTATTACTGCCTAGAGCGATGTAAACGTGATGGGTTGCATTCATAATGAGATGTCAAAATAATGAAAAGAAAATCACTTTGACGTATATTTACAGTAAGTTTTTATTCACAATTTATGACCTTAAAAGACAAACTTGCCGCACAGCGAATCTACTTATTTTTAGCCGCTCTTTTTATCACGTCTCTCGTAGTATCCAATCTTATTTTTCAGAAGTTTTTCTACTGGTATCCTTTTGATGTTGAAATTTTTGGAGCCAAATTATTTGAAATTTCAGTGGGTATTTTACCTTATCCAATAACGTTTTTAATAACCGATTTAATCAGTGAGATCTACGGCAAAAAGCGCGCTAACCAAGTGGTCATCGCTGGTATTTTTGCTTCTGTATTTTCTTTGCTTATTATTTTAGTGTCAAGTCAAGTTCCGGCCACCTCTTGGTCGTATGTGGATGACGAGACCTTCTCATTAGTGTTTGGCAATTCTGCTATTGCCGTATTTGCGAGTATGATTACCTATCTTTTTGCGCAATTTGTAGACATTCAAATCTATCATTTTTGGAAGCGTTTAACGAGAGGAAAGCACTTATGGCTGAGGAACAATTTTTCCACATGGTTTTCCCAATTTGTGGATACCTTCACCATATTGATATTGCTGTGCACTTTCGGAATAATTCCTTGGGAAAACTTTCAAGGCCTCCTAATTAGTGGGTTTCTTTTTAAGGTCATTGTTGCCGCCTGCGACACACCTCTACTCTATATAGGTGTATACCTATTCAAAAAGAGATTTAAACTAAAAGTAAATGAAGAAATAGCACTTATCTAACCAGCAAATCATTCTACCGAATGGGTTAAAATTATATTAAACTTTTGATTTAATTAGTCGTATATTCTATTCTTAACGTATCTAAAGATATAACATAACCTCATGAAGAAAGCATTTAAAATTATCGGGATTACAGTACTCATTATTTTCTTTTTACTTCTGGCAATACCTTTTGCATTTCAAGGTCAAATTAAAGACATCGTTAAAACCTATATCAATGATAATCTCAATGCCAAAGTTGAATTCAGCGATGTGAGCTTGAGTTTTATTAGAAGCTTTCCGCAAGCACATGTAACAGTCGATGATCTGATTATAACTAATTACAAACCTTTTGAGAATGAAACGTTTGCGACTGCGAAGAACATCGCCTTCACCATGTCTGTGAAAGAATTATTCAAAACTGCCAGTGAGGATCCTATCGTTGTGAATTCCATTAATATCGACGAGGCCTTGTTAACACTGAAAACCGATAAGCTTGGCAATAACAATTACGACATTACCAAAACCAAAGAAACCACCAATACAACAGCAGACTCTACTGGAGGTTTTGCCTTTGATATTGAGGATTACAAAATTAATAACAGTGCTTTTACCTATTTGGATGAAGGCTCTAATATTCAGATTTATATTTCAGAACTCAATCATTCTGGTCATGGCACGTTTTCTGAAACCGCTTCGGAATTAGATACTAAAACGACAGCAAATATGAGCATGACCATAGATAGTACTAATTATCTGAATCAAAATCATATCAAGTTAGATGCGCTTCTCGGTATGAACCTGAAAGATCAAAAATATACCTTCCTTGAAAACAAAGGTTACATCAATCAGTTACCTTTGGTTTTTAAAGGATATGTGCAACAGTTGGAACACGGTCAAGATATTGATATCACTTTTCAGAATCCTGAATCATCCTTTAAAGATTTCCTTGCGGTAATTCCAGAAACCTATTCAAAAAATATTGAGGATGTAGAAACCTCTGGTGATTTTAAGGTGAACGGCATCATCAAAGGAAAAGTTTCAGAAACAACTATCCCGACGCTCGACATTAATATCACCTCAAATAATGCGTCGTTCAAATATCCGGATTTACCGAAACGTGTCAGTAATATAACTATCAATGCTGCCGTCAAGAATACGACAGGTAATTCTGACGATACGTTTGTTGATATCCAACAATTGGATTTTAAAATTGATGAAGATATGTTTCGATCCAATGCAACCATTCAAAATTTAACTAAAAACATGCTTGTCAATGCCGATCTTGATGGCACCATCAACCTTGCTAATTTCACAAAAGCCTATCCCATCGATTTTGACAAAGAATTAAGTGGTATTCTGAAAGGGAAACTCAATACGTCATTTGACATGAACGCGATTGAAACGAATGCCTATGCTCGCATTAAAAACAATGGTAGTGTTAGCCTGACTAACTTTGTGTTTTCATCGGAAGACATTGTGAACCCTATCCAAATTAACAAGGCGAATATGACCTTCACACCGGGAAATGTGTCCCTCAATAATTTTGACGCTATCACAGGATCTAGTGATTTTAGTGCCAACGGAACCATTAAAAATTTACTGGGTTTTTTATTGAGCGACAAAAACCTTCAAGGAAATTTCAATGTGAACTCAAATAATTTTGTTTTAAGTGATTTTATGGTAGAGGACACATCTGCTTCGGAAACATCCAATAAAACCACTTCAGCAAATGAATCCTTAAAAATTCCAGACTTCTTGGATTGTACTATCAATGCCAACGCTAAAACTGTTGTGTACGACAACTTAACGCTAAAAGATGTTAACGGCACGCTTATAGTGAAAGACCAAGAAGCTAATCTCAAGAATTTAACATCGAATCTTTTTAATGGTGTTTTAGCACTCACAGGAAAAGTTTCAACTAGAACAGACATACCTACCTTCAATTTGAATTTGGGAGCCGAAGGTTTTGATATTTCTCAATCATTTAGAGACTTAGAGCTGTTGCAGAACTTAGCGCCAATTGCCAAGGCTCTGCAAGGAAAACTGAACACGATGATCTCATTACAAGGTACTTTGGATAGCGAATTTACACCTAATTTAAGTACGATTTCTGGAGATGCTTTAGCCGAATTGCTCACAACTAGTATTTCTCAAAATGAAGCATCCATCTTAAGTAAGCTCACTGGCGCTCTTAATTTTATTGATTTTGATAAGATTAATTTAAATGATATCAAAACACAGTTTCAATTTGCCAACGGATTAGTAAAAGTAAAACCGTTTAACTTAAAATACGAAGACATCAATATAGTTGTGTCAGGATCTCATGGTTTTGATAAGACCATGAATTATGAAGCTGTCTTTGAGGTGCCTGCCAAATATTTGGGCAGTCAAGTGAATCAATTATTAGGTAAAATAGACGATCCTGAAGTGAATAAAATAACGATTCCTGTGACGGCGAATATCTCAGGAACATATACTAGTCCGCAAGTTCAAACCGATTTAACAAGTGGTGTTTCGAATTTAACGCAGCAATTGATTAAAATAGAGAAAGAAAAATTACTGAATAAAGGAAAAACGGAGATTAAGAATATTCTCGGTGGCATTATGGGAGGCAACAATAACAATACGACGCCTAAAGATTCCACGACGATTAAAACGGATACTACAAAAACCAATACCGTGACGGAAGGGGTCAAAGATATTTTAGGTGGATTACTAAAGAAGAAGAAAAAGGAAAAAGATTCCACAAATAATTAGTGATTTCCACTTCAAACGTTAAAAAAAGATTAAAAAACATCCTTTTTTCAATCTTTTTCATAAAGAAACAACATTTTATTTGCTTTTCTCAAATTAAAAGTTATGTTGTACTCTTGCAAACTTCTTAAAACACACAATAATATATGAGGCAATTAAAAATTACCAAACAAGTTACCAACCGTGAATCCAAATCCTTAGACAAATACCTACAAGACATCAGTAAGTTACCAATGATCACTGCTGAAGAAGAAGTTGAATTAGCGCAACGGATAAGAGAAGGCGATCAATTGGCTTTGGACAAACTCACAACGGCTAACTTACGTTTCGTGGTTTCTGTTGCTAAACAATACCAAAATCAAGGCTTAACACTTCCAGATTTAATCAATGAAGGTAATGCTGGATTGGTAAAAGCAGCTAAACGCTTTGATGAAACTCGAGGTTTTAAATTTATTTCTTACGCTGTTTGGTGGATCAGACAAGCAATTTTACAAGCTTTAGCAGAACAATCTCGAATAGTTAGATTACCTTTGAACAAAATTGGTTCAATAAATAAAATCAATAAGACGTTCTCATTTTTAGAGCAGAAGCATGAACGCCCACCAAGCGCTCAAGAAATTGCACAAGAATTGGACATGACTGTCACAGAAGTTAAGCAGTCCTTAAAGAATTCTGGTAGACATTTATCAATGGATGCGCCTTTAAAAGAAGGTGAAACATCTAGTTTGTATGATGTTGTTAAATCTGGTGAATCACCAAATCCTGACAAGGAGTTAATGCAAGAGTCATTGAATGTTGAAATCAACAGAGCTCTGGATACCTTATCTCAAAAAGAAAGTGACGTGATACGTTTAAATTTCGGATTGAGTAATGAACCGCCAATGACATTAGATGAAATTGGAGCAACCTTTGATTTAACAAGAGAGCGTGTTAGACAAATAAGAGAAAAAGGAATTAAGCGTTTACGACAAGATTCCAAAAGTAAAATTTTAAAAACGTATTTAGGATAGCCCTAAACCCATAACCACAAGTATTACAATGATAAAAATTTTAGTAAAAGAAGGAGAAAGCATTGAACGTGCTTTAAAGCGTTACAAAAGAAAACACCGTAACGTCAAAACAATGCAAAACATTCGTGAAAACCAATTTTTCACGAAACCATCGGTAAAAAGAAGACGTGAAATCCAGAAGGCTGGTTACATTCAAAACTTGAGAGATCAAGAGGATATATAAGCGTTTTTCACATACATATAAAAGTCATATTTCTTCTGAAATGTGACTTTTTTTTATCGGTAGTTGTCTGTTTCTGACACATTATAATCTTGGTAAAAGTCCTTGAACGTTTTGGTTGTGGTATAGTTATCTGAAAGCACTTTATACACCATGACCAATAAGGCCAATTGTCCTAAGCACATCAAAAGAAACACAACATTGAAAGAAACGCCCACCGCTACAGCAATAGTTAACAACACGAGAAGAACGGTCGCTAACCCTACATAAAAGGCAACAGAAATTTT
Source organism: Psychroserpens sp. BH13MA-6 (assembly GCF_052983595.1). Classification (NCBI taxonomy): domain Bacteria; kingdom Pseudomonadati; phylum Bacteroidota; class Flavobacteriia; order Flavobacteriales; family Flavobacteriaceae; genus Psychroserpens; species Psychroserpens sp. BH13MA-6. The sequence continues at coordinate 24,474 of NZ_JBRJGE010000007.1, read as the reverse complement.
CATGGTTTTCTTTTGAAGTTACAAAAAAGATCTGACAAACTCAATCGATGCTAATATTCACCACGAGTCCTTCATTAGCTCTAACATTGAAAACGGTGTTATCTTCAAAAATTAGATACTGTCCTTTGACACCCATCAACTTACCAGTATACAGTTGCTCCTTTTCTATATTTAAACTTTTCGGTTTCTCAGGATACTGCAATACCGGAAATTTAAGATTTGTTTCAGTATTACTGGCAATAAAATAATCTTTGGCCTCTTCAGGAATATAACCTTTCAATCGCTCTCGCCATTCTACCAAATCTTCATCTTCAATATCATTCTTCAACATTTTACGCCAATTGGTTTTATCAGCTACGTGCTCTTTTAAGGCGACTTCAGTGACACCTGCCAAATAGCGATTAGGTACTTCCACAATTTCAATCGCCTCATGAGCGCCTTGATCAATCCATCGCGTGGGAACTTGAGACTTTCGTGTTACACCTACTTTAACGTTACTAGAATTAGCTAAATAAACAATATGAGGTTGCAATTGCACCTTCTTTTCATAGTCTAAATCACGATCTTCTTTGCCTAAATGAGCGGTACTCAATTCTGGTCTCATAATCCAGTCTGCTGCCTGTGGAATATCGAAAAAGCAATCTCTACAGAAGCCTTGCCTGTATATCGGTTTGTCTAATCCGCAATTTAAGCACTGGTATTTTACAAATTCAATTGTAACCGATTTTCCCAATAACTGATTCATATTCAGGAAATCATTTTCCAATATCAAAAAATACTGGATAGGCTCATCTAACTCGGTTTGCATTTTTGTTAAAACACCTTGATAAAACATATGAAAAAAAGTATTATTTTTAAAACTTAAAGATACTATAAAAATGCCGATTCCTTTAGTAAATTCTATTGCTTCATGGTTTTTAAAAAAACGATTTGACCAGATCGAATTGTTTTTAAAATATCCAAATGAAGTACAAAACGAATTACTATTTCACCTCCTTTACACTGCTAAGGATACTGAAATTGGCAAAAGATATGGGTTTGGGACGATTACCAATTATAAAACGTTTTCAGAGCGTGTTCCCATCTCTTCTTACGAAGATTATCAAGACATTATTGAACGCTCAAGAAATGGCGAATCCAATATTTTCTGGCCCAATCCTATTAAGTGGTTTGCAAAATCTAGTGGTACTACCAACGCCAAAAGCAAATTCATTCCTGTAAGTTCAGAATCGCTTGAAGAATGTCATTATGCAGCAAGCAAAGATCTCTTATGTATGTACCTCAACAATAATGAAGACGCCCAACTCTTTACAGGAAAAAGTCTGAGATTAGGAGGTAGCAAAGAATTGTACAAAGAGAATGGTACGGTATTCGGTGATTTGTCCGCCATCCTTATTGATAATATGCCATTTTGGGCAGAATTCAGTAGTACACCAAGTAGTAAAGTCTCTTTAATGAGTGATTGGGAACAAAAAATGCAAGCCATTGTTGATGAAACCAGAAATGAAAATGTGACGAGTTTGGCTGGTGTACCGTCATGGATGCTCGTACTCCTTAACAATGTCTTAGATAGTACTGGAGTAGATAGCTTATTTGATGTTTGGCCTAATTTAGAAGTTTATTTTCATGGAGGTGTGAGTTTTGTACCATATGAATATCAGTACAAAGCTATTCTTCCAAAATCCAACTTCAAATATTACGAAATTTACAATGCCTCGGAAGGGTTTTTCGCCATTCAGGATCAAAATAACAGTAGCGAATTATTGCTCATGTTAGACTATGGGATTTTTTATGAATTCATCCCAATGGATGTCTATGGTAATCCCAATCAACATGTCATCCCTTTGAGCGAGGTTGAAGTTGGTAAAAATTACGCCGTTATCATTACGACTAACGCAGGACTTTGGCGTTACAAAATAGGCGACACCGTTCGTTTTACTTCAATTGATCCCTATCGAATTAAAGTATCTGGCCGAACCAAACATCATATCAATGCCTTTGGTGAAGAGTTGATCATTGAAAATGCAGAAGCCGCACTCAAGGAAGTATGTTTTTCTACCAACGCGGAAATTGTCGATTATACAGCTGCTCCTATTTTTATGAATGGCAAAGCGAAAGGCTCTCATGAATGGCTCATCGAATTTAAAAAAGCACCTGACAGTATCGAACAATTTAATCAATTGTTGGATTCAGCTTTACAATCCTTGAATTCAGATTACGAAGCGAAGCGACTCAATAATATGACTTTAAATATGCCAAAAATACATGTGGCACGTGAGCGCTTATTCTATGATTGGTTAAAAAAATGCAATAAATTAGGTGGACAACATAAAATCCCGAGGCTATCGAACAGTCGAGAATATATGGACGAGTTACTTCATTTAAACGATATAACTAAATAGTCGAATAATCCTACAAAGTTTGAAAAACCCGATGAATGACACGGCTTCACTCCAGACAACGAATATATGTTAGTGTTTGTCCAAAAGTGATTCATCGCACTTTTTATCTCGATGTAATCACTCTATATTTACGAAGTCTTTAAAGATGTACAAGCATTAATTAAGACAAAAAAAAGAGACTAAAATTATTCAAGATATTGTTTAGCAATATTAGTTTTTAAATCCAATAAAAAAACCACTCTCGGGAAAGAGTGGTTTCTTTTTTTTTTTAAGTGTATCCAGACTTCTTTAAGATACTGCTTTCAACTTTTTCAAGGTGGTTTTTGTCAACTTGTTTTCAGCATAAGACTTGGTAACATTCAACTTATTCTCACCAGAACTTGGCATTTCAAACATCGCATCGGTAAGGATTTCTTCACAAAGTGAACGCAGTCCTCTGGCACCTAATTTATATTCTATCGCCTTTTCAACAATATAGTCTAAGGCACCATTAGTAATGGTAAATTCAATTTCATCCATATCAAACAGTTTCTTGTATTGCTTGATAATAGCATTTTTAGGCTCTGTTAAAATAGCCCTTAAGGTATTCGCATCTAACGGATCCATATACGTCAAGACTGGCAAACGCCCAATAATCTCAGGAATCAAGCCAAAATCTTTTAAATCCTTTGGAATAATATATTGTAACATGTTGTCCTTGTCTACAATCTCATCGTCATGCGAAGATTTATAGCCAATGGCAGCCATGTTCAAACGTTTTGAAATCACACGTTCGATACCATCAAAAGCACCTCCTGCAATAAATAGAATATGCTCGGTATTGACCTCAATAAATTTTTGATCTGGATGTTTCCGACCACCTTTAGGCGGCACATTAACAACAGTACCTTCTAGTAATTTTAGCAAGGCTTGCTGAACACCTTCTCCTGAGACATCTCTTGTAATTGAAGGGTTATCACTCTTACGAGCAATTTTATCAATTTCGTCAATAAAGACAATCCCTTTCTCAGCCTTCTCTAGATTATAATCTGCCGCTTGCAGTAAACGCGTTAAGATACTTTCCACATCTTCACCAACATATCCAGCCTCTGTAAGTACTGTTGCATCAACAATGGCCAAAGGCACATTGAGCATTCTAGCGACTGTTTTTGCCATCAAGGTCTTACCTGTCCCTGTTTGACCTACCATGACAATATTCGATTTTTGAATCTCAATATCATCATCCGTAGGAGGCTGTAGCAAACGCTTATAATGGTTGTAAACAGCCACTGACATGACTTTTTTGGTATACTCCTGACCTATAATATATTCGTCAAGAAACGCTTTGATCTGCTGTGGCTTCTTCAGCATTAACTCTGAAGACAGCTCCGCATTATCAGTTTGCTTTGATTCTTCCAGAACGATACCATGTGCTTGCTCTATGCAACGATCACATATATGCGCATCCAGTCCTGCGATTAATAAATTAGTTTCAGGCTTTTTCCTTCCACAAAATGAACATTCTAATTCTTCCTTTGCCATAACTTTTTAATTCCTGATCTTTTCTAATACATGACCAGTTGTTTTCATTTAACCTTTAGATAGCACTTCGTCTATCATTCCGTATTCCTTCGCTTTTTCAGCTTTCATCCAGTAATCACGATCACTGTCCTCATAAACTTTGTCGTAATCCTGTCCAGAATGCTTACTAATAATTTTATATAATTCTTCTTTTAGCGTTAATATTTCGCGTGCTGTAATTTCAATATCACTGGCTTGCCCTTGTGCACCACCCATTGGCTGATGAATCATGACGCGCGAATGGTTTAAGCCACTACGCTTCCCCTTTTCACCTGCACAAAGCAACACAGCTCCCATGGAAGCAGCCATACCTGTACAAATGGTAGCCACATCCGGCTTGATGAGTTGCATGGTATCATAGATACCTAGACCAGCGTAAACACTTCCTCCTGGCGAATTGATATATATTTGGATATCTTTTGAAGCATCAGCACTTTCCAAAAATAATAATTGGGCTTGAATGATGTTAGCCACTTGATCGTTGATTCCCATACCCAAGAAAATGATACGGTCCATCATTAAACGTGAAAACACATCCATTGCTACTGCATTCATTTGACGCTCTTCAATAATATTTGGTGTCAATGCGGTTGGATACATGCTACTGATGATCTTATTGTAATATGTACTACTGATCCCTTGATCTTTTATTGCGAATTTTTCAAATTCTTTTCCGTAATCCATAGATTTTTTCTTAAATCAATTATTGTGAAACAAAAAGCGTAAGACTGAAAAGTCTTACGCTCAAATATACTAATTTATAATGTATTTGCTTAGCTGTAAAACTCTTTTACAAAATCATCGTAAGTTATTTCCTTTGTCTTTAAATTGGCTTCGGTTTTGTAAAGATTTAACAATTTAGAACTCATTAATTGTTCGGATAATCGCTTCACCTCTTCCTTATTAGAAAGAATTCTTGCAGCGATTCCTTCTAATTCTTCATCACTAGGATCCATTTGACCAAATTGTGCCATTTGAGATTTTATCATCTCTTTTGAATGAGCTTTCAAATCTTCGAATTGTACTTGAAGATCATACTTTTCAATTAATTTACCTTCAATTAATTGGTAACGCATGCTCTTTTCAGATTTTTCGTACTCCTCTTTAGCCTGATCTGCATCCATTTCTGACTCACCTGCTGTTTGCATCCACTTTTGAAGAAATTCTGCAGGAAGATCAAACTTGGTATTTTCCACTAAATATTCGGTCACATCATTTAACAATTTTTGATCACCTTGCTGAGCGAATTGTTTTTCAGAATCTACTTTGATTTTCTCCTTCAATTCTGTTACTGAAGTCACTACACTTTTTCCGAAAAGCTTATCAAACAACTCTTGATCCAAATCGGCCAACTCTCTTGAATTGATTTCATTGATTGTGAAAGTAACTTCCTCATTGAAACCATGAGCATCATCATGAGATAATTTCAAAAAGGTCATTAAATCGTGATCATCATTAAATAATCCTTTTGTTTTTAAAGTTATGACGTCCCCTACTTTAGCTCCTATAAATTTCTTCTCAGTTGCCTTCCCTTTAAACTTATCTAAGGTAATGGTTGCCGAATTATCGATACCTTTTTCTTCATTTTTAAAGACACCTGTAATTTCAGAATCCTTTGCTACTTCAGTTTCCGAAACGATTTTTCCATACTGCTTTCTGATATGTTCGATTTGATTATCCAACATTTTCTCATCGGCAATGATATTATAATGTGTGATAGGCTTTTTACTTTTTAGATTGACCTCAAATTCTGGTGCCAATCCTAACTCGAATTCAAATGAAAACGCATCCGAATCCCAATCCAAATCATCTTGTGGCTTTGGTAATGGATTTCCTAAAACGTCCAGCTTTTCTTCTGTCAAATACTTGCCTAATGCATCTTGCAATAATTTATTGACCTCATCTACTAATACCGCTTTCCCGTACTGCTTTTTCACTAAAGTCATTGGTACATGACCTTTTCTAAAACCAGGAATATTAGCCGATTTACGATAATCGCTTAATATTTTTTCCACTTTATCGCTATAATCTTCTTTAGCGATATCTACTTTGACTACAGCATTTAATGCGTCGATGTTTTCTCTTGTAATATTCATTTTTTCTACAATAAACCCATTATTGGGTGTTAAAAAGGGCTGCAAAAATACGATATTTTTTGCAACCCAACAAGATTTTAAGTTATTGAATTTCAGTCTAGTTTTTCTTTTTTTCTTTTAAAAAGGAATAGGCAATTGATTGTGATATGGACAATAAGATACTGAACAACAGCGCAGTCCAAAATCCACTAACCGCAAAGCCGTCTACGAGTTTATCGGCTAATAAAATCACGCAAGCATTAATCACAAACAAAAACAAGCCTAAAGTCAGTATCGTGATAGGAATGGTTAGAATAATTAAAATAGGTTTAAGAATGGCGTTTAAGAGTGCCAAAACAATGGCAACAATAATCGCTGCCACTAATCCGCTCACAGCAACGCCAGGCAAAACATGCGCCAATAGCACTACAATAATCGCAGTAATTAAAAGTCTTATAACTACAGTCATATCTAATTCTTTTTATTCTTTAAATGTAACGAATTTTATAACAGCATCGTAAAAATCGTCTGGATTTTCAGCATGCAACCAATGTCCAGCATTTTCTATGGTCACAATAGCAGCCTCAGGAAAATGTTGTTTGATTAAGCGTCCGTCAGAAACCATGACGTATTCACTTTTATCGCCTCTTAAAAACAACGTCGGTTTTTCGAATGTTGCATGTAATGGTAAGGCTTCTCCAACTTCAGACACTTGGTCTCTTAAAACCTCAAGGTTGAGACGTATGCCTAATTGTCCCTTTTTTACCCAATATAAGTTTTTAAGTAAAAACATTCTCACACCTACCTCTGCGATGTACTTCGCCAATGCTTTATCTGCGGCTCCTCGACTTTTCAGTGTTGAAAAATCTAATGCACTTAATCCTGATAAAATAGCATCGTGGTGTACTGGGTAGAATCTCGGACTGATATCTGCAACCATCAATTTCGAAACTAAATTGGGATACTCTGTAGCAAAGAGCATCGCGGTTTTTCCTCCCATCGAATGTCCTAAAAGGAGTATGTCTTCAAGTTGATGTTCCTCACAGTAATGTTTGAGATCGGTCGCCATGACGTCGTAGTTAAATTCGTCACTATGGAAACTTCGTCCGTGATTTCGCTGGTCCACTAAATGCACTTGAAATCCAGCTTCACTGAATTGGTTGCCTAAAGTTTTCCAATTATCTGACATACCTAAAAACCCATGTAAAATAACAAATGGCTGGCCTTCGCCTATTATTTGTGAATGTAAAATCATTGTAAACGCTGTAAATACATTTGAATAACATTTTCAATACCATAATAAAGACTTTCCGACACCAAAGCGTGGCCAATAGACACTTCTAGTAGTCCTGGAATTTGTTCTTTAAAAAATTTGATATTGTCTAAGGATAAATCGTGACCTGCATTGACTCCCAAGCCTAATTCATTGGATAATTCTGCAGCCTTCACAAATGGCTCAATGGCACTTTTGTTACCTAAAGCATAGTCATGGGCAAAGCTTTCCGTATAAAGTTCTATACGATCGGTACCTGTATTTTTAGCGCCTTCAACCATCGTCAAGACGGGATCTACAAATATGGACGTTCGGATGCCATGGGATTTAAATTCTGAAATAACGTCCGTTAAAAACGCCTTATGCTTAATGGTGTCCCATCCAGCATTGGATGTAATGGCATCTTCAGCATCAGGCACTAGAGTTACTTGAGTGGGTTTGACTTCCAAAACCAAATCCATAAATGAGGTAATGGGATTTCCTTCCACATTAAACTCTGTATGCACAACCGGTTTTAGATCACGAGTGTCTTGATACTTAATATGCCGTTCATCTGGTCTCGGGTGTACAGTAATACCTTGGCCTCCAAAACGCTGCACGTCCTTTGCAAATTGAATGACATTTGGCGTATTTCCTCCGCGGGAATTTCTTAGTGTCGCTATCTTGTTAATGTTAACGCTTAACTTAGTCATATCTTCCTTATTTGATTACAAAAATACAAAGTACTTCATGCTTATTGTGGTTATTTTTAATTAATTTGCAGTAGAATTTTGATACCATTATGCCTTTACAAGAATATATAATTAATGATATAAAACCACTCAATGTCAACGACAAAGTTGGCGATCTGCAACTCTTGTTCAATGAATTGACGTATTCTCATATTCCCATTGAGAATAACGGCATATATCAAGGTTGTATCTCTGAAACAGATGCCCATTGCTTTGAGGCAGATATGAAAATTTCTGAATGTAACTATGCTATTGAAGGCTTTTTTGTACGACCAGATACGAATTGGTTAGATGTCCTTGAGACATTCGCTCAAAACTCGTGCAATATTATGCCTGTTTTGGATAAACATCAGAATTATCTTGGTTATTATGAATTAAGTGATATTATTGGTTTGTTTAATGAAACGCCCTTTTTCGCTGAACCTGGAGGTATCCTTATCGTTGAAAAAGGACTTCAAGATTATTCCTTCAGTGAAATCAGTCAGATTGTCGAGTCCAATGACGCCAAGATTCTGGGTGCATTTATTTCCAAGATGGAAAGTGATGTTATTCAAATCACCTTAAAAATCGGTAATGCCGGACTTAATGATGTCATACAAACTTTTAGAAGATACAGTTACAATATTATTTCAGGTCATGAAGAAGATACCTACGTAGAAAGCTTGAAGGAGCGTTCAGCATATCTCAAAAAATACTTAGATATCTAATCTATGAAAGTAGCCGTTTACAGTCAGCACTATTATGACAAATCATTTAAGTCTTTCGAAGATCTCATTGAAGTACTTCTCAGTAAAAACTGTGAGGTTTATGTAGAATCGTCATTCTTAAATAATCTACCTTCCGAAGTCAAAAAAAATGAAAGTGTTAATGCTTTTTCGGTGTTAGACGAGAGTTATGACCTGCTCATAAGTGTTGGTGGCGACGGCACTATATTAAGAGCTGTCACCTATGTTCGAGATTTATCCATTCCAATTGTAGGCATTAATACAGGACGTTTAGGTTTTTTAGCGACCGTTCAAACAGATGCCATAAAAACGGCCATTGAACAAGTTATCGAAGGCAATTACAAAATTTCTGAACGCACCTTATTGAGCGTTACCACGCATCCACAAAACGACGCCCTACAAGAGACAAATTTTGCTTTAAACGAAATCGCAGTAAGTCGAAAAAATACGACTTCCATGATTACCGTAGAAACACACCTCGACAAGGAATATCTCACGTCTTATTGGGCAGATGGACTCATTATTTCCACACCAACTGGGTCTACCGGTTATTCTTTAAGCTGTGGTGGACCCGTCATTACTCCGGAAGCCAACAGCTTTGTTCTTACACCTATTGCACCTCATAATCTGAATGCCAGACCTTTGGTTATTCCTGACAAAACAACCATTGAACTTAAAGTAGATGGAAGAGAAGATCAACATTTAATGTCTCTGGATTCGCGCATAGTCACCTTATCCAACGCCACCATCATTACCATTAAAAAAGCCGATTTCAAAATTAAAATGGTAGAGTTGATGAACGAAAGTTTTATTGACACCTTAAGGCAAAAAATGCTTTGGGGAGAAGACCGACGAAATTAGACCCAAATAGGCAATAAAACCTTGTAAAATAAGTTTTCTGTAAGACTATTTGCCCCAAATTACCACAGGCAATTCTTATTTATTATATTTGCAAACTTTTAAAAATTTATGAGGTATTTAATCTTATTTTTATTAAGTATATGTTTTCTTCAAACGAGCCATTCTCAAATCTATGAAATTGGTGGTTTTGCAGGAGGCAGTAATTTTATTGGCGATGTTGGGTCTACCCAATATATTGCCCCTAATGCGCCTGCCCTTGGTTTATTATTAAAATGGAACCGAAGTCCAAGACATTCGTGGAGAGTCTCTATTATTTATTCAGACCTTGTTGGTGATGATTCAAAATCTGACGATCCAAGACGACGAGAAAGAAACTACAAATTTGACAGCAATTTATTGGAGATTTCTGCAGGTATGGAATTTACGTTTTGGGAATTTGACCTCCATAAATCCGAAACACAAATAACCCCTTATTTATATTCTGGAGTGACCACGACGAAATATCCGAATTATTTTTTCAATGCTGGGGAATACACCAATGAAGGAACCGATAGTTGGGCCTTTGGAATCCCGATGATTTTAGGTGTGAAATCTAATATAACCAACCACTTGGTGTTAGGTTTTGAAATTGGAGCGCGCTATACCTTTTCTGATGAATTAGATGGGAGTGTCCCTGATTTTGATAATACCAGTAGCTTGGCATTTGGAAACACCAATAGTAATGATTGGTACGTGTTTTCAGGATTCACATTAACTTACACCTTTGGCCAACGTCCTTGTTATTGCAATTTTTAGATGAGTTTAAAAGATCAAATACTGACGGAAAAATTGCCAAATCATTTGGCCATCATCATGGATGGCAATGGTCGATGGGCTAAGCAAAAAGGCATGCTTAGGGTCATCGGACACGAAAATGGCACAAAATCGGTAAGAGAGGTCGTAGAAGCGAGTGCAGAAATAGGGATTAAACATTTAACCTTATATGCGTTTTCCACAGAAAACTGGAAGCGCCCTAAAATAGAAGTACAAACCTTAATGAAGCTGTTGGTGAAATCTTTGAAAAAGGAAATTAAAACGCTTCAGGATAATAATATACGATTGATGGCCATTGGTAATCTTATGGATTTACCGAAAAAAGCACATCAGGAGTTAATGGAGGTCATTGATAAAACAAAAAACAATACCCATATGACGCTAACACTGGCGCTTAGTTATGGGTCTAGAGAAGAAATTATCAAGGTTATAAAAGAATTAACAGATAAAGTTAAAAATAATATAATTTCCATCGAAAACATTGACGAATCCATTATAAATAATCATCTTTACACGCAAAATTTACCAGATGTTGATTTGTTAATCAGAACCAGTGGTGAACAAAGAATAAGCAATTTTTTATTATGGCAAATTGCTTATGCAGAATTATATTTTACAGACATTCTTTGGCCTGATTTTAAGAAGAAGGACCTTTATGATGCTTTGATTAATTATCAAAATAGAGAACGACGATTTGGAAAAACAAGTGAACAACTTAGCTAACAATTTACTTTTGAAAACATATATCAAGTCACTACTAATAGCACTTATTTTAAGTGTTTCCAATATAGTAGCTGCGCAGCAATCAGATTTTAATAAAGGTAAAACCTATATCTTAGAAGATATACAAATTACTGGTAACACCAATTTTAATCCTTCCACCATCATTTCATTCTCTCGACTTAAAGTGGGCGAAGAAATTGTTATTCCTGGTGAGCAAATCAGTAACGCTATCAAAAAATTATGGGACTCCAATCTTTTTAGTGACATTGATGTCTACTTAACTAAGACCGAAGGAAATAAAGCGTACTTAGAAATTAATCTTCATGATTTACCTGAATTAAATGAAGTGACCATAGAAGGTGTAAAAAAGGGTAAAATTGATGAGCTAAAAAAGGACAACAATCTCAGTAAAGGAGTTAAAGTTACTGAGAACCTCGTCACAACTACCCGTAATTACATTACCAATAAATACAAAAAGCAAGGATTTTTAAATACGAAAGTAACGGTTAACACGAAAGAAGTCACTAACGATTCCATTGAAAAAAGCCGTGTCAACATGTTAGTATATATTGACAAGGGTGAAAAAGTAAAGATTGATAAAATCATCTTTAATGGCAATGAAAAAATTTCTGATAAAAAACTCAGAAAGTCCATGTCAAATACCAAACAAAAAAATCTGATACGCATTTTTAAGCGTTCCAAATATATCAAAGACAAGTATGAAGAAGATCTTGTAAGTGTGATCGACAAATACAAGGAAAATGGTTATCGTGATGCTAGAATCTTATCTGACTCTATTGTGTATAAAGATGATAATACCATCAGCCTTTTTATCAATGTTGAAGAAGGTGAACAATATAAATTTGGTAAAATAACTTTTGTTGGGAATACCGTGTATTCTGACAAACAGTTACAATCGGTTTTGAAGATCACGGAAGGGTCTACTTACAATGGTGTTGAATTACGTAAACGTATTCAAGATGACACAAAGCCTGATGCCGTAGACATCACCAATTTATATCAAGACAGTGGCTACTTGTTTTCTACGATCAACCCAGTTGAAATAAGTGCAGAGGGTAATGTTATTGACATGGAAATTAGAATTTCTGAAGGAAAACCGGCGTATTTCAATAATGTATCAGTTACTGGAAATGACAAAACAAATGACCGCGTTATTTACAGAGAATTAAGAACTAAACCTGGACAATTATATCGTAAAAGTAACGTGATTAGAACCATTAGAGAATTAGGTCAACTAGGGTTCTTTGATGCGCAACAGTTAACACCTAACATGAAGAACTTCAACACACAAGACGGTACCGTGGATATCGAGTACCAAGTTGTGGAAAGAGGTTCTAGCCAAATTGAACTACAAGGTGGTTATGGTGGTGGCGGTTTTATCGGAACACTTGGTTTATCTTTCAATAACTTTGCGATAAAAGATATTTTTAACAAGGAAGCCTATCAACCAATTCCATCGGGTGACGGTCAAAGTCTCGCCTTAAGATTACAGGCATCACAGTTCTTCCAAACTTACAGTTTCTCTTTCTCAGAACCTTGGTTAGGAGGTAAACGACCTACACAGTTTTCAACTTCTTTATCACATACGAAGCAATTTTTATTTGATCCTGTAACGCGAAGAGCGGATAAAAGTAGACGTTTTAATATTACTGGTATTACAGTAGGTCTGTCTAAACGATTGAAAGAACCAGATGATTATTTTAGACTCTCACAAGCACTCAGCTTTCAGCATTATAATTTAAAAAATTATAACACAGGATTATTCACATTTGGTGATGGCTATTCTAACAACTTATCTTACACCATTGGATTAACTAGAAACAATACGCGTACCGATCCAATTTATCCTACTGGAGGTTCTAATTTCAATATTAGTGCTAAAATGTCGTTACCATACTCGCTATTTAATAATGTAGATTATGCCGCATTAAAAGAGGAACGTGACGGATTGGATCCTACAGATATTGACGATGTCGCACGAATTGGTGAAATTGATCAAGAACGATTTAACTGGTTGGAGTTTTATAAAATTAAATTTAAAGGTGACTGGTACACAAGAATATGGGATAAATTAGTCGTTAAATCTGGAATGGAGTTCGGATTTTTAGGGGCTTATAATCAAGACAGAGGTGTTATTCCTTTTGAGCGTTTCTTCCTTGGTGGCGATGGATTAGCCAATTATGCGCTTGATGGAAGAGAAGTCATTCAGCTACGTGGTTATCCGAACCAATCCTTATCATCTCAGGATGGAGGATCGATATACAATAAATTTTCTTTAGAACTTCGTTATCCAATTACCTTGGAAGCGCAGGCTAAAATATATGTCTTGTCATTTTTGGAAGCTGGAGCATCCTTTGACAATTTCAGGGATTACAATCCATTTAGTGTCAACCGTTCCGCAGGAGCTGGAATTAGAATATTCATGCCTGCCTTCGGACTTTTAGGTATTGATTTTGGTTATGGCTTTGACGCATTACCTGGTCAAACAGTGAGAAATGGATTAGAAACGCACTTTATAATTGGTCAACAATTTTAATTTTGGCACGATATTTTCTAATAACTATTTGACGATTTAATGTGTGTGTTAAAATTTTTCAGAATATATTTCGTTAATTTGAAAAACTAAACACAGTGACAGGATCGTAATTTAGTCTGTCATATTTAAGTTTAGATTAAATATCATAAAAATTAAAATAATACAGATGAAAAGTAAAGTTCTTTTTTTAATGACCATCATAAGTCTAATGAGCTTTGTTTCCAATGCGCAACGAGGTGTTAGAATAGGTTATATAGATACGGAATACATTCTAGAAAATATACCTGAATACCAAGAAGCATCGTCTCAATTAGATCAAAAAGTACAACAGTGGAAAACAGAAATTGAACAACGTTTGACAGCCATTGAATCTAAGAAGAAACAATTAAACAGCGAAAGAGTCCTATTAACAAAGGAATTATATGAAGAGCGCTTAGAGGATATTTCTTTTGAAGAAGCTGAAGTCTTAGAGTATCAGCAAAAACGATTTGGACCAAATGGTGACTTAATGATTCAGAAGCAGCAATTAGTTCAACCAATTCAAGATCAGATTTTTTCAGCAGTTCAAGAAATTGCAGATGGAAAAAAATACGATTTTATCTTTGACAAATCTGCCGATGTGGTGATGTTATATTCCGCAGAGCGTTTCGATATTAGTGAACTCGTGATTAGAAGTATCACACGATCTGCAAAACGTACGCAAGCAAAATCAAGAGCTGAACGTAAACAAGCCGAAAAAGAAGATGTGGTGCCAATTGTCAACAAAGAATTAGACGAAAGACAAAAAGCTATTGAAGAAAAGAAATCAGCGAGAGAAGCTGAAATTGCAGCGAGACAAGAAGCTCAATTAAAACGAAGAGATTCACTAAAGGCTGTTGCTGCCGCTAGACGTCAAAAAATATTAGACGATAGAGCTAAAGCAAAAGCGGAAAGAGATAGTATTAACAACAGTGGTGGTGAAAAGGTGAAATTACCGGAAGAGAACAACAATAAGAAGCAAGATTCTACAGCAGCAGGCAAAGCGACTGAGAAGACTGCAGAACAAATAAAAGAAGAGCAAAGACAACAAAAAATTAAAGATCGTGAAGCTAGACAAAAAGCACTAGAAGAACGTAAAAAGAAAATATTAGCCGCAAGGAAAAAAGCAAAAGAGGAGCGAGAAGCAAGAGCAAAAGAAACTGATTCCGTTCCTGATGATAACTAAAAACAATAATTATAACACGTAACAATTTTTAAAATGAAACACTTAAAAACCCTTTTATTCGCCGCTATACTATTTGCAGGTACAACTAACCTTGCTACAGCACAAAGTAAAGTCGCACATATAAACACGACGGAATTGGTGCAAGCGATGCCAGAAATGAAAGCGGCACAAGCTGAAATCGAAAAACTGTCTAAAACTTACGATGCTGAGTATAAAACTTTAGTGACAGACTTACAGAACAAAGTAAAGCAGTATAGAGCTGAAGCTGAAACTAAAACTGAAGAAGAAAACACGAAAAGAGCTCAAGAAGTACAGCAGATAGAGCAAAGTATTCGTCAATACCAAGCGCAAGCGCAAGAAGACTTAGGAAAGAAAGAAGCCGCTTTATTGAAGCCTATCTTTGAAAAAGCAAAAGCAGCTATTGAAAAAGTTTCCAAAGCCAAAGGATTCCAATATGTATTGGATTCAACACAAGGTGGTGGTGTCATCGTTGCTGATGGTACAGATCTTTTAGCTGATGTAAAGAAAGAATTAGGATTCTAAGCATCAAAAAATTAATATGAAATAAAGCCGCTTTTTACAAAGCGGCTTTTTTATTTTTGTACTATCATGAGTTCACAACCCATTGGCATATTTGATTCTGGAATTGGAGGTACGTCTATCTTCAAGGAAATTCACGCCTTGTTGCCAAATGAAGATACCATCTACTTGGCAGATAGCAAAAATGCACCCTATGGTGGTAAGTCAAAACAAGACATCCTTGAATTAAGTATCAAAAACACGGAGTGGCTTCTCAAAAAAAAAGCAAAATTGATTGTTGTTGCTTGTAACACAGCTACGACAAATGCCATTAAAGAATTACGAGATGCTTATGATGTGCCATTTATTGGTATAGAGCCAGCTATTAAACCAGCGGCATTGAATACCCAAACTAAAGCGATTGGTATTCTCGCTACGAAAGGAACTTTAAGTAGTGAACTTTTTCACAAAACATCAGATTTGTATAGTCATGGGATTGATCTTATTGAGCAAGTTGGTGAAGGGATTGTTCCTCTGGTAGAAGCCGGAAAAACGAATAGCCCAGAAATGCGATCCCTATTGGAAGCATATCTCAAACCAATGTTAAAAGCCGATATTGACTACCTCGTTTTAGGCTGTACACATTATCCATATTTGATTCCAATGCTCTTAGAACTTCTTCCGACCCACGTAAAAATTATTGATTCTGGTTTGGCTGTTGCTAAACAAACAAAAGCTGTCTTGGAGCAACATGATTTACTGAACAACAGTATACGATTCCCAAAGAACACGTTCTATTCCAACGGCAACGTTGATGTGCTCAAATCATTATTGGATGACACTTTTAAAATTGAAGCTTTAGATTTCTAAAGAAAGGGGTATGACTATTCAAACCAACTAGAATAGGTCACATAATTATTCGCTATGCGATCTATTTCATCAGAAATTAGCGCTTTACTAACATCTTTTACCTTAACTGCTGGAATTCCGGCATAAATACTTCCGGATGCTACAATCGTATTTTTAGTTACGACAGCACCTGCCGCGATAATACTATGACTTTCCACGATACAATCATCCATGATAATACTTCCCATACCTATCAAAACATTGTCATGTATGGTACAACCATGCACAATAGCATTATGTCCTATGGATACATTATTTCCTATAGTTGTTGGTGATTTTTGATAGGTCGCATGAATCACAGCACCATCCTGAACATTCACTTTATTCCCCATTTTAATGAAATGAACATCGCCTCTAACGACCGCATTAAACCAAATACTACATTGGTTGCCCATATCCACATCACCAACAATGGTCGCATTATCTGCGACAAAGCAATCTTTTGGTATGTTCGGATGTTTTCCGTTTACAGCTTTAATAATTGGCATATTTTTTTGATGTTTTGAATTGAACTGAAGTCGCTAACTTACTTAAAATAGGATAACAAATCTGATTTCTTTGATGCGGAAACCATAATTTCCTTACCATTACTCAGTACCACACTACCGCCCTTTCCTTTAATATACTTTTTAACTTCATTTACGTTGACTAAATAACTTTTATGCACCCGAGCAAAACCACTATCAGAAAGTGCTTCTTCAAAATACTTCAAGGTCTTACTCACCAATTTCTTTTTATTGGTGTTTAGATAGATTTCGGTGTAGTTGTCATCCGCTTTACAATATAAAATATCTGCAGTTTCCAAAACATCAAAGCCGTCTTGTTGTGGAATGGTAATCTTGCCATTCACATTATTGGTCTTGGGAACTAAAACTTGATCTTGCAGCGCATCTTCCTTCGTCTTAATTTCAGCGACATAATCGACAGCTTTTATCAGTTCATCAATCGAAATGGGCTTCATGAGATAATAAGACGCATGTGCGTTTAAAGCATCTATAGCATAATGATTGTAAGCCGTAACAAAAACAGTTTCAAAGTTAATGTCACCAACCTTATCTAATAAATCAAAGGCATTGCCATAAGGCATTTCCACATCCAGAAAGACCAAGTCTAATTCTTGATTCCTAATAAGTATTAAGGCGTCCTCTACATTACCAGCCTCACCTAAAACTTCAACATTAGGGCAATATTTATGTAAGTAGTTTTTCAATATGGTTCTACTAGTTTCTTCGTCTTCTACAATGATTGATCTTAATTTCATTTAATCTTTTTTTAAGGTTACAACGACTTTAGTTCCTACATCCTCAGCATCTTGAAAATCATCAATAAACACATCCACCTTATCCTTATACATGTCATTTAAAATGGCCACACGCTTTTTGATGTTGCCCATACCTTTGGATTTCTGTTTCTGTTGATTCTCTGTTTTCAGATCTTTGGAGCGTGCTCTCCCTATGCCGTCATCAGCGACAGTAATGGTGATTTCATGATCACTTTTCTTAGCTATGGTAATTTTTAATAAGCCTTTTTCAGTTTTATATCTTAAGCCATGCCACACAGCATTTTCAATATAAGGCTGTAAGAGCATGGGTGGAATTTGGTACTCTCCAACGGCGACGTCATCCTTCACGATAATCTCATAATCGAATTTATCTTGAAATCTAAAATGTTCTAATTTTGTATACAGATCTAATAATTCAATTTCCTTTTGTAGTGGAATAAAATCCTCCTCACTATTCTCTAAAACAGCGCGCATGAGGTGCGAGAAATCTGAAAGGTATTTGTTCGCCGTACGTTCATCATTACTGGCTATAAAACTATTGACAGAATTGAGCGCATTGAAAATAAAATGCGGATTCATTTGGCTTCTTAAAGATTTCAGTGCCAACAAATTATTTGCCAATCGCTGTTGTTTGATGTATTTAAACATAAAAAATGCCGTAATAAGCAACAAAATCAGGCCGGTAATTAAAGAATAAATAATAAGTTGCTGATTTTTATTTCGTTCGCTCGCCAGACTTGTAGTTAACGCACGATCACTTTCTAAACTCGTAATTCGGTTCTGCTGTTCAATGATATTTCGTCGAAACCTATCTGCCTGAGAAAGTTCTTGCTCTCGTTTAATGTACAGTTCATCTACCACATTTTTATAAGACTCAAATGTTTCCTTAGCCTTTTCAAAGTTCCCAGCATCAACATAAACATCGGATAGTTTTTTGGTAGCGTCCTTTTTAACAATTAAATCAGATTTTGCGTCAGCCTCCTCAATACTTTTTTCCAAATACGGGATGGCACTATCATAATCCTTTTGTAAAAAATAGGCATTTCCAATCTTGTAATTTTGCTTCTGAAGGGTGAGCGCACTTTCATTTTTAATAATAGAATCTCGCTCAACATCTTGAACATCTTCCACAATTTCTTTTCTAAGCTGAATCTCTTCGGAGTAATTCTGATTGGTATTTTGAAAATCGGCAACAGTCACCTTTTCTTCTAAAGCTCGTTTTTTCGTTTCTTTTTCAGCTAAATTAAGAGAGTTTACAAAGAAATATTCAGCCTTATCATTGCTTCCTTTTGCATTATAAGCCTGTGCTATCTTAGAGTTTAAATCAACAATCTTGGGTTTGATTAAATGTTTATTAGCCACTTCCAAACCTTTTTTAAAAGCCTCTACTGCCGCATCATAATTCTTAATACTGAAATAGGTATCGCCTAGCCCCTCAAACAACACAACCAATTGATAGTTACTCAACTCCGGCTTGCTAATAGCGTTGTAGGTATCTAAACTCTCCTGATAATTCTTGTTCTTCTCATAGGCTTTCCCTAAGCCCAACTTGGCATGATTAGAAGCAACGTTCTGTAAACTCACCCTGTAGTTAGTTACGGCTAGATCATATTGTTTCCAAAACATATACACTTCAGCCAATACCAGATAAGCCTCTGCGTTCTGTTTTTGGGAACTACTTTGCTTAAGAGCGTCGCCTACAAAGGCAATACTCTTTTCTACATTTTGTTTCTTATATTTTGCGACGGAATCAATTAAGGCATTAAAGGTCTTAATATCGGTCTTAAAATTAGTGTCTAACTGTTTTGTGTCATCCGCAGGTTCCACTTCTACAGTCACGCGATGATCTTTACCAATGGTATAATAAACCGTTTCAAAATCTTTATGTCGAATGACTAGCTCATCACCTTCTCTAGCTTGAATTATAAAAGATCCATCAATATCTGTTCGCGTGTAGGCACCACCATTAACTTCAATATTCACCTTAGAAATGGGCTTATATGTATCACTTTCTCTTACAGAACCTCGTATGGTGAAGTACGGTGCTGTTTCACGCTGCACCGCTTCTTGGTCACGAGTATTTTGAGCCTTTAAATTTCCGAAGGAAAAGCAAAGCATCATCAGAATTAGATATGAAAAAAATGGTTTCATTAATTGTTATTGAACGCAATAAACTTACGTGTTTTAATTGATTAAATAAAACTGGTATTCGCAAAATGATGTCATTTTAAAGCCAATTAGTAGGCTTAACTCACTCAGTCCTATAACTGACTCATTGGCTCGTTGTATTGACTCATTTTGGTTTTTAATGTCGATAAGATGCCCATAGATTTACCAGCATTAATCAAAATAATCAAGACAAAAATGAAAAACTTCACCTTAAGCATCTTGTTAATCGTTAGCTATTTTGCTACGACCAATGCCCAACACAAAGGAAATTATGATCTTATTTCCAGGCAAAACGTATTGCATTCAGGAAATGCGAATATTTACAATCCCACTGTTCAGCAGCAAATTAATAAAATCCTCAATCCAAGTACTACCGTTTTTATTGATGTAAAAGCCTTACAAAATGTCGAAGCGACTACTTATACGGCTATCTTCAACGTCTCTCAAATAGGACCAACGGCAGACAGTACAAACTTGCTTATGTCTCGTCGAGTTCAAAATATAAAAGAGGAACTCAAAAGCATTGGTATCACCGAAGATGCTATTGCCATTGATGTCATTTCCTTCGTCCCTAATTACGAAATAGAAGTACAAAAAAAGCTATTTAGTAAAACCTATACAGAAGTGCCCAACGGCTTTGAGTTACAACAAAACTTACACATTCAGTTTACAAAAACGAATCAATTTGAAAGTATTT
Organism: Psychroserpens sp. BH13MA-6; assembly: GCF_052983595.1. Taxonomy (NCBI): domain Bacteria; kingdom Pseudomonadati; phylum Bacteroidota; class Flavobacteriia; order Flavobacteriales; family Flavobacteriaceae; genus Psychroserpens; species Psychroserpens sp. BH13MA-6. The sequence goes on along the minus strand of NZ_JBRJGE010000007.1, from coordinate 3,974 downwards.
TAACCGCTTGTGCCAAAAGTGAAATATACAATTTAGTGAAAGTGGATTACTATATTGAGAATATTGCAGAAGTCTACAAAAACCTTCAAACAAAACTTTTAAAACTCATTGAAGAAAAGAAAACCTATTACAAGACCTTAGGTTTTGATTTAGCAAACTATAACGTGGCCATGGCTGATGATCAATATTGTTATTTCCCTAAAGACTTTTATCAAAGCTATCAAGCCTTTAATAGTGTCTCTTTTGAGGCCATTAAAAAAAGAAAAGGCGTAACCACTGCAAAAAAGCAAACATCCTATTATTATCAGCCATTGTCTTATGAAAACTATGATATCGTCATCAATCCTTCCATTTTAGAGCCTGTAGTTCAGATAGGCATGAATATCCGATTACAATATAGTCCGAAGCCAGTCACAGCGAAACCAGAACCTGTTGTAAAAACTGAAATCAAGCACAAATACTATGTGGTATCACCAAATGGAACCTTAGATATTAAAGCATTACAAACCGATTAATATAACGCTATGAAAACTACCCTCTTTTTAACCATACTAGTGGCACTTATGTGCTCGCCGGATACTATCGAAAACGCCAATTATCTGAAAGCCAGAGTGAGTTACTCTGATTATGAAACCTTAGTGAAAGATGTGAAAATTCATAGAAACAAGCGGCTCATTAATTTTGATAAATTTTATCAGAAAAGCAAAGAAGACAACGTCGTCATTTTAGACACGAGATCGAAGGCCATGTTCGATGAAAAACACATGAAAGGGGCCATTCATTTAAATTTTTCTGACTTCACGCAAGAAAATCTCGCAAAAATAATTCCTGATAAGAACACAACGATTTTAATCTATTGCAATAATAATTTCTTCGGGGATGACATCTACTTCGCGAGTAAAACAATACCCGCTAAGGTAACTAAAAAAGCTAGCGACGAAGATTATGTCTCCTTAGCTTTAAACATTCCAACTTATATTAACCTCTTTGGTTATGGCTATAAAAATGTTTACGAATTAGATGAACTCTTATTTGCTTTAGACAAGCGAGTACACTTTGAACGTACGGCCATCCAAGACTAAAAAATAACCCAAAAAAATACATCACAATGAAACAATTATTTAAAACCATGACTTGGGTCTTTTGCTTGATCAGTATCTTATCCTGCGATGCCAAAGTAAAGACAACCTCGAAGGAAATCGCTTTTAACACCGAAGTAAAACCTGCGAAAAAGCAATTTATAAAAGTGGCACTACTTCTTGATACGAGTAATAGTATGGATGGTCTCATAGATCAAGCTAAAGCACAACTTTGGGAAATTGTCAATGAATTGTCCTATGCAAGATGCGGCGAACAAAAACCTAATCTTCTCATAGCCTTGTATGAATACGGTAATGACGGACTCAATAGCGAAGAGGGATTCATCAGACAGGTATTGTCATTTAGCAATGATTTGGATGTCATATCTGAAAAATTATTCTCGTTAACTACTAACGGTGGCAATGAATATTGCGGTCAAGTGATACAAACCTCACTAAATCAATTAGAATGGGGTGACGATCAAGATGACCTTAAATTGATTTTTATCGCTGGCAATGAACCGTTTTCACAAGGGAAGGTCAATTACCAAGATGCCGCTAAGCAAGCCCATAAAAACGACATAAGCGTCAATACCATTTTCTGCGGTGATTATAATCAAGGTATTGCAACATATTGGAAAGATGGCGCAGATCTTTCGCATGGTAATTACATGGCGATTAATCACAATCATGCCACCACTTACGTGGCAACACCTTATGATGATCAAATACTCCAGCTCAATCATAAGCTCAACAACACCTACATTGCCTATGGAGAAACCGGAAAGCAAAAAATGGCCTTGCAATCTGAACAAGACGAAAAGGCTTATGGTTACAGTCAAGAAAACGCGGTGAGCAGAACCGTGAGTAAAAGTTCACATTTATATAAAAATTCGAGATGGGATTTGGTTGATGCTGAAAAGGAAGGAACGGTTCAATTAGATCAATTGAAAAAAGAAGCCTTGCCTGAAGCGCTCAGAAAAATGAGTGCATCAGAATTAGAGGCTTATATAAAGCATAAACGTGAAGAACGAGACAAAGTTCAAAAAGATATTCAAAAGTTAAATGAGCAGCGACGACAATTTATATCATCTCAACAAAAATCAAATGACAATGGATTGGAAAGTGCGATGATAAAAGCGATTAAAACCCAAGCAAAAGCTAAAAAGTATACATGGCAATAAGATGCATAGCGTTTCCCTTCTTTCTCACTTACCGGTTCGTAAGAAGGGTCGTGCTTTCGGTAGTCGCTATCAAAGATGAGCTCCAACAAAACCTCTATCACTAACGCAAAAAGTCTCGATAATATCGAGACTTTTTATATTTTTAAATAAATGGTTTTTAATTAACGGCCGGACAATTACACTCGAATTTCTCTCTTCTACAGTTAAAGTTATAACCTAAAGTAATCTGGTGAAAACCACCATTATTGAATACCACTGAATTCGCTTGATACGAATACGTATAAGCAAATACAAAATTATTGTAATCTACCCCTACAAAAGGCGTGATATATTGTAGTTTTTGACTATTAACTCCAGAACCATCCAAATATTCGGCACCATCTAAGCTTCTTCTATAGGATAAACCACCCCATACTTTACCAAAGTCCATTTCTTTATAAGCCTTTGCATTGATATCAATGGAGGCTTCCTCTGTAGCATCTCTATACATAAACATTACAGAAGGTTCAAAACTCCAATCACTGTTATACTTGCTAAACGTATTACCAGCTGAAAACAAATAAGTTCTAAGGTTGTTATAACTCAATCCTTGTTCATTAAAATTAATACCATCGTTATTTAAAACGTTTTTGACCGTAGCATGGGCATAAAAGTCTATCAAATGATAAGAAAAGCCAAAATCAACATTAAAGTTGGTAGCACTCTGCTCAACACCTCCAATAATAGGATCAAAACCATCGGCTAAAAACTCAGTTTCATCCAATTTATACTGAATAAAACCAGCGCTCAGACCAAATGATAACATATTCAAGTCAATCTCATTTCGAGAGAACATCAAATGATGTGCATAAGTAAAATAGGCACCTGTTTGCGAATGATATCCATTCTTGTCATTATACACAATGGCTCCTACTGCTGAAGGCGAATCTCCAATCCGTCCATTAATACTTAAGGTCTGAAGATTAGGTGCTTCTTCTTGACCAAACCATTGCGCTCTTGCAGTAAGTCTAACTTTTGCACAATTAGCAACTCCAGCCATAGATGGATGTATCAAATAATAATTATCTGTTAAATAATCAGAATAAATAGGTAGTCCTTCTTGAGCTGATCCCAAATAAGAGAACAGGGCTAAACTTGCTATTATACAATACTTTTTTAAATTCATATCGATGTTTTATCTTTTGAGGGTAAAATGGGCTTTAAATTCTTTTCGTTGTCCTGAGCTAGGCTCGTTATACTCTACCACAAACCAATAATCACTCGTTGGCATCGGGTTACCATTATAAGTACCATCCCAACCTGCTCCGTTCGGGTTGAGCTGCTTGAGCAGCTTTCCATATCTGTCAAATATATAAATTTTTGCGTTTGGTTGACCATCCATGGCCGTAATGTTCCACGTGTCGTTATAACCATCGCCATTTGGTGTGAAGAACACTGGGTAATCCATCACCGTCACCGTCGTACTAGTTTCTCCACAGCCATTAATATCTCGGGCCGTCACAATATGATCGCCTAACGATACATCCACGAAGATAGGCTCATCCTGCCACGGACCACCATCTAAACTGTACTCATACACTCCAACACCTTCTACACTCACCTCAATAACGTGCGTATCAGCAAAAGCGTCTGTTACAACCGTAGCAGTCACCACTGGTGGATCGCTCTCAATAACCTCTGTACTATCCATACTCTCACACATCGTATTAAC